>NZ_CAACVB010000176.1 GCF_900659635.1 Actinomadura roseirufa | reverse complement strand
AGGACGGCCGGCCCGGGGCCGGGGCCGGGCCGCGTGAGCCCGCCCGCGCCGAGGGCCGTCCCGAGGCCGGTGACTAAGCTCTGCCCATGCGGCGATTCTGGCAGCGCGGCAGGGACGAGGACCACGTGAGCGCGGGCGAGGCGGCCGCCGCCGCCGCGGCCGCCGAGCCCAGCCCGGCTCCGGTCCCCGACCCGGGCGCGGCGGCGTTCTTCGACGTCGACAACACGATGATGCGCGGCGCCTCGATCTACTACTTCGCCCGCGGCCTGGCCTCCCGCAAGCTGTTCACGATGCGCGACCTCGCCGTGTTCGCCTGGGGGCAGGCCGCGTTCCGGGTGCGCGGCGCGGAGAACTCCGGGCACATCGGCAGCGCGAAGGAGGCCGCGCTCGCGTTCGTCGCCGGGCAGAAGGTCGCCGGGATCGTCCGGCTCAGCGAGGAGATCTACGACGAGGTGATGGCCGACCGGATCTGGCACGGCACCCGCACCCTCGCGCTCCAGCACCTGGACGCGGGCCAGCAGGTCTGGCTCGTCACCGCCACCCCGGTGGAGGTGGCGCGCACGATCGCGCACCGGCTCGGGCTGACCGGCGCGCTCGGCACGGTCGCCGAGACCAGGGACGGCGTGTACACCGGGCGCCTGGTCGGCAACCTGCTGCACGGACCCGCGAAGGCGCAGGCCGTCCGCGCGCTCGCCCAGCGCGAGGGCCTGGACCTGGCGCGCTGCTCGGCCTACAGCGACTCGATCAACGACCTGCCGATGCTCACCGCCGTCGGGCACCCGCACGCCGTGAACCCCGACTCCGACCTGCGCGAGCACGCCCGGGACCACGGCTGGCCGATCCACGACTTCCGCACCGGCCGCAAGGTCACGATGGTCGCCCTGCCCGCCGCCGCCGGAGCGGGCGCCCTGGCCGGGGGCGTGGCCGCCGGGATCGCCCTGCGCAGGCACTACCGCGGCGCCTGAGACCGGTCGTCGGGACCGCCCGCCCGGGTCGCGACGTCCCATGCGAACGGCCGGCGCGCCAGGAGACGATGACCGTCCTCGCGCACGGAATTCACCAGCGCAGGCCCGTGAAGTCGATGGGCCGCGGAGACAGTTCCGCGGTACGCGCGGCCAGGTCGCGCATGCGTTCCGACATTTCCCGGGCGGGCAGCCGCTTCCGGTCGCCGTGACCGGGCAGCAGCCATTCGAAATGGAGGTCCGGAACCGTCCGCGCGAGCGAGGCGGCCAGCTCGGTGATGGAATACCAGGTGACGCTCTCGGCGACCTCGACATTCCCCGTCGTGCGGGACCAGTAGAAACTGTCGCCGCTGAAGCAGTAACGGTCGTCGGCGAGGTAGAGGACGCTGCCCTCGGTGTGACCGGGCAGCGGACGCGCGGTCACCCCCGGGGCGATCTCGACGGGCTCGGTGCCGCGCAGGACCTCGTCGGCGGTGGGCGCCGCGTCGAGGTCGCCCTCGTGGATCCACAGCCGCGCGCCGAAGCGGTCGGCGTAGCGCCGGCCATGCGCCGCGTGGTCCCGATGGGTGAGCAGGACATCACTGACCGGGCCGAACGACTCGTACCTGGCCGCGAGCGCCGGACTCCACCGAGGC
This sequence comes from Actinomadura roseirufa, assembly GCF_900659635.1. Lineage (GTDB taxonomy): Bacteria > Actinomycetota > Actinomycetes > Streptosporangiales > Streptosporangiaceae > Spirillospora > Spirillospora roseirufa. The sequence goes on along the minus strand of NZ_CAACVB010000176.1, from coordinate 14,797 downwards.
GTATCGATCATCAGGTTCCCGGTGGGACGGCGCAGCAGGTAGGAGTTGGCGGCGGCGGTCCGCGCCGAGTTGTGGCCGCAGAAGTAGACGTCCTCGTCCAGTGGCAGCGGGTACGGATCCCGCGCGGGGTCCAGCCCGTCCGGCTCGCGCACGATCGCGCGGGTGTGGCAGGCGTACGCCGCGGCGTGCAGGGCCCGCTCCTCCGCCTCGGTGCGCGGCTGCCGGACGATCACCGAGACGCCGCCGATCTCCTCGACCAGTCCCGGGGCGACCTGGCGGGCGACATCGCAGTTCGTGCAGCGACCGGTCTCGACACGCCAACCGGCATCGGATGAATTGTCCTTCGGCACGTCCCCCTCCTCACATTGGCGGGCTTGCTGTCGGCATGACCTCCAATATTACACGGCCCACGATGAAGAGAAAGTGGCGAAATACCGTGCCGCGCATCTCTCGATTTGACGTGGACATTGTCTACCAAAAGAAAATTCCGGGAACGACCTCGTGCGACAGGCGGTTCCGCCGGTCAGACCGTGCACGTCAACGTCACACAAAGTTGTGGTCCTCGCCCCGCGGGAGGGCGGCTGCCCGGGTACCCCTCAGCCCTGCCCGGCCCGTCCCGGAGCATCACCTCTGACCTGGCGCTTTCACGCCGGGCGACCGCCGGGGACCTCAGTGGTGTTCGACGTCACGTGACCTCTGCGAAGGGAACCGGCCTTTGGATTCCAGCCGCCTGACTCTCGCCTCGCACGAGCCCACCGGGCCGACTCTGCCTCCGATGACACGGCCCGACGACCTGCCCGATCCCCCGGGCTCGCGGGAACCGTTCCCAGCGATGGACGAGACGACCGCGGAAAGACCGTCCCAGCACGCCGTCGAAAGGGAACGGGGCCGGGCCGGCGGTGACCCCCAGCTGGTCTTCACCAACGTGCTGCTGTCAGTGGTCAGCGCGTACGGGGTCACCGGTTCGGTGACGATGACGGTGGCCGCGGCGGCCTTCGCCCTCTTCGTCACCATCATCGTCGCCAGGCTCCGCTAGAGCGCCCGAAGAAATTCGCTCGAGGTCTTTCACGCTCGGGCTCGCCCGCGGACCTGAGTTCCGAGGGCGAGCCCGGGTTCGGTGGACAGCGGCTGATGGAGGACTGCCGGTGGTCGAGGTCAAACGATCATCCGTCGTGGACGGGGAGCATGGGGCCGGAGAACGAACGAACGGGGACGTCGAGGAGGAGTTCACCGCGTTCTTCCGGCAGCACTACCGCGGTGTCGTCGGACTGATCCTCCTGTTGGGAGGGAGCAGGGAAGAGGGCGAGGACGCCGCGCAGCACGCCTTCGCGGACGCCTACAAGAAGTGGCGGACGCTGCGCACGCCCTCCGCCTGGGTGCGGATGGCGGCCCGCAACCGCTTCTACAAGGAACGGAGCAGGGACCGCGGTCTGAAGCAGCGCGCGATCGCGCTGCACACGATGACGCGATCGGACGACGAAGCGGATCAGGATCTGACCGCGCAGTGGGTCGACCTGAACTGGATCGAGCAGATCCTCGCCGAGTTGCCGCCCGCCCAGCGCCGGATCCTGAGCTACATCTTCGAGGGCCTGTCCACGAAGCAGATCGCCGAACTGCTGGGCAAGAACGAGCCGAACGTCCGCTCCCATCTGCGCCACGCCCGCAACCGCCTCAAGGAACGCCTGGCCGTCGCCGCTCCGCACCTGACCCCGCCACCCGACCACCGCGCCCCGGATCGTCCATCACCTGCCCCCGGAAAGGAGGCGACCTCATGAAGCACCACGACCACCACGATCCCGACGACCGCGCCCAGGACGTCCCGCAGGTGAGCGAGGTCCCTCCGGCCGCCGGCCTGGAGGGGTCGGCGGGGCTGCTGCTCGGGGAGACCCTGGACCTCGTCGACCGGGCCACCGCGGACCTGACCCCCGACGACATCGAGGACCGCCTGCGGCGGATCCTCGCCGGAGGCCGGCAGGACACCGAGGCCGAGGACCGTCAGGCGCAGGACCAGGTCGAGGCCGCCAAGGACGAGGCGACCCGCATCGTCGCCGAAGCGCACCGCCGGGCCGCCGAGATCGTCGCCGCCGCCCACCGCCGAACCGCCCCCGAGAGTGACGACACCCTCCCGGACCCCGCGAGCCCCACCCCGGAAACGGGAACCGTGTTGGGCGGCCGCCCAACGGGCTTGGAGGCTCGGACGCTCGTCGTCGAGTATTCGGAGAATCCCGGCCTCCGGCTTCCTTCCCCGGCGATGGTTCTGGCCGTCACATCCTCGAGCCTGGCGACCTGGGACCTGCGCACCCCGTTGTTTGATCCGGCGGAACTCGCCGTCCCGAACGAGGACACCTGGCAGTCCAGCATTCACACCACGCGGGTCATCAGGCTTCTCAACTCTTGCTCATCGGCACAGGAATGGATTCACCTGTGGCGCAAGATCCGCGCTGCGGAAGCACAGGGCGACGCCAAGAAATGGACGCTCGTACACCCGACCGGATCCGGTGAATCCTGGCTGCTGGGGTCCCGCCGGGGATTTCTCGATCCATGCCGGACGGTGCCGGTGGTGGGGGCTCGCTCGTCGGCCCGCGATATCGGGGCGCAGAGTGCCGTGGGGGCGCGGGTCGCCGCTGATGTGCTGGTGCCCTATGAGGTTCCACTCCTGGAGCCCGGCCGGCGCGTCGATCAGGCCGTGGAAGCGATGATCGGGGAGGGCGAGCACGCGCTGCCCGTCCATGACGGGGAGGCCGTCATCGGGGTGGTCACCTTGGCCGACGCGGTCGCCGCCGCTCGTGGGCGTCCCGGCGATCCGGTCTCCACCATCCTGCGCAGGCCGACCGTCACCGGCACGGGCACGCCGATCGACACCGTCCGCGACCAGATCCTGACCGATTCGGCCGGGCTGCTGGTGGTGCTCGACGAGGCCGGGGTGATCGCCGGGTACATCACCGCGCGCACCGCGCTGGCCGGTCATGTCGGGCCCGGCGGCGACCGGCCGCCCGGCAACGGGCGGGCCGCCGACCTGTACGACCCGATGGCCCTGTTCACCCGGTGAGGGCGGCCGGGTCGTGCTCAGGGGCGGCCGACCAGGCCGGACTCGTAGGCGATGATGACGAGCTGCGCCCGGTCGCGGGCGTGGAGCTTGGCGAGGAGGCGGCCCACATAGGTCTTCACGGTGGCGAGGCTCAGGTGCAGATGACCCGCGATCTCGGCGTTGGACAGGCCCGTCCCGATGAGCGTGAGGACCTCGCGCTCCCGGCCGGTGACGCCGTCCAGGTCGCGGGTCAGCGGCCGGTCCGGCTCGGGGCGGCGGGCGAACTCCTCGATGAGGCGCCGGGTGACGGCCGGGGCCAGCAGCGCCTCGCCCGCCGCGATGACGCGGATCGCGGCGAGCAGGTCCGGGGGCGGGACGTCCTTGAGCAGGAACCCGCTCGCGCCCGCCCGCAGCGCGGAGAACACGTAGGCGTCCAGGTCGAACATGGTCAGGATCAGGACGCGGACGGCGGCGTTCGCCGCGTCCGCGCGGATGCGGCGGGTCGCCTCGATGCCGTCCAGGCGGGGCATGCGGACGTCCATGAGGATCACATCGGGGCGCAGGGCGCGGGCCAGCTCGACGGTCTCGGCGCCGTCGGCGGCCTCGCCGACGGTGGTGAGGCCCTCCGAGGAGTCGACCAGCGCGCGGAAGCTGCCGCGCAGCAGCGCCTGGTCGTCGGCGACCAGCACCCGGACGGGCCGGGTCATGCCGCGTCCCCGAACGGCAGCGTCGCGGTGACGGTGAAGCCACCGCCCTCGCGGGGCCCAGCGCTGAACCGGCCGCCGTACATCGCGACGCGCTCGCGCATGCCGACCAGCCCATGCCCGCCGCCCTGCCCGCCACCGTGCCCACCGCCCGCCGCACCGCCGGGTCCGTCGTCGGTCACCTCGATGCGGACCTCGCGGACGCCGATCTCGACCGTCGCCCGGCAGCGGGTGGGCGCGGCGTGCTTGACGACGTTCGTGACGGCCTCCTGGACGATCCGGTACACGGCGAGCTGCACCGCGTCCGGAAGCGCCGCGGCATCGCCGACGGCCAGCTCCACCCGCACACCGGCCTCGGTGGCCCGTGCGGCGAGGTCGGCGAGGCCCGCGACGCGGGGCGGGTCCAAGCCGGGCTCCTGCCTGAGGACGCCGAGGAGCCGGCGCATCTCGGTCAGCGCGTCGCGGCTGGTCGCCTCGATGACGCGGAGCGCGTCGCGGGCCTCGCCGGGACGGACCTCGGCGACGTGGTTGGCGACGCCCGCCTTGACCGCGATCAGCCCCATGCCGTGGGTGACGACGTCGTGCAGCTCGCGGGCGATGCGGAGGCGTTCCTCGACGACGATCCGCTGCTCGCGCTGACGTTCCAGCTGCGCGGCGTCCGATCTCCGGCCGCGCACCAGCACGCCCGCCGCCCACGCCCCGGCCATGACCGCGCAGGTCACCGCGATCCACACGACGGTGGCCGGGACGCTCTCGCGCGCCGCGACGATCGCCAGGGACGCGACGGCGGCGGTCGCGAACGGGATCCACGGCGGCCGTGGACGTCCCACGGCGACGATGTACAGCGCCAGCGCCGCCTCGGGGAACGCGCCCCACAGCACCCCGGCGGCGGTCGCGGCGGACGCGAGCGCCAAGGCGGCGGCGAGCGCCGGGACGGGCCGGTACCGGCGGGCGGCGACGGTGGCGCCGAGCCCCACGGCGACGAGGCAGGCAGCGGTGAAGGGGCCCGCGAAGTCGGCGCGGTCCTTCAGCATGTTGCCGGAGGCCAGCGCGTCCGCGAGCGCGAGAAAGGCCGCCGCCACCGCGTCGACCGCGACGAGGTGACCGCGGCGGAGGCGGGCCGCCGGTTCCGGATCGTCCACGAACGTACCGTATCCGCGCAGGTCACCGGGTGCATCCGACCAGCGTGGATCATCCCTGGGGAGGACCCGGCCGGTCGTCGCGGCGCGGGTCGTCCGCCACGGCATGACTCCGGCCGGGGGCCACGGTCCGATGCGCGGGCCGCCGGTCCGGGCCGATCGTGGACGTCGTGACCGGCGCCGCCCCGCCGGGCGCCGTCCCCGACACCCACCGGAGCACCGATGAACGACACGATCGCCTCGGAGTGGCTGAAACTCCGCACCGTCCGGTCCACCCGCGGCCTCCTCGCCGCGGCCGCCGCGCCGCTCGTCCCCGGCACCGCCGTCGCTATGGCGATGGTCGCAGACTGGGACAGGGCGTCCCCCGCCGACCGCGCCGCGTTCGGCGGCGCCGACCCGACCCCCGTCGTCGTGCCGTTCGCGATGTTCTGCCTCGCCGCGCTCGGCGTCCTCGCGATCACCTCCGAGTACGGCACCGGCATGATCAGCGCGAGCCTCACGGCCGTCCCCCGGCGGCGTGCCCTGCTGGCGGCGAAGGCGGTGGTGGTCGCCGCCGTCACGGTCACGGCGGGCGAGGCCGTCGCGTTCGCGTCGCTGCTCGCCGGACGGCTGGTCACCGGGGACCGGCCGGCGCCGATCGGCACCACGGTGACCGTCACCGAGGCCGCCTGCACCGGCCCGGCCATGATGGTCGCGGCCCTGGCCGGGCTGGGGCTGGGCACGCTGCTGCGCTCGACGGCGGGCGCGCTCGTCGCGGTGGCCGCGCCGCTGTTCGTCCTGCCGGGCATCGCCGCGTTCCTGCCGCCCGGCTGGTCGGAGCACGTGTCGGCGGTGCTGCCGCCGGACCTGCCCGCCGAGCTCGCGGGCTCCCCCGGCGCCACCCTGCCGCCGCCCGCCGCCGCGGCCGTCCTGATCGCCTACGCCGCGGCGGCGCTCACCGCCGCCGGATGGGCCCTCGCCCGCCGCGACCACTGATCCGTCACCCGGGCCTCCGGTTCACACCCTGTCCGGTCGTGGTCATCCGCGTGGGCGGTAACGATCAAGCACGGTATCGAGGACTCGCCGGCACTCCTCCGCGCCGGTGCTCCCGATCCGACGAGGGGTCACGATGAGATTCGGCCGGACGATCGCGGGGCTGCTGCTCTGCGGACCACTGGTGGCCGGCGTACCGGCTCCGGCGCAGGCGGCCGCCCCGCCGCCCGGGAAGACCGGCTGGAAGCCCTGCCCCGACGACGCGAAGGTCCAGTGCGGCAAGGTCTCCGTGCCCATCGACTGGTCACGTCCAAAGGGGAAACGCGTCGACTTAGCGCTGGCGCGCAGACCCGCGCTGGATCCGGCGAAACGGATCGGCTCGCTGCTCATCAATCCCGGTGGGCCAGGCGGCTCCGGGGTGGACTTCGCGCTCTACGCGAACGAGGTCTTCAGCCCCGAGATCCAGCGCCGGTTCGACATCGTCGGGTTCGACCCGCGCGGTGTCGGCCGGAGCCATTCGGTGGTGTGCCCGCCCCCCGACGCGCCGTCCAGCTACCCGGCCAACGCCGGGGCGTACAAGAAGCTCCTCTCCTACAACGCCGCACGGGCCAAGGCGTGCCGCCGCCTGACCGGCCCGCTGTTCGACCAGGTCGACACCGGCAGCGTCGTCCGGGACCTGGACGCGATCCGCGCCGCCCTCGGCGAGCGCAAAATCTCCTACTACGGGGTGTCCTACGGAACCCTCATCGGGCAGCAGTACGCCGAACGGTTCCCGGGGCGCGTGCGCGCGCTCGTCCTGGACAGCAACATGGACCACAGCCTGAGAAACGCGCGCGACTACGTGGTGACCGAGTCCGACGCGTTGGAGGGGAGCTTCAGCCAGTTCGCCGCCTGGTGCAAGACGAGCGTCGACTGCGCGGTGCGGGACCGGGGCGCCGTGCGCGTCCTGGACGAGCTGATGGCCAGGGCCGACAAGGGCAAACTCACCGATCCGGACCGCCCCAGCGTCAAGATCCCGCCGGAGCGGCTCTCGGAGCGGATCAGCGCGTACATGTACGACCCGTCGGGCTGGGTCGACCTGAGCACCGCCCTCGCCCGGCTGCGGAACGGGAAGACCGCCCGGCCGGCCGCCGCGCCGAAGGTCGAGGACCCCTACTCCGCGATCCTGTGCGCCGACTTCCGGTTCCCGGTCCGCGACTTCGCCGAGCTCCGGAGCCTGGCCGCCGCCTCCCGGCGGGCGGCCCCGCACACCCGGGTCAACCCGCTCGGCTGGACGGACGTCACCGGCTGCCGGAACTACCTGCCGAGGACCCGTAACCCGCAGCGCCCCTACCGGATCAAGGGCACGCCGCCGATCCTGATGACCAACAGCCGCCACGACGTCGCCACCCCGTACGCGTGGGCGGTGAACGCGGCCCGGCAGATCCCGGCGGCCGTCCTGCTCACCTACGACGGCACCGGCCACGGCGACTACCTCCTCAGCCGCTGCGCGACCAAGGCGATCGACGGCTATCTCCTGACGGTCCGAACGCCGCCGCGCGGCACACACTGCCCGAACGAGCCGCCCACCCTCACCCGCTCCAAGCGCCCCGGATTCCCCCTCCCCGGCCCCCGCTGACCCACAAGACCGGCCGCGCCGCCGCTCGCAGCAGGACTAACGAACAAAGCACCGGAAGACCTTTCTCCACTGCGCCGGTGACCGCAATTCGCCGGAGGGCGGGAAAGCTCAACCGACCAGACGGCCCCGTCCTCCCTCGCGGGAGGACGGGGCCGCTTCTGCTTGTCAACACCCTTGTAGGGCGATGAGGACTGGGTGTCACTGCCATTGTTGCAGTACATCCGCTGTTGCGAACCCTCGCAGGGGTGGATGAGGACCCGGCTCGCCGCCCGACCCCCCAAGGACCAGGCGTTGCGAACCCTCGCAGGGGTGATGAGGACGGCGGCCGTCCCTGTCTCCGTTCTACGGCCGGACCGGTTGCGAACCCTCGCAGAGGTGATGAGGACGGGGAGAGCCTCTCCCGCATCGCGATGGCCTACTACGGGTTGCAAACCCTCGCAGAGGTGATGAGGACCTTCCGCGCCCCTGGCCTGGGCTTCCGGACCTGGCGGTTGCAAACCCTCGCAGGGGTGATGAGGACCTGTTCGTCGTGGTGCTGGTGGCGGACCGCGGCCGACTTGTTGCGAACCCTCGTAGGGGTGATGGGGACGTGATCCACGTTGTCCCGGCCGGCGGCCGTGACGAGGTTGCGAACCCTCGTAGGGGTGATGGGGACGTGGACCCCGGAGAACCCCCCACGGCCGCCGCCTCCGTTGCGAACCCTCGTAAGGGTGATGGGGACCCCAGGGTAAAGCCGCAGGTGATCGGCGGCTCGGGGCCGGTGCCGCATGTCAATTCTTCAGCGACCCTCCGGTTGTGCAGCGTACCCCGGGGTCCCGCTGAAACAGGGAGGGGAGGGACAGGATTTCGTATCCCCGCCGTTCATCTTGCTGGGCCCGGGACCTCGGGCGCGCGCCTTCAACCCGAGGTCCCGGTGTCAGGGAGCCGCGGCCCCGGCGCCCCGCGTAGGCTCCCGGGGCCGCGGCGTCTATGGGGGGGAGTTCCCTGCCCATGGCCTCGACGGCGGACGGCGCGTCCGGGCCGAGGTGGGGGCCGCGTCCGGACGGCCCGTACCAGGCGTACGCGGCCTTCTCCCGGTCCCAGAGGACGTACAGGGCGCCCTCGCCACGACGCAGCAGGTAGAGGATGCTCGCCCCGGTGGGACGGATCGGCGCGATGTGCGGGAAGCGCCGCTCGATCAGTGCGGCCAGCTCGTCCAGGCGCTCGAAGGCGTCGCTCATGCCGCCGCCCGCCTCGCCACGTCCCGCCACGGCTCGGCCGTCCCGGCCGGGACGAACACCTCGCGGGTGGCACCGCGCGGCGTCCGGCATCGCCACCAGCCGTGGCCGAGGTCGACGAGCGTGCCGTGGATGTCGCGGGTCAGCGGGTCGACGAGGAAGAAGGCGCCGCCGACGTCCTCGACGTCAAGGCGCTTGGCCGGTGAAGCGGACGCGGGGGCTTTGCCGCCTTACCCGTCCCCCCGCGCCCGCGCTCTGGGGTGCTGCCCACCGAGTGCTCCTTCTCAGTGTCGGGGTGGTGCCGCCCGGCCGGTCGGGGCGGTGCAACAGGGATGACCGGCCGGGCGGCGGGCACGAGGCCGGCGCTACTCCGGCTCTCGTGCGGGCCGCGCGCTGCGCTCAACGCCGCAGACAAGCGGAGCGGCAGCCGCGCGGCGCCCGGGGGCGCGCCGACCATGAGACGTGGCGCGTTCGGGGACAGCGCCATCCCACGGTCGGCACGCGTCTAAGACGCCTGGAGCTTCCCGGTCAGCACGACCGCGGCGCCGACGATGTCGCCGGCCTCGGCGATCGGGTTGCCCCACGCGCCGAAGAACCACAGCCGCCCTCCGTCGTCCTCACGCGGACCGCAGGTGAGGGTGTCGGAGGGCTGCGCCGGGTCACCCTCACCGTCACCACGCGCGTTGATCACGATGAGGCTCCGGCGCTGAAGCACGGTCGTCATCCCGTGCACATGCAGGCGGGTCATCAGCGCGCCGAGCCGCGCATAGGCGTCGGGGTGCTCGGGCTCAGGCTGGGCGTCGATGTCCTGCGTCGTAGGTTTCATGGCCTTCTCCTGCGATGCACGGTGGCGTTCCGGTCACCCTTAGTGAAGCTGTGGCGGGCGACGCGCTGCCAGGGGCACGATGGGGGGTGGGGAAGGGTGAGACCAGGTGGTTCCGCACCGACGAGAGGTGCATCGCAGTGTCCACCGCCGACAAAAAGGCCATCGGCGCGCGCCTACGCGAGGCGCGCGAGGCCCCGCCCTACTGGTCGCGCGCCGAGATGGCCCGACGGCTACGCGCAGCAGCCGACCCCCGCGAACGAGACGACCTCCCGCACGTCCCCAGCCTCGAAGGCATGATCAAGCAGTGGGAGGGCGGCCGGTACACCCCAGGCCGCCGCTACCGGCCCCTCTACGCCCGCGTCACCGGCCGCACCGAGGCCGACCTGTTCGGGAACGAGGGCACATTCACCCCGACGCCCGCGAACGAACCCACAGACCAAGAGGCATCTGCGCCGCCCTCGCCGCTGATTGATCTGCTCGCCCTCGCCTGGGCGGTGGGGAGGCTCGATCAGAACGTGGACCGCCGCACTGTCGCGCATCTCGCCGCGACGTCGGCCGCGGCGCCCGCCCTCGGCCTGGCTGATCCCCTTGAGCGGATCACCGGCGCACTGGCCCGCCCGACCGGGCTCATCCGGCCGGACCTGGTCGACCATCTGGAAGCCCGCTCGATCGGCTTTCACCGGCTGGAGTTCGTCCTCCCGGCTCGGCAGATCTTCCGGGGCCTGCTCGCGCACCTCAGCGAGATCACGACCCTGCTGGAGGTCTGCCGACAGGACCCGCTTCGCAAGCGCCTCGCCCGGACCGTCGGTGACACGGCCGTCCTCGGCGCGTGGCTGGCGTGGGATCTGGGAGACGCGGCGCGCGCCGCGTCCCTTTATCGAGTGGCGAACCTGGCGGCCAAGGAAGCCGACGATCCGGCGATCAGCACGTGCGCGATCATCTACCAGAGCTTCGCCACCAGCGCCGCCGGCGCCCATGCCACGGCACGGCGCTCGCTGGAGCAGGCACGCGATCTGCTGCCCGCACGAGGTGATCAGGCCACTCGGGCATGGGTGCTCGGTCGCCAGGCCGAGGAGACGGCGATGCTCGGCGACAGGTCGGCACGGGACATGATCCAGGCCGCGTCTGATCTGCTCTCCAATGCACAGCCGTGGTCGGAGCGGCCGTGGACCAGATGCTTGGAGTCGCCCCGCCTGTCGCACATGAGGTTAACGATCGGCACCCACCTCCGCGAGGAAGCGGCCGTGTACGACGGGGTGGGCGAGCTGGCGCCATTGGCCGGCGACCCAGCCCAGAAGAAGACCGGCCGCATCCTGGCTTCGATGGGGCTGGCCCTGGTGGCGATCGGGGACGTGCGCGAGGGCATCCGCTTCGGTGAGCGTTCGGTGGAGGCCGTGCGGGTAGGGCAGGCGACCTACGCGATGGATCGGCTGTCCGAACTCGGCACGGCCCTACAGGACGCGCCCGTCGCCCAGTCCTTGCGCGACGGCATCCGGGCTACGCGCCTGGCGCTCGCGTCTCCTCGTCCATCCAGGTGAGGTAGGACGCGAGACCCGAATTGATCGGCGTCGAGATGATCTCAGCGACGCTGTAGCTGTGCAGCCGGTGGACGTGCGCTTCCAGATCGGCGTACCGGTCGGCCGGTGCCTTCATCAGGAGGAGGTACTCCTCGTCCACTCGTACCTCGCCCTTCCACCGGTACGTGCTCACGATCGGTCCGATGACCTGGGCGCACGCCGCCAGGCGCGCGTCGATGACCGACCGAGCGATCTCCAGGCCCTTCTGACGGGAGGGAATGGCGGTCTGAACCTGCACGTAGTCGCCCATGGCTCGGATTGTTCACCAACTCGCGTCCTCGCGCCCGGCGAGACTCTGACGTGGGCACTCAAGCTTCGAGGGGGCGGCTTCTCCCGGAACACGATCCTCGACCATCTCTCGCTGGCCGAGGCGTATCTGAACGCCCGCGAGCTGCGTCGGGCCGTGGAGGCGACGTCCACGGCGTTACGGCTGAGCGAGGTCGCCTCGTCGTGGCTGGTCTCAGATCGCCTTCTGACGGTCTCGGACCGCCTCCGGCCTCACGGCCGGAATCCTGACGTGGCCGATCTCATCGGCCTGATCGACAAGGAGCATCGTTGGACGACCCGCGCGTCTCGGAGTTGCTGACGCTGGGCCGGCGAATCTGGGCCGACCAGCCGTCCATGGAGTTGCCGCACGTTGCCGTTGCGGCGTGCACCGTCACCGGTGACATCGCCCGCATCAGCCGCGACGAGCTCGAAGGCGATGGGGACCGGGCGGCGCTCGGCCGGGAGCTCGGCAACCTGATCCTGTCTGGCGTGCGCTGGGCATCGGACTTGGGTTTCGATCCGGCCGAGTGCGTGGCGGCGGCGGCCGAGGCGCAGCGTCGATACGTCGAGTCGCGGGCGTCCGAGAGGCGGGACGTGGGCAAGAGTCCACCGGCCGGCCGCGACTCCGCCGGAACATCGGAGCGATGAGGCCGGACGTCGACCGCAACCTCGCCACCCGTACCTGGAGCTGATCGAGGAGGGTGCCAAGACGGTCCCGGTTCGGTCAGGGGGTCGCCTGGCCGATGGCCAGCAGGTTCCCCTCGCTGTCGCGGAAGAAGGCGCCGCGCTCGCCGCCGCCCTTGCTGGGGTAGTTGTCGGGGGCGGTCACGATGCCGTCCTCGCCGCCGAAACCGGCGATGTCGAACGACTCGAACCGCACGCCGCGCTCCCTCAGCCGGGCCACGACCCGGTCTAGGTCGTCCACCTCGAAGCCGATCTGCGTGGACTCTCCCGACGCCGCCCCCGAGGAGCGGAAGATGTGGAACTCAGTCGTCCCGCACACGTAGCGCAGGCCGCCCACGCGCTCCTCGACCGGCTCCAGGCCGAGCCGGTCGCGGTAGAACGCCCGCGCCCTGTCGAGATCCCGGGCGGGCAGCTTGGTGACCACGTGCGCGGAGTCGAGCGGCCCGGACATGGCGTACCTCCAGGTGATGGCAGAACCCTCAGAAGAAGGCGGGGCCCCTGCGTTCGAGGGTCTCATGGAGCATCCGCTGGACGTTCTCGCGGACGTGATCGGTGATGTTGAAGATCGTCATCGGGTCGTCGGCGGCGTCGGCGTCGTACTCGGCGAGGGTCATGGGCTCGCCGAAGCGGATCCGCCACTTGGACGGCAGCGGGACGAGGCCGGCCGGGCCGAGCAGCGGGAACGTCGGGGTGACGGGGAAGTAGGGGAGGCCGAGCAGGCGGGCCAGCGGCCTCAGTTCGGCGATCTTGGGGTAGATCTCCTCGGCGCCGACGATGGCGCAGGGGACGATCGGGACGCCCGCGCGCAGCGCCGTCCCGACGAAGCCGCCGCGGCCGAAGCGCTGCAGCCGGTAGCGCTCGCCGAACGGCTTGCCGACGCCCTTGAACCCCTCGGGGAACACGCCGACCAGCTCCCCCTTGCCGAGCAGCCGGGACGCGTCGGCCTGGCAGGCGAGGGTGTGCCCCGCCTTGCGGGCCAGATGGCCGAGCACCGGCACCTGGTAGACGAGGTCGGCGCCGAGCAGCCGGACGGGCCGGTGCGCGTGGTCGTGCAGGGCGACCGTCAGCATGATCCCGTCGAGCGGGAGGGTACCGGAGTGGTTGGCGACGATCAGCGCGCCGCCGGTGGCGGGGACGTTGCCGAGGCCGTCCAGGTCGACGCGGAACCAGTGCTCGTACAGGGCGCGGGCGAGCGGCAGGAGGACGGTCTCGTTGAGGTGCGGGTCGAAGCCGAACTCGTCGACCTCGTAGTCGCCCGCGAGGCGCCGCCGGAGGAAGGCCAGCCCGGCGGCGAGGCCGCGGTCGAGGCGGCCTGGGCCGTCGCCGGGCTCGTCCCCGGGGTGCCCGCCGTCGTGCCGGGCGCCGTCGAGTCGGATCACCTGGGCGTCCTCGGACGGCCGTCCCGCGCTCGGGTTCATGCCCCTCCCCGGCCGAGGGCGGTGGCGAGCCGGTCGACCAGGTGCGCGGGGGCGGCGCCGCCGTGGCCCCGGGCGGCGACGAAGCCGGCGAACGCGGCCTCGGAGTCGTGCTCGGGACGCCAGGCCAGCTCGCGGGCCAGCGCCGAGGTGTCGATGACGCGGCCGTAGGTGAGCCAGCGCAGCAGCTCGGGCGAGAAACCCGTCAGGCCCGCGAAGCGGCGCCCGAGGCCGCCGAACGCCGACAGCGACGGGACCGGCACCGACGGGCGGCCGGCGCGGCGGAGCGCCTGCGACAGCAGCAGCACGCCGTCACCGGCGACGTTGAAACAGCCGGGGTGGTCCTCCACGGTCATGCGGCGCAGCACCTCGACGCCGTCGTCCTCGTGGAGGAACTGCAGCCGCGGGTCGAAGCCGAGCACGGTCGGGACGACCGGCATGCGCAGGTACCGGGTGAGCGGTGAGTCGACGCCGGGGCCGAGAAGGTTCGCGAACCGCAGCACCGACACGATCAGGTCGGAGCGGCGCCGCAGCAGCCCGCGGACGTACCCCTCGACCTCGACGGCGTCCTTGGCGTACCCCGACGACGGCGCCTCGGCGGGCTCGTCGCGCTCGGTGAACACGGCCGGGTCCATCGGGGACGAGCCGTACACGGCGGCGGAGGAGCGCACGACGAGCCGGCGCATGACCGGCGAACGCTGGCAGGCCGCGAGCAGCTGCATCGTGCCGATGACGTTCAGCTCTTTGGCCTTGGCCCGCGCCGTCCCGGCGGTGACGAGGTCGAGGTGGACGACCGTGTCGACGCCGGCGGACGTGATGATCTCCGCGATGCCGGGCGTGCGGATGTCGACGCGGACGAACTCGGCGCGCCCGAGCGTCGTCGCGGGCGGCACCGTGTCCACGCCGATGACCCGATCGATGCCCGGGTCGGCTTGAAGGGTGTTCGCGACCCGCGCCCCCAGGAAACGGGAGACGCCCGTGACGAGGACGACACGGGCCGCGGCGGCGGGCATGGATGACACAGTGCGCCCCACCCCTAACGGCGGACGTGGCCGGCGTGCTACTTCTTGTTGCGGCGCTGGATGCGCGTCTTCTTCAGCAGCTTGCGGTGCTTCTTCTTCGCCATCCGCTTGCGGCGCTTCTTGATGACAGAGCCCACGTGACCTCGCTCGGCGTATCGGGTGATGTGCAGGGGACGGGCGTGCCGCAGGCGAGCATCACTCGAAACGCGCGCACGGTCCGTTGCCCAAGGGTACCGCTGTACCAGTGGAGGTCATGCCGCGGCGTCGCGCGCCGGGTCCGGCGCCGCGCGTCGCGCGTCGCCGACCCGCCGTCGCGCGCGGGCGGTGC
>NZ_CAACVB010000175.1 GCF_900659635.1 Actinomadura roseirufa | reverse complement strand
GCCAGCACGCCCGCCGCCGCGGCCGCCGCGGCGGCGCGCGGGCCGGGGCTCCGCAGGATGAGGGCGGCGAGGCCCACCGCCAGGAGCAGGGACACCGTGCCGAGGGCGCCGCCCGCCCACGGCAGGGTCGCGTACGGGAGGGCCGCCGCGGTGCGGGCGACCTGGACGATCCAGCCGGCCGCGATCCCCGCGGGCCACACCACGGCACGGGCGAGCGGCACGGAGACCGGGGCCGTGACGGCGCCGAGCGCGCCGAGGAGCGTGGCGGGCGCCACGGCGGGCGCGGCCAGCAGGTTCGCGAACACCGACACGACGCCGACCTCCCCGGAGAGCATCACCAGGACCGGTGCCACGGCGACCTGTGCGGCGGCCGCGACCGCGAGGGCGTCCGCGAGCGGGCCGGGCAGCCGCCGTGCGAGGCGCTCGCGCCAGGGCGGTGCCAGCACCAGCAGGCCCGCGGTCGCCAGCACCGAGAGCGCGAACCCCGCCGAGCGGGCCAGCGTCGGATCGGCCAGGACGAGCAGCAGGACCGCCGCGCCGAGGGCGGGGAGCCCGCGGCGCTCCCGCCCGGTGAGCAGCGCGAGAAGCCCGATCAGGCCCATGACGGCCGCGCGCAGCACGCTCGGCTCCGGCCGGGCGACCACGACGAACGCGACCACCGCGAGAGCGGCCAGGGGCGGGGCGCGCCGCCGTCCGAGCCCCATGGCCCGGCAGAGGCCGAGCACGGCGCCGATGACGATCGCGAGGTTGGCGCCCGACACCACCAGGAGGTGGGTGAGCCCGGCGGTCCGGAAGTCCTCGGCCAGCGCCGGGTCGAGGCGGGAGGTATCGCCGACGACCATGCCGGGCAGGACGCCGCGTTGATCGGGCGGGAGGCGGGCGACGGCCGCACGGAGCCCGGCCCGGACGTGCTCGGCGGCCCGCTGCGCGGCCGACGGCGGGCCGAGCATCGCCGGAGGACCGCGGACGATGACGACCGCGGCGAGCAGTTCGGCCCGCCGGGGCTCCAGGAACCGCCCGGCGAGCCGCACCCGCTGACTCGGCACGATCCCCAGCCAGTGCGTGTCGCCCGCGATCAGCAGCACCGGGACCCGCACCCGCACGCGCGCCACGGTCTCGGCCCGCGCACGCGCGATGATCATCGGTCGTCCGTGTCCGGGACGAGCCTGGGGGTCGCTCGTCACGACCACCTCCGCGACGGCCGAGCCGTGGTGGCGCGCGAGGTCACGGACCGGGCCGGTGCCGACGGCGGTCACGCGCAACGCCACCCCGCCCGCGGAGGCGGCCGCGCACGCCAGGACCACCCCGCCGAGCAGCCGCGGCGAGGCCAACGGCGCACCGGCCGGGCGTATGACCCGCTGGAGGAACTCCCGCGAGGCGCCCATAGCGCCCGGCATCGCATCAAGCCGGAGGACCCGGGCCGCTCGACGTCCAAGCGCGGGCAGAAATCTTCCTGGGAGGCCGGCTCTCGTAGTCGTGGAGGGGCGCTCTGGGAGGGGCTGGTTCTGGTCGGTGCGAGGTGTCGTGGTGAGGAGGTAGAGACAGGCCGCTGTCGCTGCGGCGGCCAGGGTGTAGGTGACGGCGGATGGAAGGCCGACCGCGAGGGCGGCGGTGACCCAGGCCGCCAGGGCCGGGGCCAGCAGGCGGACGTCGGAGGGGGTCATACGCGCACCATCGGCCGCAGTTCGGAGAAGCGGCGGGCACCGATGCCGTCGACCTCCTGAAGCTGGTCGACGGAGCGGAAGGGGCCGTGCTGCGTGCGGTAGTCGACGATGCGCTGGGCGAGGACGGGACCGACTCCGGGAAGCTGGTCGAGCTGGGCGGCGGTGGCCGCGTTGAGATCGACCGGCGTGCCGGCCGGGGCGCCGGCCGGCACGCCGGGGGCGGGCGGGGACGTGCCGGGTTCCGGTGGGGGCGGCCGTATGCCGACCGGGATCTGCTCGCCGTCCACGACCTTGCGGGCGAGGTTGAGGGTGCCGGTCGCGGCGCCGGGACGGACCCCTCCCGCGGCCTTGATCGCCTCGGAGATGCGCGAGCCTGGCGGAAGGGTGATCACGCCGGGGTGCCTGACCTTGCCGAGGACATGGACGACGACGGTGCCGCCCGTGCCGACGCCGCCCGCCGTGGCGCCGCCACCGGTGGTGGGCGGACCGGACGCGGGTGACGAACCCGCGACGAGCGCCGGGCCGGAGAGGGAGCCGGTGAGGGGGCCGGGGGGCGGATCAGGGCGCGGGCGGGCCAGCCAGAGGTAGCCGCCGGCGGCCAGGGCGGCGATCGCGGCGACGAGCACGAGGACGCGGGCACCGGCCCGTTCCCCACGCAGGCGGACGGAGTGGCCGGTGAGGGACGGCTTCGGACGATCCGTGGCGGGTCTCATGCCGCCGACGGTAGGCAGGGCCGCAGGGCACCGAAGGGACGTTCAGGAACTGTGGATAACTTCGGGGGCCGGCGCGACCCGCTCGTTTCAACCGCCCCCATTCGCCATCCTGACGGCGCCTGCCCCTCCCCCGCCGGATCAGAACGGAGCCGGGGAGAGCACGAAGGCGGGCGGAGCGCTCAGCGCACGGAGTTGGGCAGAACTCACCGAGCATGAAGCCGGGGGCGGCCTAGCCGAGGGCGGCCTAGCCGGGGAGGACTCGGTGGGGCCAAGGCGTCTGTGGGCGGGGTGGCTTG
Organism: Actinomadura roseirufa; assembly: GCF_900659635.1. GTDB lineage: Bacteria > Actinomycetota > Actinomycetes > Streptosporangiales > Streptosporangiaceae > Spirillospora > Spirillospora roseirufa. Next base: position 13,870 of record NZ_CAACVB010000175.1, on the reverse strand, counting down.
GCGTGGGGAGGGAGTCGTTCCCACCGGCCGGACGGGGCGTCGCGGCCGGTGGGAGGGACGGGCGTCAGGGCTGGACGGGCATGCCGCCGCGCCAGACCCGGAGGGCGCGCAGGCCGAACGCCCACGCGAAGGCGCCTTCGTGGTCGGCGTCCCACAGGACGATGTCGGCGAGCATGCCCGGGGCGAGCGAGCCGCGGTCGCCGACGCGGAGGGCGGCGGCACCGCCGAGGGTGGCGGCGCGCAGGGCCTCGGTGACGCTGAGGCCGAACATCGCGACCGACAGCCCGATGACGAGGGGCATGGACGTGATGCCGCACTGGCCGGGGTTGTGGTCGGTGCCGAGCGCGACGGTGACGCCGCGGTCGAGCATCTGCCGGACGGGTGCCGGCGGGCGGCTGCTGTTGAGGGCGCTGCCGGGGCAGACCGTCGCGGTGACGCCCGCGTGGGCGAGCGCCTTGATGTCGTCGTCGTTGGCCTGGGTGAGGAGGTCGGCGGAGGCGCAGCCGACCTCGGCGGCGACCTGCGCGGCGCCGATGCGCTCGTTGGCGCAGGCGTGCATGCGGGCCTTCAGCCCGGCGCGCTTGCCGGTGAGCAGGAGGGCGCGTGCCTCCTCGGCGGTGAAGTGGCCCTCGTCGCAGTAGACGTCGATGCTGTCGGCGCCCGCGATGGCGGCGTCGCCGGCCCAGAGCCGGACGGCCTCGATGTAGTCGCGGCGGCGGCCGAAGAACTCGGGCGGCAGGATGTGCGCGGCGAGGAACGTCGCGTGGATGCGGGGCATGGACGGCTCGCCCTCGAGCGAACGCAGCATGCGGATGTCGGCGAGTTCGCCGTCGCGGGTGAGGTGGTAGCCGGTCTTGGCCTCGACGGTGGTGGTGCCGGCGAGGATCCACTGCCGGAGCCGCTCGCGGACGCCGTTGCACAGCGTCCAGGGGTCGGTTCCCCGGGTGACCGTCACGGTGGAGTTGACGCCGCCGCCCGCGGCCGCGATGGCCGAGTGGGACGAGCCGCTGGTGCGCATCGCCAGTTCGGCCCAGCGGTTGCCCGCGTAGACCGGGTGGGAGTGCGCGTCGATCAGGCCGGGTGTCACCAGGCCGCCGCCGAGGTTCTCCACGTGGTCGACGTCGACGATGTCGTCGATGATGCCGGGGACGCTCTGGGGCAGGTCGGAGGCGGGCCCGGCCCAGACGATCCGGTCGTCGTGGATGAGGACGGCGGCGTTGCTGCAGACGTCGGTGCCCGTCCAGAGCCTGCCGATGTTCGTCAACAGCCGTACCGTCATAGGGTCACCGACCTGGGTGGAGCAAAGCGCCGTGCGGCGCGGATTCGGACGCCATGGGGTTGGCCACCTGCTCTCGATCCGAAACGCCGACTGGGTGCCGGCGATTCACCGTTGGAGGGTCGGGTGGCCGGGCAGGCCACCCCGAGCAACGAGACCGGAGATATCGGTTTCGTCACGGTAGTGCACTGAAGGCCCGCCCGACAACCTCTGGTCGTCGAACGCCTCCGCCCCGGCGATGGTTCCGGGGGGCCGGACGGTCCGATCCCGGTGGCACGGGTGTCGGCACTGGTCAACCGGCTGGGCGCCGGCCGACCGGGCGGGCATGGTCGCGGCACGGTCCGCACGCCATGAAAGTCCCGGTCGCAGCGCATCGACAGCCATCACCCCGCCCTTAGCTCTACGACCGTACGGATTTCAACGGAGCCGTCAAGCCAAATGGGGAAGCTGTCACCGTTCGGCGACCTGGATCATGACGGAACCCGTATCCGGACGCAACCGCGCCCGAATTTCGGACCAACCGCGAATCGCTGACCGGCCTAGACCACACCGGCCCCGCGTCCCGGCGGGGACGCGGGGCCGGAGAGCGGGACGCGTCAGGCGGTCGTGGCGGTCTCGTACCGGGACAGTTCTCCGGCGAGGTCGCCCGGGACGCGGGCATGCAGCAGCGTGCCCTCGGCGCCGTGCTCCTGCTTGAGCACCTCGCCGCGCTCGTGCACCTGCGCGACCAGGTCGCCCCGTTCGTAGGGCAGCAGGACGCGCAGCTCGCTCTCGAGGCCGGGCAGGGCGCTCTCGATCGCCGCGCGGAGCTCCTCGACGCCGAACCCGGTGCGGGCGGACACGACGACGCTGTTCGGCTCGCGGCGCTGGAGGCGGGCGAGGGCGAGGTCGTCGGCCGCGTCGGCCTTGTTGATCACGACGAGCTCGGGGATCGCGTCGGCGTCGATCTCGCGCAGCACCTCGCGGACGGCGTCGAGCTGCGCCTCGGGGTCGGGGTCGGAGCCGTCCACGACGTGCAGGACGAGCCCCGCGTCGGTGACCTCCTCCAGCGTCGAGCGGAACGCCTCGACGAGCTGGTGGGGCAGGTGCCGGACGAACCCGACCGTGTCGGCCAGGGTGTAGGCGCGGCCGCCGGGCGTCTCGGCGCGCCGGACGGTCGGGTCGAGGGTGGCGAACAGCGCGTTCTCCACCAGCACCCCGGCGCCGGTCAGCCGGTTGAGCAGGGACGACTTGCCCGCGTTGGTGTAGCCGGCGATGGCGACGGCGGGCACCTCGTTGCGGCGCCGCTCGCCGCGCTTGGTGTCGCGGGCCTTGGACATCTCGCCGATCTGCCGGCGCAGCTTGGCCATCCGGGTCCGGATCCGCCGCCGGTCCAGCTCGATCTTGGTCTCGCCGGGGCCGCGGCCGCCGATGCCGACGCCGCCCGCGGCGCGCCCGCCGACCTGCCGGGACAGGTTGCCGCCCCAGCCGCGCAGGCGGGGCAGCAGGTAGTTCAGCTGGGCGAGCTCCACCTGGGCCTTGCCCTCGCGGCTCTTGGCGTGCTGGGCGAAGATGTCCAGGATCAGCGCGGTCCGGTCGATCACCTTGACCTGGACGGTCTCCTCCAGGTGGCGCAGCTGGCTCGGGGCCAGCTCGCCGTCGCAGATGACGGTGTCGGCGCCGGTCGCGATGACGACGTCGCGCAGCTCCGCGGCCTTGCCGGAGCCGATGTAGGTGGCCGGGTCGGGACGGGACCGGCGCTGGACGAGGCCCTCGAGCACCTCCGAGCCGGCGGTCTCGGCGAGCAGGGCCAGCTCGCGCAGGGAGTTCTCGGCCATCTCGGCCGTGCCCTCGGTCCATACGCCGACGAGGACGACCCGCTCCAGCCGCAGGGCTCGGTACTCGACCTCGGTGACGTCGGTCAGCTCGGTGGACAGGCCGGCGACGCGGCGCAGGGCCCGCCGGTCCTCGAGGTCGAGCTCCCCCGTCATCGGTTCGAGCTCGGGCTCGTGGGGACTGTGGTCTGCAGAGAAAGGTTGAGTCATATGTCCTCTGTTGAACGCCGCCGGGCGGCCGTGTCTTCCCGCCGATGGTCTCACGGGCCGTCCGGCGAGGTCACGCGAATATGGGCCGCCGCCGCGCGGGCCGCCCCCCTTTGACCGGCCTCCGCCCCGCCAAGTAGCGTTCTCCACGTAACAGAAGTGAAATTTCGCTATACGAAAGGGCAGGGCTGATGACCGGACTGGAGGGCGTCGAGGTGGCCGGTCCCCTCGGCGAGCGGTACGCGGAGATCCTGACGCCCGGGGCGCTCGCCCTGCTCGCCGGCCTGCAGCGCGAGCTCGGCGGCCGGCGCGCCGAGCTGCTGGCGGCCCGCGCCGAGCGGCAGCGGCGGCTGTCGGAGGGCGGGACGCTGGACTTCCCCGCCGAGACGGCGGGCGTGCGCGCCGACGAGACCTGGCGCGTCGCCGCGCCCGCGCCGGGGCTGGAGGACCGCCGGGTCGAGATCACCGGCCCGACGGACCGGAAGATGACGATCAACGCGCTGAACTCGGGCGCGAAGGTGTGGCTGGCCGACTTCGAGGACGCCAACACCCCGCTGTGGACGAACATGATCGAGGGGCAGCTCAACCTGCGCGACGCCCTCGACCGGACGATCGACTTCACCGACGCCGCGACCGGTAAGTCCTACGCGCTCAAGGACGACGCCGAGCTCGCCACCATCGTCGTCCGCCCGCGCGGATGGCACATGGAGGAGAAGCACCTGCTCGTCGACGGCGAGCCCATGTCCGCCTCGCTGTTCGACTTCGGCCTGTACTTCTTCCACTGCGCGCGCCGCCAGGTCGCCAAGGGCAGGGGCCCCTACTTCTACCTGCCGAAGATGGAGAGCCACCTTGAGGCGCGGCTCTGGAACGACGCCTTCAACCAGGCGCAGGACGATCTGGAGATCCCGCGCGGCACCATCCGCGCGACCGTGCTGATCGAGACGATCCCGGCCGCGTTCGAGATGGAGGAGATCCTCTACGAGCTGCGCGACCACTCCGCGGGCCTGAACGCCGGCCGCTGGGACTACCTCTTCTCGGTGATCAAGAAGTTCCGGGACCGGGGGCCGGAGTTCGTCCTGCCCGAGCGCAACGCGATCACGATGACCGCGCCGTTCATGCGCGCCTACACCGAGCTGCTCGTCCGGACGTGCCACCGGCGCGGCGCGCACGCGATCGGCGGGATGGCGGCGTTCATCCCGTCCCGCCGGGACGAGGAGGTCAACAAGATCGCGCTGGAGAAGGTGCGGGCGGACAAGACCCGCGAGTCCGGCGACGGCTTCGACGGGTCCTGGGTCGCCCACCCCGACCTGGTGCCGGTGTGCCGCGAGGTGTTCGACGGCGTGCTCGGCGACCGGCCGAACCAGCGCGAGCGGCAGCGCGAGGACGTGAAGGTCGGCGCGTCCGACCTGCTGAACGTGGCCGCCACGCCCGGGGACATCACCGAGGCCGGGCTGCGCAACAACATCGACGTCGCGCTGCGCTACCTCGCCACCTGGCTGGACGGGGCGGGCGCGGTCGCGATCCACAACCTGATGGAGGACGCCGCCACCGCCGAGATCTCGCGATCCCAGGTGTGGCAGTGGATCTACAACGGGATCTCGCTCAAGGACGGGCCGAAGGTCACCAGGGAGCTCGTGGAGCAGATCCTGGACGAGGAGCTCGCCGGCATCCGCGCCGAGCTCGGCGACAGGTTCAACGAGCCGCGCTATGAGCAGGCCGTGGCCCTGTTCAAGGAGGTCACTTTGGCCGACGAGTACTCGGAGTTCCTCACCACTCCCGCGTACGAGCGCATGCCCTGAGCCCGAGCGCGACGGTGGTCCGCCCTCTCCGGGCGGGCCGCCTTGCCGCCGGGACGTCGCGCGCCCCGGTCTTGCGGCCGTTCAAGGCTCGGGAGGATGGTGGAAGCGATGGATTCGGAACTCCGGACGCTCGCCCTGCGCCTCGAGGCGCTGCTCGGCTCCGACCGGGTCGTCACCGACCCGGTGCGGCTGCGGACCTACGACTGTGACGGCCTGGCCAACCACCGGGCGACGCCCGGGATCGTCGTCCTGCCCGGCTCCGCCGAGCAGGTCGCCGCGATCGTGCGGGCCTGTGTCGCCGCGGGGGTCCCGTACGTGGCGCGCGGCTCGGGGACCGGGCTGTCGGGCGGCGCGCTGCCCCGCGCGGACGGCGTGCTGATCGTCACCGCGCGGATGCGCCGGATCGTCGAGCTGGACGTGCCGAACCGGCGCGCCGTGGTGGAACCCGGCGTGATCAACCTGGACGTCTCGCGGGCGGCCCGGCCGCACGGCCTCTACTTCGCGCCCGACCCGTCCAGCCAGCAGATCTGCTCGGTGGGCGGGAACGTCGCGGAGAACTCCGGCGGCGCGCACTGCCTGAAGTACGGCTTCACCGCGCACCACGTGCTGGCCTGCGAGATCGTCACGCCGGACGGCGAGCTGGTGGAGCTGGCGGCCGGCGACCCGGGTTACGACCTGCTGGGGGTGTTCGTCGGCGCGGAGGGCACGCTCGGCGTCACCACCAAGATCACGGTGCGGCTGACGCGGCTGCCCGAGACCGTCCGGACGCTGCTGGCGGCGTTCGGCTCGGTCGAGGCGGGCGGCGCGGCCGTGTCGGCGATCATCGCCGCGGGGGTGGTGCCGGCGGCGATCGAGATGATGGACGCGTTGTCGATCGAGGCGGCCGAGGCCGCGGTGCGCTGCTCCTACCCGCCCGGCGCGGGCGCGGTGCTGATCGTGGAGCTGGACGGCCCCGGGCCCGAGGTCGCGGCGCAGTTCGCCGACGTGGAGCGGATGTGCCGGGACGCGGGCGCGTTCGAGGTCCGGGTCGCCGCCGGCGACGCCGAGCGGGCGCTGATCTGGAAGGGCCGCAAGTCGGCGTTCGCGGCGGTCGGCCGCATCAGCCCCGCCTACCTCGTGCAGGACGGCGTCATCCCGCGGACGGCGCTGCCGCGCGTGCTGGCGCGCATCGACGAGCTGTCGGCCGAGTCCGGCGTGCGGGTCGCGAACGTCTTCCACGCGGGCGACGGCAATCTGCACCCGCTGGTCCTGTTCGACGACGCCGAGGAGGGCGCGGCCGAGCGGGCGGAGACGGTCTCGGGCGCGATCCTGGATCTGTGCATCGAGCACGGCGGGTCCATCACCGGCGAGCACGGCGTCGGCGTGGACAAGGCCCGCTACATGCCCCGCATGTTCTCCGACACCGACCTGGACACGATGCAGATGGTCCGGTGCGGTTTCGACCCCGCGGGATTGTGCAATCCGGGGAAGGTCTTCCCCACTCCGCGGCTGTGCGGCGAGGTCCCCGGCTTCAGGAAGGGTCCCCACCCGTTCGAGGGAAAGGCGGACATCTTCTGATGCGACCGTTGGATTCGCTGGCGAAGGTGTGCGGAGACGTCCGTCCCGGCGAGCCCGCCGAAGGGGTGTTGGGCGTGGTGCCCAGCTTGGTCGCCGCTCCCAGGACGGTGGCGGAGGCAGCCGACGTCATGCGCGTCGCCGCCGAGCTGGAGTTGTCGGTCGTGCCGCGTGGTGCCGAGACCAGGCTCGACTGGGGGGCGCCTCCACGACGGTGCGATCTGCTCGTGGACACCTATCGGCTCGATGCGCTGGTCGAGCACGTGTCCGGTGACCTGGTGGTGAAGGCTCAGGCGGGGATGCCGCTGGACCGGCTGGGCGAAACGCTCGCCGACCATGGCCAGCGGCTCGCACTGGACGTCCCTCTGCCCGGTTCCACCGTGGGGGGCACGATCGCCACGGGTGCGGCCGGGCCGCTCCGCTCGCTGTACGGGACGCCCCGTGACCTGATCATCGGGCTCACGATCGTCCGGGCCGACGGCCGGGTCGCGCGGTCCGGCGGCAAGGTCGTCAAGAACGTCGCCGGCTACGACCTGGGCCGCCTCTTCTGTGGCTCGTTCGGCACGCTGGGACTCATCGTCGAGGCGACGTTCCGCCTGCACCCGCTGCCGGCGGCCCGAGCCTGGGTGACGCGCGCCGTCGGCGGCCCCGACGAGGCGTACGAGGCCGTGCAGTCCGTCCTGCACTCCCCTGTGGCACCGAGTGCAGTCGAGTACCTCAGCCCAGGGGTCGTCGGGGTCCTCCTGGAAGGCGTACCTGAGGGCGTGTCCGCGCGCGCGCAGCAGACCACCGACCTTCTCGGTGGCGAGGCTCGAACATCGGAGTCCGCTCCACAAGGGTGGGGCGAGTACCCGGTCGGCACGACCCTCATCGACGTCACCGCCCCTCCTACGGCCCTTTCCCCCATGCTCACCGTGTTGGAGAACGTGCCGGGAGCGGGAGAACCCGTCACCGTCACCTGGAGCGGCAGCGGCAACGGCCACGTGGGCCTGCCCGCCGGGCTCGCACCGGCCGAGGCCGCCGGCGTCCTGACCGCGCTCCGAGCCGTCCTGGCGCGGTACAGAGGGGTCGCCGTCGTCCGCTACGCCCCCCGGGACGTACGCGACGAACTCGACTTCTGGGGGCCGGTGCCGCCCATGGCCCTCATGCGGCGGGTCAAGGACCAGTTCGATCCCGATCACCGGCTGTCCCCCGGCCGGTTCGTGGGAGGAATCTGATGGGCGCCCAAGACGATCTCCCGGACCTGCTCGGCGACTGCGTGCACTGCGGTTTCTGCCTGCCGACGTGCCCCACGTACGTGCTGTGGGGCGAGGAGATGGACTCGCCGCGCGGCCGGATCCACCTGATGCAGCAGCACGCGGACGGGGAACCGCTCAGCGGCCCCATGGTCGAGCACTTCGACCGCTGCCTGGGCTGCATGGCCTGCGTGCCGGCGTGCCCGTCCGGGGTTCAGTACGACCGCCTCATAGAGATGACCAGAGCCGATGTGGAGCGTGAGCACCCGCGTCCACTCCAGGAGAGGCTGATCCGAGAGGCGATCTTCCGGCTCTTCCCCTATAGGCGGCGGCTGCGTGCCCTGCGCGGACCACTGCGCGCCTACCAGCGCACCGGTCTCGACCGGCTCGTCCGCCGCACCGGCGTGCTGGAACGCCTCTCTCCGTCCCTGGCCGCGATGGAGCGGCTCACCCCGCCACTGGGCAGGACGCCCAGGCTGCCCGGACGCGTCACCGCGCGGGGGACGCGCCGCGCCACCGTCGGCATGCTGACCGGGTGCGTGCAGGGCGAGTTCTTCCCGGGGGTCAACGCCGCCACCGCACGCGTCCTGGCGCTGGAGGGATGCGACGTGGTGATCCCGCGCGGGCAGGGCTGCTGCGGCGCGCTGTCGCTGCACTCCGGACGCGAGGAGGAGGCCCGTGCCTTCGCCCGCCGGACCGTCGAGACGTTCGAGTCCGCCGACGTCGTCGTGGTGAACGCCGCGGGCTGCGGGTCGGCGATGAAGGACTACCGGACGCTGCTCGCCGACGACCCCGCCTGGGCGCGGCGCGCGGACGCGCTGGCGGCCAGGACGCGCGACCTGGCGGAGTTCCTCGTCGAGCTCGGCCCGCGCGCCGAGCGCCGGCCGCTTCCGATCACGGTCGCCTACCACGACGCCTGCCACCTCGCCCACGCGCAGGGTGTCCGCGACCAGCCGCGCGCCCTGCTGGAGGGCGTCCCGGACCTGACCCTCCGGGAGATCGCCGATCCCGAGATCTGCTGCGGCTCGGCCGGGACCTACAACCTGCTCCAGCCGGAGGCCGCCGGGGCGCTCGGCGACCGCAAGGCCGAGAGCGTGGCCGCGACCGGCGCCGAGCTGCTGGTCGCCGCCAACCCGGGCTGCACCCTGCAGATCACCACCGCGCTGCGCCGCCGCGGCGCGGACCTCGCGGTCGCGCACACCGCCGAGGTGCTGGACGCGTCGCTGCGCGGTCTCGGCCGCGCCGCACTCCTGGGGCACGACTCCTCGCCGACCGGCGCGTGATGGGGAGGCTAGGCGGGGTTCCTGAAGCCGATGTCCTGATAGGCGGGTTCAAGGAAGCCGCAGGCGCCCATGTTGGCGAGGTCCGCGCGCACGGCCACCAGCTGGGGGCGCTGGTAGAGCGGCAGCACGAACGCCTCCCGCCAGACGAGCCGGTCCACCTCGTTGGCGAGGACGTGGGTCTTCGCCGGGTCGACCTCCGCGATCGCCCTGTCCAAAGCCGCGTTGATCGCCGCCGTCCCCGCGCGTGAGTAGTTCTGCTGGATCCGGTCGCCGTGGGGACGCGCGAAGACCGATTTCATCGGCGACACCGGGAACGCCGTGCCCAGCCAGGAGAACGGGACGATGTCGAAGTTCCCGGGCGTGACGTAGTGGTCGAAGACGTCATCGGCGGGGACGGGCTCGATATCCACCCGGACGCCCACGCGTTCGAGCAGCGCGCGCGCCAGTTCCCCCTCCTGCTTCCCCCCTGGGACTCCGGACGGGATCACGAACCGCAAGGCCAGGACCCGTCCGGCCTTGGCACGGTACCGGCCGCGCCTGGCCCATCCCGCCTCGTCCAGGAGACGGTTCGACCGTGCGGGGTCGTAGCGGCCGAGTTCCGCCGAGTTGTCCAGGTAGCCATCCTGGGTGTTGACGAAGAAGTGGTTGCCGAGGGTCTGGACGGGGACGTTCAGGCCGGACAGGTCGGATCGGGCGATCGCCCCCCGGTCGATGCCGAGCATGACGGCGCGCCGCACCCGCGCGTCGGACAGGACGGGTCCGGCCGCGTTGAAGGTGAAGTGACGCCAGTCCGGGCCGCCGGCCCTGCGCACGGCGGCCCCGGGGACCTTCATGGCCCGCCTCAGGGCGCCCGCGTCGAGGCCGATGTCCATCAGGTCGATCTCGTTGTTGGCGAACGCGCCGGGCATCGCGCTGGTGTCGAGCGCCCGGTAGACGATCCGGTCGAGCTTGGCGGGCGCGCCCCACCAGGCGGGGTCGCGGACCATGGTGACGGTCTTGGCCGTCTGGTCGATGCGCTGGAGCTTGAACGGCCCGGCCGTGACGGGCAGGCGGTCGACCCACCCCGTGTTGAAAGCCTCGGGCCCGGTGTAGGCGGACGCGGGATAAAGAGGGCTGAACAGGCTCCGCCAGTCCGTGTACGTCCCTGCGAAGGTCACCCTGACCTCGTGCTCGTCGGCGCCGCGCTCGATCCGCTGGATCTGCCGGTACCCGGTGACGGTGGAGACCTGGTAGCGCGGGTCCTTGCCGGAAAGCGCGTGCGCCTGGGCGATGAAGTCGTGGTAGCCGACGGGCCGCCCGTCCGACCAGCGTGCACTGGGGTTGAGCCGGTAGGTGACGGTCTGACCGTGTCCGCCGCGCTTCAGCTCGGCGGATCGCAGGTACTCCGGGACGGGGTGCGGCACCGCCTTCTGGTCGGCGCGCATCAGGTACGGCAGAGCGCCCTGGACGACCTGCTCGACGACGCCCTTGGTCCCGTTGACGTGATTGAAGTTCCACTGTGTCGGGAACTCGGGGAGCGGCCATCGCAGCGTGCCGCCGTTGGTGACGCCGTCACGGGGCGTGGGGTTGGTGTCGGAGGCGGGGAGCCGCCCGGACGCGTACGTCCTGGTACCGCCGCGCCCCACCGCACCGCACCCTCCCGCTGTCAGAGACGCCAGGGCGAGGAAGGCGGCCACCGCCGCTCGCCCTGCCCGCTCTCCGGGCGTCACCGCTCCGCCCTCGCTCCGACGAGCGCATGGTGGCAGGCGACGCGCTGGTCGACGTCCTGGTGGGCGTTCGCCGGATGCAGTTCTGGGTCGTGTTCGTCGCATTGGCGGCTTTCGACGTCGGTGAGCGTGCCGTAGCGGGGGCAACGGGCACGGAAGCGGCACCCCGGGGGCGGGTCCGCGGGATCGGGCGGGTCGCCCTGCAAGAGGACGCGGCGGCGTCTGCGCTCCAGGTAGGGGTCGGGGAGCGGCACCGCGTCCAGCAGCGCGCGCGTGTACGGATGGGCCGGCCGTCCGTACACCGCGTCCACGGAGCCGATCTCCACGATGCGACCCAGGTACATGACGGCGACGCGGTCGGCGATCCGCCGGACGATCGCGAGGTCGTGCGCGACGAACAGGTAGGCGAGACCGAGACGGCTCCGCAGCTCCTCCAGCAGGTCCATGACCCCCGCCTGCACGGACACGTCCAGGGAGGCGACGGGCTCGTCCAGCAGCAGCAGGCGCGGCTCCAAGGCGAGGGCACGGGCGATGCCGACCCGCTGTCTCTGGCCGCCCGACAGGCCGTGGGGGTAACGGCCCGCGTGCCCCCTCTCCAGGCCCACGAGGTCCAGCAGTTCCCGGACACGACCGCCGGTCCCGAGACCGTGCGTGGTCAGCGGCTCGGCGAGGATGTCGGCGACGCGCATCCGGGGGTCGAGGGACGCGAACGGGTCCTGGAAGACGACCTGGACGTCGCGTCGCAGGGCCTTGCGGCGGGCCGTGCGCAGGGCCGCCGTGTCCTCGCCCAAGACCGTGACGCGGCCCCGCTGTGGGCGGGCCAGCCGCAGGATCTCCATGAGGGCCGTGGTCTTGCCGCAGCCCGACTCCCCCACCAGCGCGAGGGTCTCCCCCTCCCGGACGTCGAAGCCGATGCCGTCCACCGCGTGCACCGTGCCGGCCCGGCGCCGGAACAGCGTTCCCCTGTAGAGCGGATGGTGGCGGACGAGATCCTCCACCTCCAGCACGATGGGACGCTCGTGCCGGGGCGCGCGCGCGGACGCCGGTGCCGGGTACGCCCGGTCGCCGGGCGCGCTCAGGGAAGGGCGCCCGGACGCGCCGTCCGGCGCGTGGGCGGACGCGAAGACCTCCGCCGGATCCGCCGTGGCGACGGTGTTGACGCACGCCGCCACATGCCCGGCGGGGCCGACCAGGACGGGCTCCGGCTCACCGTCCGCGCACGCGCCGATGGCGACGGGGCAGCGCGGCAGGAACGGGCAGCGGGCGGGGTCGTCTCCGGACGGCGCGGCGACTGCCCGCCCGGTGGGGAAGGCGGGCCCGCCGCCCTCGTCCCTGGGAACCGGGACTCCCGTGCCCGGCGCCATCGCCGGGCCGTTGATGCGGGGCAGCGACTGGAGCAGCCCGATCGTGTACGGCATGCGAGGACGCCGGTAGATCTCGCCGACCGGCCCGGTCTCCACCCCACGGCCCGCGTACATCACCATGACGCGGTCGGCGAATCCCGCCACGACGCCGAGGTCGTGGGTGATGAGGACGATCGCGGCGCCGGTGGCCTCCTTCGCGACGCGCAGGACGTCCAGCACCTGCGCCTGGATCGTGACGTCAAGGGCGGTCGTCGGCTCGTCCGCGAGGATCGCCACCGGATCGTTGGCGATCGCCATGGCGATCATCACGCGCTGCCGCATGCCGCCGGAGAACTCGTGCGGGTACGCGCGCGCCCGCCGGGACGCCCCCGGTATGCCCACCAGATCGAGCAGCTCGACGGCCCGCGCGCGCGCCGCCGCCCGGGTCGCGCCCGCGTGGATCCGGATGGTCTCGGCGATCTGGTCGCCCACCGGATACACGGGCGTCAGGGCCGACAGCGGATCCTGGAACACCATCGCCAGGTCCTTGCCGCGTATGCGGGACAGTTCCGCGTCGGACCGTCCCAGCAGCTCGTCACCGCGCAACCGCACGGAGCCCGCCACGCGGGCGCCCGATGGCAGGAGCCCCATCACCGCGAGCGCCAGGGCCGTCTTCCCCGATCCCGACTCCCCGACGACGCCGAGCACCTCGCCCGCATCGACCGCGAAGTCCACCTCGTGCACCGCCCGCACGTCCGGCGGGAACACGACCCGCAGGCCGATGACCTCCAGGACGCTCACGGCTCACCACCGGGCCGGTGGGGGCGGGAGGCGGGGTCGAGGAGGTCGCGCAGGCCGTCCCCGAGAAGGTTCACGGCGAGGACGATGAGCACGAGCAGCCCCGCGGCCGACAGGAAGGGCCAGGGGCGGTCGGTCGCGGCCGGCCCGCCGTCGGCGATGAGCGTGCCGAGCGAGACGTCCGGCGGGCGGACGCCGAGCCCCAGGTAGGACAGGCCGCTCTCGGCGACGACCGCGACGCTGACGTTCAGGCCGGCGTCCACCACCAGCAGCGACGACAGCTGCGGCACGATGTGGCGCAGGACGACCCGCGGCCCGCTCACCCCGAGGAACCTCGCGGCCAGCACGTACTCGCGCTCGCGCAGCGAGATCGTCGCGGCCCGGACGACCCGGGCGGTGACCATCCACAGGAAGGCGGCCAGCAGCGGCACGAGCGCCGCGCCGCTCCCGCCGAGCCGGGGCGCCAGCACGGCGACGACGAGGAACGAGGGCAGCACGAGCAGCAGGTCGACGCCCCACATCAGCAGCCGGTCGGGCCAGCCGCCCGCGAAGCCCGCCACGGTGCCGACCACGGCGGCGAGGCCGGTCGAGAGCGCCGCGACGAGCAGGCCGGTCAGCAGGGACTTGCGCATCCCGCGCAGGGTCAGGGCGAACACGTCCCGGCCGCTCGGCGTCGTGCCGAGCCAGTGCCCTGCGGACGGGCCCTGCCGGAACGCGGTGAAGTCGGTGCCGTCCCAGGCCCACGGGGAGACGAGCGGCCCGGCGAACGCCAGCGCGAACAGGAGGACGAGCAGGGCCAGGCCCGCGACGGCGCGGCGGCTGCGCGCCAGCCGCCGCGCGTGCGCCGCGAACCCG
>NZ_CAACVB010000174.1 GCF_900659635.1 Actinomadura roseirufa | reverse complement strand
CTGGACGCCGCCGAGCGGCACCTGCGCGGGCCGCTCGGCTGGCTGCGCGGCATCGGCGGGACGCCAGGGATCGCGTTCGCGCAGGCCCAGCTCGGCTACGTCGCCGAGGAGCGCGGCGACGCCGCGGCGGCCCTCGCCCTGCACACCGAGGGACTCGTGGCCGCCCGCGCCACCGGCGACCCGCGGGCCGTGGCGCTCGCGCTGGAGGGACTGGCCGGGGCCCGCTCCCTCGCCGGCGAGCACGCGCCCGCCGCGCGGCTGCTCGGCACCGCCGACGCGCTCCGCTCGGCCGCCGGTGCGCCGCTGCCCGCGGCCGAGCGCGGCGACGTCGAGCGCGCCGCCGGAAGGATCAGGACCGCCCTCGGCACCGCCACGTTCACGGCCGAGTTCGCACGCGGCCGCACCACCAGCCGTACCACCAGCCGCACCACCACTGGAGGAACCCCATGAGCGACGACCCCGGCTACGGCTGGCGGAGCGACCGGCTCGATCTGCCCGCCTACCTGGACCGGATCGGGTACGCCGGGACGCCGGAGCCGACGATCGAGACGCTCCGCGCCCTGCATCGCGGCCACGTCACCTCCATCCCGTTCGAGAACCTGGAGATCATCCTCGGCCGGCCGATCACGCTCGGCGTCGAGGACCTGCAGGCCAAGCTGGTCGGCTCCCGCCGCGGCGGCTACTGCTTCGAGCACACCCGGCTGTTCGCCGCGGTCCTGGCCGAGATCGGGTTCGAGGTCACCGGGATCCTCGGCCGTGTCATGATCGGCGCCGACCGGCTCCGTCCCGCCACCCACGCGCTGCTGCACGTGCGTCCCGCGCCCGGCGACCCCGCGGTGCTGTGCGACGTCGGCTTCGGCTCCGGCCCGCTGGAGCCCCTGGCGATCCCCGGCACCGGCCCCCTGGAGCAGGACGGCTGGGGCTTCGACCTGCGCCCCGGCCGCGACGCCACCGCCTGGCAGCCCCCCACCAGGGGCTTCGAGCTGCACCAGCGCGGCCCGGACGGCTGGGTCCTGCGCCACACCTTCACGCTCAACGAGGCGTTCCCCATCGACTTCGAGCCGGTGAACCACTTCGTCTCGAACAGCCCGCGATCACCGTTCACCACCCGCCCCTACGCCCAGCGCTTCTCGGTGGACTCCCTGCTCGTGCTGGACGGGCCGACCTTCAAGATCGTCCGCCCGGACGGCACGACCGAGGAGAGCGCGCTAGCCCCCAAGCAGGTCCCCGAGACACTGGCGGAGGACTTCGGAATCGAACTGAAGGCCGACGACGCGTCCCGGCTCGTCTCGACCATGGAGGAACAAGCCGCCCAACTCGGCTAGGCCGGCTCGGTCAGTTCGGCTCAGTCAGTTCGACTCGGCCAGGCCGGCTCGGTCAGGCCAGCTCGGTGAGCCCGACCTGGCTGAACCGGCTCGCCAATCTGGACACGCCGTGTCTAGATAACCTAGTATCCCGATCGTGCGGATGAGCGAGGGAGTCGAGTGGGCGGCGCACTGCTGCCTCCTGCTCGACTGGATGGCCGGTGACCGGCCCGTGTCCACGACACGGCTCGCGGCCGGTTTCGAGCTTCCTCCGCCGTACCTGAACAAGCAGCTCCAGGCCCTGGTCAAGGCAGGCATCGCCACCTCGACGCCGGGCGCGCGAGGCGGCTTCCGGCTCGCGCGCCCACTGGAGCGGATCACGATGATGGACCTCGTCGCCGCGATCGAGGGCTCCGAGGACGCCTTCCAGTGCACCGAGATCCGGCGGCGCGGCATCGGCGCCGGGACGCCCGTCTCGTCCCCCACCCCGCCGTGCTCGGTCGCCACCGCCATGCGCAGGGCCGAACTCGCCTGGCGCAAGGCCCTGTCCGAGCAGACCCTCGCCGACGTCCGGGACGACGCCGAGCGCGCCAACCCCGGCCTCGGCGACGAGGTCCGCGCCTGGTACGCCCGCAACTGACCCGCCCAGCCCCTAACCAACCCCCCACCCACTCGTCCCCAGCTCGGTCCCGAAATCTGGACATTCCCTATCTCGTTTATCATCGCCTCCCAGAAAGGCACGTCCCATGCAGGCACGGATGACCAACCTCTCCACCATCGCCCCCGACGCCTACAAGGCCCTGCTGAATCTGGAGGGCTACCTGCGTCACAGCCCCGTCCCGAACCACCTCCTCGAACTCGTTCGCCTGCGCGTCAGCCAGATCAACGGCTGCGGCTTCTGTACGGACATGCACGCGCACGACGCCAAGAAGGCGGGCGAGACCGACGAGCGCCTCTGGACGGTCGCGACCTGGCGCGAGTCCCCCTATTTCACCGATGAGGAGCGCGCCGCCCTCGCCCTCGCCGAGGCGGCGACCCGCCTCGCCGACGACCCCGGCGGCGTCCCCGACGACGTCTGGGACGAGGCCGCCGACAACTTCGACGAGGAGTCCCTCACCGCGCTCGTCATGTGCATCGCCGCGATCAACGCCTGGAACCGCATCAACGTGACGACCCGGCAGATCGCGGGCTCCATGCGCACCTGACGACGCACACCAGAGGGTGTCCGCTCAGCGCCCACCTGGCTGCCCCAGACAGCCCACCGCTCTGCGCATGGCGGAAGCACTCCGGACGCTCACCCGCCGAAGAAGAGCCCTCACGGCGAGCCGCCGACGACACCCCTCAGGCGGCGTCCCACACGCAGCCATTCGGCAGGGGACGCGTACGGCAGCGCACCCGACCGGGACACACGCGACGGCACACCCGAGCGGGCGTGAACTCGGCTGCCGCAGGCTTTGACGAAGCGCACCCGGGGGGCGTGCCCGACGCGCCTCCCGGGGGCGCGGCCCGGCTCACGTTGCTCGGACGACCGGCAACGGCGGCGGCGAGGCGGCCACGGAATCAGCCCAGGTTCAGATGAGGGAGTTCGCCCCGGGAGGCGACGCCCAGCTTCGGATACGCCTTGTACAGGTGGTAGCCGACGGTGCGGGGGCTCAGGAAGAGGTGGGCGCCGATCTCCCGGTTGCTCAGTCCCCTGGCGGCCAGCCGGACGACCTGAAGCTCCTGCGGGGTGAGATCCCCAACGGGGTCGCCGCCCGTTCGCTTCGTCCCGTTCCCAGAAGGTCGCGTCGTCCCTGAAGCCCGGTCCTTCCCCGTGGCGACGCTTTCACCGGCGGCGCGCAGTTCGGCGCGGGCGCGGTCGGCCCACGGGACGGCGCCGAGCCGCTCGAACGCCTCCAGCGCGGAGTGCAGCAGGGCGCGGGCGTCGTTCCGGCGCCGAGCCCGGCGGAGCCATTCCCCGTAGAGCAGCTCGGTGCGGGCCCGCTCGAACGGCATCACGCCCCGGCGGTGCAGCTCGACGGCCCGCGCGAACGTCGCGTCCGCGTCGGGTTCGAGCAACGCGGCGCAGCGTAGGGCGATCGCTTCCATGTCCGGAAAACCCACCTGCGCGGCCCAGCCCCCGTACCAGGAGGCGGCGTCCCGCGCGCGCTCCGGCCGTCCGGCCCGGACCGCTGCCTCGACCAGGTCGGGAAGATGGCCGATGGCGCCCTGCCCGTTCGGGCCCGCCACCACGTCCGACAGACGTTCGAAGGCGCTCTCGTGCCGGCCGAGGCCGAGGTCGAGCAGGCCGCGCGCCGCCGCCGCGTGCGCGCTGCTCGGCGGGACGGCGCGCGCGATGGCCTCCTCGGTCAGCTCGGCGCAGCCGGCCTCGTCGCCCTCCATCGCGGCGAGCAGCGCCAGAACCGTCGAGAGGTACACGCGGATGCGGTGCTGCCCGGTGTCCGCGGCGATCCGCAGCCCCTCCGCCGCGCTGGTCCGCGCCTCCCGGGGCCTGCCGAGGAACAGGTGCGTGCGGGACCGGAGCATCAGCGCGTGCGCGAGCAGGCCGATCGCGCCCCGCGCCCGGAGCAGCGTCTCCAGCGCGGCGGCCGTCTCCGCCGCGGCGGCCACGTCCCCGAGCATGAGCTGCCACATCCCGGCGCGGACGCGGTCGCGCGGGCCGGAACAGTCCGTCATGGCGTCCATCAGCTCGCGCAGCGCCGCCACGCCGTCCGCGCCGTCCGCCCCGGCGAGCGGGTCCTGCCCCGCGAACACCCTGCCCAGGGCCCGCAGGTGGGAGGCGTTGGGCAGGCCGAGCTCGGTGCCGCGCGCCGCCAGCCGGTCCAGGGCGGCGAAGTCTCCGGCGTTGGCGGCGGCGGACGCGGCCTGGAAGAACAGATACCCGGACGTGCGCGGATCCAGCGCGGCGACGGACGCCGCCGTGTCGGCGAACATCCGGTACGCCTCCTTCGTACGGTCCTGGTCGTCGGCGAGCGAGGCGCGGATGAGCGTCAGGTCGGCGCGGGCCAACGGGTCGTCCAGGTCGGCCTCCGCGCGCAGGGCCAGCCCGACCGCCCGCTCGCCCAGCCCGGCGTCGGCGGAGGCGCACGCGGCGACCGCCAGCCGCCGGCCGCGCCGCGCCGGATCGGTGCTCAGCTCGGCCGCGGCCTCGTACATCGCGGCGACGGCCGCGTTCCCGCCGTGCTCGCGCTCGGCGGTCGCCTCCAGGACGGCCGCGACCGCCTCGTCCGGGCCCGTCACGGACCGCGCCAGATGCCAGGCGTGGTGGCAGGCGTCCCCGCGCTCCAGGTAGACCCCGGCGACGGCGCGGTGCGCCGCGATGCGGCGGCTCAGCGGCGCCGCCTCGTACACCGCCGTGCGGATCAGCGGATGCCGCACCTCCAGCCGCCCGTCCGCGCCCGCGCGCAGCAGGCCATGGCGCTCGGCGGGCTCCAGGTCGGCCATGGACGCGCCGAGCTTCGCCGCCGCCTCCATCACCACCCCGACGTCGCCGAGGTCGTCGGACACGACCAGCAGGACCAGCGCCTGCGTCGGCTCCGGCAGCGCCGCGAGCCGCTCGGCGAACCCCCGCCGGATCCTCTCGTAGGCCGACGACCGGTCGGCCGCCCGGCCGGCGCGCATGCCGTCCAGTTCCAGCAGCGCCAGCGGGTTGCCCATCGCCTCGGCGAGGATCTCGTGCTCCACGTGCGGCGGCAGCGCGCGGCGCGCGAGGAGGTCCCGCGCGGCGTCCCGGTCGAGGCCGCGCAGCCGCAACTCCGGGAACCCCGGCGCGGGGAACTCGGGGGCGTCGGCGTCCCGGGCCGCGAACAGCATCGCAATGGGCTCCGCCTCCAGCCGCCGCGCGGCGAACAGCAACGCTTCGGCGGACGCGCCGTCCAGCCAGTGCGCGTCGTCCACCAGGCAGAGCAGGGGCCGATCCTCCGCGAGATCGGCCAGCAGCGTCAGCACGGCCAGCCCGACCAGGAACCGGTCCCCCCCATCCGCGACACGGCCCCACCCGCCGCTCTCACCAGCTAGCCGCCCACCAGGCGAGTACTCATGAGACAGCCGCCCACCAGACGGTTGCCCATCAGACGGCTGCCCACCAGACGCCTGCCAACCGGATGGCTGCCCACCGGGCAAACGCTCATCAGACGACCGCCCACCGGAGAGCTCCCCGCCAGACGGCTGCCGACTGGACGGCTGCTCATCTGAGGGAGCGGGCAGGTTCAGGGCGGCGCGGAGGGCACGGGCCTGGGCGGCGGGAAGGTCGTCGATCTTGTCCAGGTGGCGGCGGAGCAGCAGGTGAAGGCCCGCGTAGGGCATCCCGCTCTCGTACTCGACGCCCGTGCCCCGCAGGACGCGCATGCCGTCAGCGGCGGACGCGGCGTGCTCCAAGAGCGCGGTCTTGCCGATGCCCGCCTCGCCGCGCAGGACGAGAACACCGCTCCGGCCGTCCCGGGCCCTGCCGAGAAGCCCCTCGATCGCGGCTCTCTCCGAGTCCCGCCCGTACAGCATGGCCGCCAGCCTACCCACGCGCTTTCCCGGAAGATCCGGCTGCGGCCCCTGAACAAAGGTCCCTATCCGACGGATTCGCTCCAGGTCAGGCGAGCACCTCCGCCAGGACGAGGTGTTCCAGAACGAACAGGGCCCACTTCTCCCCCACCCGGGGCGGCGTCACGACTTCACGGGCCAGGCAATGGCGGGCCCCAGCGCGTACCGCGGGCCGGGCACGCCCTGAAGCAAGGGTTGAAGCCCTTGCTCGGGGTACCGGCACACCACCCGCAGCAACGGGTCCCAAGGACGCAGGGAGGAGCAGACATGCCAAACCATGAGAACGCGAAGGGCGAGAAGGACGACCGGACCGGGGACACGGGCGAATCGTTCGCCGACCGGCGCGCGAGAGCCGGGGCCCCGCAAGAGGAGGATCCCGACTTCGCCGACGAGCACACCCCCGGGCCGACGGATCCGCCGAACGCCGAGGCGGAGACCCCCGGCGGCGAGGACGACGGATACTCCCCGCAGACGGAGATCCCTTAGCGGTCGATCAGCCCTGCCCCGCGTCGCATTCGTTGGCCTGGACGTCGTTGGGCGTGTGGGCCATGCCCCCGCCATGACACAGGACGTGGACGCCCCACCTCCGGTCACGCAGAATCGCATCGCCGGTGAACCCGCCGGTCTTGACCGCCCCGTTGGACGCCTGGCAGTTGAGAATGCCCTGGCTCAGCTGGCTGGAACTGACGAGGTCGCAGGTGTACGTCGGAGTGTCCCGGACGTCGTCCTCGCCTGTGACGGCCGACGCGGAAGCGGCCGGAAGGCCGATGAGAGCGGTGAGGGCGAGGCTGCCGGCGGCCACCCCGCCGACGATCGTCCGGATCATGTGAGGTCCCCCTGCCGTGAACGCTGCTATGGATGCGCTGCTGCTGTAGCGCTGTGATGCGCCTGCCTGCTGCGCAAGCGCTACTTGATCACGCTAAGCGACGTTCCCTCACTCTGAGTCGCTCAACCGTCACGCATCCCGGGCGTTCTCGGACACCGGCCTTGAGGATTGAGCGCATCGTTCAGCGTGAGGACGGGCCGATGCGACGAGACCCCGGGCAGCAAGTGTTCGCCAGGGTCTTGGTCTGCAGGTTGGCGGCTTGGCGTTCACCAAGTCGTGGCACTCATTCCTCGATGGGCGCCAGGTTGCCGTCGGGGCCGTAGGTGTAGCGCGTGAAGGTGTGTGTGCGCCTGAACTCCTGGACGTCGGCTTGAGTGATCGGGTTGGCGACGGGGACCGGGAATCCGAGTAGGCGGACGGCTTCGGCGTCGATGTCGGTGTCTCGGCGGCGGCCTTCGACGATGAAGCCCAGCAGGTCGCGCAGCGCTGCTTCGCCACCGAGTTCCAAGGGGTGGAAGGGCAGCGCGTAAGGTGTCTCGTCCGGCGAGCCGGGAGTGCGGGGGACGGGGTGTTCGCCCGCCCAGTACGGCTGTTCGAACTCCAGAGGCGTTCCGATGTTCTCAATGACCCCGGTGTCGGGCGACAGGCTGAGTGATCGCAGCAGGTTTCCGTTCTCCCAGATCGCATAGGCGAACCAGTCGGTGACGCTGTGCATGGCGTGCAGGATCACCCGGCCCCGGTGGGCGCCGGCGTGCAGGAGATGGGCGGGAAGCTCGGACGGGCGGTCCACCATCACCTGCTGGTCGCACAGCACATCGATGCCGGGAAAGCTCCCTGCGTAGGCCATCCCTTGATCGGGATAGATGTAGTCGTCCAGGTTGCCGGGGGAGGTGGTGGTCCCGTCCCAGCCGGGGTTCGTCCGAGTGATCAGCGCTGTGGTGGCCGCCGGGTCGGGCTCGGGCGCGTCGCGCAGTAGATCGGCGGGGTGACCGTCGGTGTAGATGAGGACGGCCGTCTTGGCACCCATAGGCGATCACCTTCCGTGTTCCACCAGCTCATCTGGTCACAACTGGAGGGAAACTATCTGATCATTCGGTTGCGACGACCTCGTTGACGGCTGAGCGGGCGGCGGCTTCACCAACGATGGTCCTGTCGGAGATGAAGGACCAGCAGGATCTGGATCACCAAGTTGTTGACGGCGCGGAGACAGCCGCGGCTGGCGGTGTGGATGAACGTGGCGTCTTCAGTGGGGGCGATGAGGGTGGCCTTGTGCGGTTTGCGGCCGCCGCCCAGCGCGGTGACGATCGCGGTGTGGATGCCACGGACGCCGACGTCGGGGTTGCCGATATAGATCGGGATGTGCCGGACGGGGGCCTCACCGTGGACGGTGTGTCATGCCCGGCGCCAGGTCCCGGCCGAACGGCATCTTGGTGAAGCCGAAGAAACCTTGCAGGCGATCGATCACTGGCCGTCTTCTCGGGTCGGTCGATCACCTGGGAGAGCGCCGGAGTTTCTTCCTCACGTTGCCGACCGGCGTCATCGCTGGCCAGCGCGCCGCCCGGCGGGTGGGCGGCGACGTCCTGGTCAGCTCAGCATCGCCAGCTCAGAGACCCCGGCAGCTTCAACGTCCCGGCGAGTCCGCCGCCTCCGGCAGGTCAGTGTCTCCGGGAGGTCAGTGTCGCCGGGAGGTCGGTTCAGGCAGGGCGACTCCGGCCGCTCAGCTCGGGTACGGGGAGCGCTGGCCGGGCGGGGTTCCGCCGCCCTTGCCGCCGCCCTTCTTCCCCTTGTCCGTGCCGTGCGCGTGTCCCTTGCCCCTCGTCCCCTTGGGGTCGGTGGCCTCGGGCGCCGGTGGCTCGTCGGTCACGGCGGTTCGCCCTGACCTGCGCAGTTCAGGTTGCTGCGGGTTGGGCATGTCCTCGCCTCCTTGCGCGATCTCGCTCCCTCAGGCTGCGTCTGCACTCGCACACGCCCGCTCAAGCCCTGCTCACTCAAGCTGTGCTCACTCAAGCCCTGCTCACTCAAGCTGTGGACGGTTGTGGGCGCAGGGGGTCGTGGCCCACGCGCATCAGGTCGTGCCGCCAGGCCGAGTCCTGAGCCCCGTCCTGTGGAGGATCCTCCAAGTGGTCCTCGACATAGTCCACGACCTGGCGCATCACCTCGGCGTCTCGCCCGGTCAGATCGACCTTCCGCTTACGCAGCAGGTCCACTACTCGGGCGCCGAGTTCGGCGACGCCCGGTCCGGGTTCGGATGGGAACGCCTCTTCTCCGGACGCGTCCGTGAGAAGCCAGACGCGTAGTTCGTCGGACGTCATGTTCACGAGCCGGTGGAAGTCCTCCCAGGCCAGCTCAGCATCGGCCGGTATGCGATCGTTCATCCGTAAGCTCCTGTTGTCCGCTCACGGCCGCCCTACCCGGTGTCCGGGCTCGCATTCACGGCCCGTTACTCCGTCCTGCGGCGGGGAAGGCGTGGGCCATGGATCACTCTGCCGCCCCCGTTCTCACCGCCCTCGCCGCCTACCACCGCGAGGGCCAGCTGCCGTTCACCCCGCCCGGACACAAGCAGGGCCGCGGCGCCGACCCACGAGTCCGGGAAGTACTCGGGGACGCGGTGTTCGCCTCCGACGTCCTCGCCTTCTCCGGCCTGGACGACCGCGAGTCGAGCGCCGAGGTTCTGGAGCAGGCCCAGGACCTCATGGCGGACGCGGTGCACGCCGAGCACACCTTCTTCTCGACCTGCGGCAGTTCGCTGTCAGTGAAGAGCGCTATGCTCGCCGTAGCCGGTCCAGGTGAAAAGCTGCTGGTCGGGCGGGACGCGCACAAGGCCGTGGTGTCGGGGCTCATCCTGTCCGGCGTCCGGCCGATCTAGGTGGAGCCGGAGTGGGACGCCGAACGGCACGTGGCGCACCCGCCGTCCGCCGCGTCGTTCACCGCGCGGCTGGACGAGCATCCCGACGCCCGCGGCGCCCTGGTGACGAGCCCCACCCCGTACGGGACGTGCGCGGACCTGGCCGGCATCGCCGCCGAGTGCCATCGCCGAGGCAGGCCGCTGATCGTGGACGAGGCGTGGGGCGCCCACCTGCCCTTCCACCCGGACCTGCCCTCGTGGGCGATGGACGCGGGCGCGGATGTCTGCGTGACCAGTGTCCACAAGATGGGCGCCGGCCTGGAACAGGGATCGGTGTTCCACCAGCAGGGCACCCTGGTCGATCCCGCCGTCCTCAAGAGCCGCGAGGACCTGCTCGGCACGACCAGTCCGTCCGTGCTGATCTACGCCGGGCTGGACGGGTGGCGGCGGCAGATGGTCGAGCACGGCCGTGCCCTGCTGCAGGACGCGCTGGACCTCGCGGCGAGCGTCCGAACGGAGATCGCCGACATTCCCGGCTTCGACGTCCAGGGCCCGGCGGAGTTCACCGGACCCGGCCGCGCGCACGACCTCGACCCGCTGCCGGTCGTCATCGACATCGCCGGACTCGGCACGACCGGCTACCGGGCGGCGGACTGGCTGCGGCGTCACCACCGCGTCAACCTGCACCTTGCCGACCATCGGCGGATCAGCGCGCAGCTGACGTTCGCCGACGACAAGGAGACCGCGGCCCGCCTCCTCGCCGCATTGAGCGACCTGCGCGACCACATCGACGACCTCCGGGACGCGCCGGAGGTCTCCGTCCCCGACCCGGAGGACATCCGGCTCGAACTCGCCGTCCTGCCGCGCGACGCGTTCTTCGGCCCCGCCGAGCAGGTCCCGGCCGACTGGGCTGTCGGGCGTGTCTGCGCCGAGATGCTGACGCCCTATCCGCCCGGGATCCCCACCGTCCTGCCCGGAGAGCGGATCACCGCGCCCGTCCTGGAATACCTCCGCAGCGGCGTGACCGCGGGCATGGTCATTCCCGACGCGGTCGACGCGAAGGTCGACAGCGTCCGGGTCCTCATCGAGAACAACGGCACTTGAACGGCAGTCCCCAGAACAGCGCTGCCCATTGTCACAGGGGTCAGCGGAAGCTGATGTAGTCCTCTAGGCGGCCGACGCTGAAGCCCTGCCGGTGGATCCGTTTGAGCATCGCGGCGAACATCTTCGTCATCGACTCGCCCTTGAGCTGCTTCGGCCCCCGGAAATGGGCGAGCAGCACATCGCCCGGATGCAGCTTCTTGTTCGGGTCGTCGTACTGCATGTCGTGGATCTGCATGGACGCGCGCCACAGCACGATCCCCTGGAGTCCGCACTCGCGCGCCGCCTCCTGCGTCAGCGAGTTCCACATCCCGAACGGCGGTCGGAAGAGCTTTGGTGCCGTCCCATACCGCTGGGTCAGGATCCTCTGATCGCCACAGATCTCCCGGCGCTGCCCCTCCACACCGAGGTTCCGCATCACCGGATGGGTCAGCGTGTGGTTCTGGACGTGGTTCCCTAGCGCCTGGAGCGGCTTGAAGTAGTCGTAGTGGTCGCGGATGTTCGCGTCCGTGAGGAACATCGACACCGGAACCCGCAGGTCGGTCAGCATCTGCACGAACCGCGGGTCCTTCTCCTGTCCGTCGTCGATCGTGACGAACACGACCCGGTCCTTCGTCGGGACGTTGGAGAAGACCTTCACCGGTCCCTTCCCGCCGAGGGCGAGCGGCTTGCGGGCGGGCGGCGCCGGTGCGGGCGTCATCGCGTCCAGTCCCCATCGGTGCCAGTCCGGCGGCTTCTCCCCCGCCAGTGGCCCGGCGGACCGTCCCGCCGGGGGATCCGCCACCACCGCCTTCTTGCACCCGCTGAGGCCCAGGACGAGCGCGACCCCGCCCACCACGACGCGAAACAGCACACCAGACCGCAACCGCCGGCCTCCCCCGTCACCCTGCCCGTGCCCTGCCCGAGCCCGGCCGAATGCCCTAGAACTTACCGGTCACCCCGTCTCATGCCCGCCTCACCGGGCAAGCCGCACTTTTGGATGACACATCGCAGACCGGCACCGGCCAGCCGGGGACAACCACAAGGCCGGGCACCCCGGTCCGCGAGTCACATAGGGGGTCGCGCAGCACAGTCACAAAGCAGAGCGCTCAATAGGACGGCGCTCACTCCATGCAGCGGCTCGTGTGCACGAACAGGGCGCGGCTCACACGGCGCTCCAGCGTCCGCGCCCGACGACTCACCCGCGACGGTGAGAAGCCGAGCCCCTCGGCGGCCCGCCCACAGCAGGGCCCCAACCCCACAGGGAGGAACGCCTCGATATCTAGACCATGCCCACGACGTCCAGCCGCGCCCAGGGGACAGGGCGATGATCCGGCGATGGGACGAAGCGATGCCCGAACGCGTGCCGTCCTCCCGGAACAAGGGAGAACGGCACGCCGGGCAGGGTCAGGAACCAGCAGGCAGGGTCAGGAAACGGCGGGGAGGACGCGGCCGCGGACCTCGCCGAAGCCGATCCGGGTACCGGCCGCGCCGGGGGCGGTCGCGGAGATGACGACCTCGTCGCCGTCCTCCAGGAAGGTGCGCGGCTCGCCGTTCACCTCGACGGGCTCCCGGCCGCCCCAGGTCAGCTCGATGAACGCGCCGCGCTGGTCCTTGGCGGGCCCGGAGACCGTCCCGGAGGCGAACAGGTCGCCGGTGCGCGCGGACGCGCCGTTCACCGTCATGTGCGCGAGCATCTGCGCGGGCGACCAGTACATCTCCCGGTACGGCGGGCGCGAGACGACCTGGCCGTTCCACTCGACGACCAGGTCGAGGTCGAGACCCCACGGGTTCTTCTCGCGCAGGTACGGCAGCGGCTCGGGGTCCTGCGGCGGTGTGGCGACTCGGGCCGCCTCCAGGGCGAGGAGCGGCACGACCCACGGGGAGATGGACGTGGCGAAGCTCTTGCCGAGGAACGGACCGAGCGGGACGTACTCCCACGCCTGGATGTCGCGCGCCGACCAGTCGTTGACCAGGACGGCGCCGAAGACGTGCCGGTCGAACTCGTCCGTCCCGACCGTGCCGCCGAGCGCGGACCCGGTGCCGACGACGAACCCGACCTCGGCTTCGATGTCCAGCCGGCGGGACGGCCCGTGGGACGGCGCGGCCTCGTCCGGCGCCTTGCGCTGGCCGCTCGGCCGCACGATGTCCGTGCCGGACGCGACGACCGTCCCGGCACGGCCGTGGTAGCCGACGGGCAGGTGCTTCCAGTTCGGCATGAGCGGCTCGGAGTCCGGGCGGAACAGCCGGCCGAGGTTGGACGCGTGGTGCTCGGAAGCATAGAAATCGACGTAGTCGGCGACCTCGAACGGCAGATGCATGGTCACGGTGCCGACAGGGTGGACGGCGGTGCCCGGCACGTCGCCGGTGACCAGGTCGAGGAGCCGTTCGCGCACCTCCACCCAGCGTTCGCGGCCCTGCGCCATGAAGGCGTTCAGGGACGGTCGCGCGAAGACGTCGTCGCCGAGCGCGGCGGCCAGGTCCACGACCGTGTCGGCCACGCGGACGCCGACGCGAGGCGCCGTGCCCGGAGTGGAGAACACGCCGTACGGGAGGTTGGCGAGCCCGAACGGCGAGTCCGCCGGGATCGTGATCTGGGTCATCGGGATTCCTCGATGATCGCGGCCGGGAGCAGCCCGAGGTCCGCGAGTTCGGTCAGGGGATCGGTGATGCTGCACGTGCCGAAGGACAGGAAGCGGGCGCGGGCCGCGGCGACCCGGTCGCCGGGCAGCCCGGCGACCCCGGCGGCGACCGCCGCGGCGTCCCGCTCGGCCAGCACGGCGGCGAGGTCGGCGACCGGCCGGCCCGCCAGCGCGGCGTCGGTCGCGAGCAGCAGGTTGAGGAACCCGTGCTGGTCGAAGCCGGTCTCCGGGTCGGTGTTGCGGACGGGGTGGTGCAGGCCCGCGGTGGCCTTGAACGGCACGTCCGCCGCCACCGCGGCGATGATCGCCGCGGCGAGCTCGTCCGGGCCCGGGTACAGCTCCGCGGTGACGCCGCCGGTGCGGAACTTCGCGCGCAGCCCCACGGCGGCGAGCCCGGCGATCACCTCGGGGCGGCGCTCGTCCCGGGGCACCTCGACGTAGATCGGCACGTCCTCACGGTCCGCGCGGGCCGCGCCGAGCGCACGGAAGAAGTCGCGGGGGGCCGTTCGGGCGGGGACGGCGACCTCCACCCCGCGCAGGTCGACCGCCAGTCCCGGCGTGACGGCGAGCGCGGCTCCGGCCTGCTCGGGCCCGCCGGGCGCCGTCACCGACAGGTCGAGGGGACCGTCCGCGTCGTCCAGCAGCGGCGTGAGCTCGTCGAGGGCCGAAACGGGCAGCACGAGCGGTCCGACGAACGGCGCGTAGGCGGCACCGCGATGCCGGCGGTGCGCCGGGACGGCCTCTGCGAGCGGCGCGAGCCCCGGCGGGAACACGGCGGCGTCATCGCACAGTCCGATGGCGAACGCCGACGCCGCCGTGGCCCCACGCGGGCCCTTCCCTTGAACACCGTCCCCGCGTGTCCCGTTCTCCTGCGACGCGCTCACCCGAGCCTCCGGCCCGCCCACGTCCAGGCGTATCCGGGGTCCTCGGCGGCCACGCCGCCCTCGCCGAGCTCCAGCGGACGGAACGTGTCCACCATGACGGCGAGCTCGTCGAAGAACTCGGCGCCAATGCTGCGCTCGTACGCCCCGGGCTGTGGTCCGTGGGCGAGCCCGCCGGGGTGGACGGAGACCGACCCCTGGCCGATGCCGGACCCCTTACGGGCCTCGTAATTCCCGCCGCAGTAGAACATGACCTCGTCGGAGTCGACATTGGAGTGGTAGTACGGCACCGGGATCGACAGCGGGTGGTAGTCCACCTTGCGCGGGACGAAGTTGCACACGACGAAGTTGTGCCCCTCGAACACCTGGTGTACCGGCGGCGGCTGGTGGACGCGGCCCGTGATCGGCTCGAAGTCGTGGACGCTGAACGTGAACGGGTACAGGCAGCCGTCCCAGCCGACCACGTCGAACGGATGCCGCGCGTAGGTGAGCTTCGTACCGGTGATGCCGCCGGGGCCACGGTGCTTGACCAGGACCTCCACGTCGGTGCCCTCCGCCTGAAGGGGCTCGTCCGGGCCGTGCAGGTCGCGCTCGCAGTACGGGGCGTTCTCCAAGAACTGGCCATAGCGCGACAGGTACCGCTTGGGCGGCGCGATGTGCCCGGTCGCCTCGATGGCGTAGGCGCGCAACGGCTGGTCGCCGGTCGGCAGCCAGCGGTGGGTCGTGGACGTGGGGATGACGACGTAGTCGCCCTCCTTCGCCTCCAGCGCCCCGAAGACCGTCTCGACGGTCGCGGTACCGGACTCGACGTAGACGATCTCGTCGCCGGTCGCGTTGCGGTACAGCGGAGAGTCGGCCGCCGCCGCGACGTAGGACAGCCGGACGTCGGCGTTGCCGAGGACGAGCCGCCGCCCCGTGACCGCGTCGGTGTCCGCCCACGTGTCCTTCGGGAACAGCTCGTGCAGCTTGAGGTGGCGGGGCTTGAGCGGGTGGTTGGGCGTGGTCGCCGCGTCCGGCGTCTCCCAGACCTGGGAGTCGACGATCGCGGAGGGGATCTCGCGGTGGTAGAGCAGCGACGAGTCCGAGGAGAAGCCCTCCTCGCCCATCAGCTCCTCGTAGTAGAGCCGATCGGCGCCGTCCCGGTGCTGGGTGTGACGCTTCGGCGGCACGTCGCCGGCCCGGCGGTAGTGGGCCATGTCCCTCGCCTCCCGCAGATGATTAATGCATTAACTACTTTGTGGCGACACTACGACCCTTTCACCACTCCTGGGAACCCCTCCAAGAACCGGGCAACCCCGTCAGGCCCCACACGAGATCCCGCCAGGAACATCAGCGCGACCAGCGCACACCGACCACGTCCCCCCGCCAGTGGCGTCACCCCGTCAGCGCACGTCAACTGAACCCACAAGCGTCACCCGACCAACACTCCGTCCACAAACATCAACTACGTCCACGGCCATCAGCACAGTCCACGGCCAGCAGCTCAGCCCACGCACGTCAGCCCAGGTCACGGACGTCAGCACAGCCAACGAACGTCAACTCAGCCCACAGCCGACAGCATCGTCCACGGCCGACAGCTCAGCCCACGGACGTCAGCACAGTTCAACGGGCGTCAGGATCGTTCACGGGCATCGAACTGGTCGCGTCCGGCGATGAGCTTGTCCAGCAGCATGATCAGGATGTTCTGCTCGGTCTCGGTCAGCACGCTCGCCCACTGCCGCTCGCGCTCGTTCTGCCCGGCGAAGATCTCCAACATGGCGCCCCGGCCCTCGTCGGTGAGCGACAGGATGACCGAGCGGCCGTCGCGCTCGCCCGGCGTGCGCACCATCATCCCGTCCGCGACCAGCGTCTTGGCGAGATTGGACACCGCCGCCCGGCTCATCCCGGCCAGCGCGGCGGCGCGGCCGGGCTCCAGCGGCCCGGCGAGCCAGGTGACGAACAGCAGCCGGAACGCCGCCCAGGAGTGCCCGCGCGGCCGGTGCACCGTCGACTCCAGGTCGTAGGTGACGATCGCGGACGCCCGGTTGAGCGTCAGCAGCAGCCGGGTCGCGAGCCGGTGCGGGAAGCCGAACTCGTCGGCGAGGCGCCGCCCGGCGAGGTCGACGAACGACCAGAAGTCCAGGTCCTCGCGGTCGTCGCCCATGCCGATCACCCTAGCCCCGGGCCCCGTCCGCACCACCCCTCCACCGGCGGACACCGGCGCCGGCTCGGCCGCGGGGGCACCGTCCACGGACACACCGACTTGATTCATACATTAATTATCTGCACCGCACCCACCAGATCCTGCACCCACCAGATCCTGCACCCACCCGATCCCGCACCCACCCTGAGCTTCCCCCCATGGCACGGACACCTGACCTGAGGTCACCTGTGATCATCAGGAAGGATGTCCGTCATGCCCTCGCCACACCCGCCCGAGTTCCGCCGCCGCGC
>NZ_CAACVB010000173.1 GCF_900659635.1 Actinomadura roseirufa | reverse complement strand
GCGGTCAGCGTGGTGGTCATCGACTGCACCGAGACCGGGGCGTCCCCGCCCACCGGCACCGCACCGACCATGATCTGACGGGACCGGCGGCGCTCGGCGCGTGGCCGGTACGACGGCATTCCGAGAGCGATCCTCACGGTGAGTTCCTGCCTTTCGCCGGACGGGACGCCCGCTCGCCCAGCTCGCGGGGGAGGGCGAAGACCGTCTCTTCGTGTCCCGTGACGACGTCCTCGACGTCGTCGAAGCCCGCACCGGCGAGCCGGCGGAGCAGTTCTCGCACGAGCTCCTCGGGGACCGAGGCTCCCGCGGTCACGCCCACCGTCCGCACGCCGTCGAGCCAGGCGGGGTCGACCTCGTCGGCGAAGTCCACGAGACGGGCCCCGCCGGCCCCGGCCTCGACCGCCACCTCGCAGAGCCGGATCGAGTTGGAGGAGTTGCGCGACCCCACGACGATCACGAGGTCGCAGGCCGGGGCGATCTCCTTCACGGCCTGCTGACGGTTCTGGGTCGCGAAGCAGATGTCGTCACCGGGCGGGGACACGAGCCCCGGAAAGCGTTCCCTGAGCCGGGCCACGGTCTCCATGGTCTCGTCGACCGACAGAGTGGTCTGCGAGAGCCAAGCCACCCGCTCCGGATCGCGGACGGTCACGTCGTCGACGGCGGCGGGCCCGTCGACCAGCCGGACGTGGGCCGGGGCCTCGCCCATCGTGCCGACGACCTCCTCGTGGTCATGGTGGCCGATCAGCAGGATGTCGCGTCCTTCGGCGGCGAACCTGCGGGCCTCGTTGTGCACCTTCGTCACCAGCGGGCAGGTCGCGTCGACGGTCACCAACCCTCGCGCGGCGGCCTCCGCCTTGACCTGTGGCGCCACCCCGTGCGCCGAGAAGACCACGACGGCGCCCTCGGGAACCTCGTCCAGCTCCTCGACGAACACGGCCCCGAGGTTCCGCAGGGTCTCCACCACGTGCACGTTGTGGACGATCTGTTTGCGCACGTACACCGGGGCTCCGTACAGCTCGAGAGCCCTGTGCACGCTCTTCACCGCACGCTCCACGCCCGCACAAGAGCCGCGCGGGGCTGCCAGCAGTACACGCCGTCGCACAGGTTTCCCCCCACCGGTCATGAGGCCGTCATCCGGTTTCGTCCCCCCGGCGCGAGTCGCCCGAGGAAGGTGGTCAGCTCGCGCTCGAGGCCGTCGGCGGACAGGCCGATCTCGTCGAGCACCTCGTGGCGCGCCGCGTGCGGCAGGAACGCGCGGGGAATTCCGAGGACGTGGCAGGGAACGTCGATCCCGGCGTCCCGCAGCGCCGAGGCCACGGCCGCTCCGGCTCCGCCCGCTCGCAGGTTGTCCTCAACGGTCGCGACGCCCCGGTGGGACGCGGCGAGAGCGAGCAGGGCCTCGTCCACCGGCTTCACCCAGCGAGGGTCGACAACGGTGATCGCCGCTCCTCGCTCGCCGAGCCGACGCGCCACCTCCACGCAGGTCGCCGCCATCGCCCCGACGGAGACCAGGAGCAGGTCGCCGCGCCCGCCTCGCGGCGCGCTCCGGGCGAGCACGTCGACACCGCCGGTCCGGTCGAGCGCGGGAATGTCCGGCACGGCGGATCCTTTGGGGAAGCGGAGCGCGGTCGGCGCGTCGGCGACGTCCACGGCTTCGCGCAGCTGCTCGCGGAGCCGCGCCGGGTCGCGGGGCGCGGCCAGCCTCAGACCTGGGACGGCCTGGAACACCGAGAGGTCCCACATCCCGTTGTGGCTCGGTCCGTCGTCGCCGGTGATCCCGGCGCGGTCGAGCACGAAGGTGACACCGGCCCGGTGCAGCGCGACGTCCATGAGGACTTGGTCGAAGGCACGGTTCATGAAGGTGGCGTAGACGGCCACGACGGGATGCAGCCCGCCCATCGCCAGGCCGGCCGCCGAGGTGACGGCGTGCTGTTCGGCGATGCCGACGTCGAAGATCCGCTCCGGGTGGGCCTCGGCGAACCCGCCCAGCCCCACGGGGTGCAGCATCGCGGCCGTCACGGCCACCACGTCGTCGCGTTCCCGGCCGAGCGCGATCATCTCCTCGGCGAAGACCGAGGTCCAGCTGGGTGGCGGCGCGGGGGCCGGGAACGCCCGCCCGGTGGCGGGATCGATCACGCCGATGCCGTGGAAGCGATCCTTCTCATCGTTCTCGGCGTGCCGGTACCCCTGCCCCTTCCGGGTCACGCAGTGCACGATCACGGGACCGCCGAAGTCCCGGGCGGCGTGGAGCGCGGCCTCGGTCGCGGCGATGTCGTGCCCGTCGACGGGACCGATGTACTTGAGCCCCAGGTCCTCGAACATGGCCTGGGGCATGATCAGGTCCTTGAGCCCCTTCTTGAAGCTGTGCAGGAGCGGATAGGCCGGCGTTCCCCCGAACAGCTTCCTGCCCCGGCGGAGGAGGTCCTCGTACCCGCGGCTCGCTCGGAGCGCGGTGAGATGCGCGGCGAGCCCGCCGATGGTCGGCGCGTAGGATCGGGCGTTGTCGTTGATCACAATGATCACGGGACGGTCGGGCACCGCGGCGATGTTGTTCAGTGCCTCCCACGCCATCCCGCCGGTCAGCGCGCCGTCCCCGATGACCGCGACGACGGGGCGGCCGGTCACGCCCCTGAGGCGGTGCGCCTTGGTCAGGCCGTCGGCGTAGGAGATCACCGTGGACGCGTGCGAGTTCTCGATGTGGTCATGCTCGGACTCTTCGCGGTTCGGGTAGCCCGACAAGCCGCCCTTCTTGCGCAGCCGGGAGAAGTCCTGGCGTCCGGTGATCAGTTTGTGCACGTAGGCCTGGTGGCCGGTGTCCCAGAGGATCGGCTCGGCCGGGGAGCGGAAGACCCGGTGCAAGGCGAAGGTCAGCTCGATCACCCCGAGGTTCGGTCCGAGATGGCCTCCGGTGCGTGTGACCGTCTCCACGAGGAAGGCCCTCGTCTCGGCGGCCAGCCGGTCCAGCTCGGCATGGGTCATCCGCCGGAGGTCGGCGGGGCCGCGTATCCCGTCGAGCATCAGTCCCCCCGGCCGATCGTCTCGACGCCGATCGCTTCCACGGGGCATCTGGCCGCGGCCTCGCGGACCACGTCGCCGACGGCGGGGTCCGGCCGTTCCTCCCTGAGGGTGACCACACCTTCATCGTCCTGGTCGAACACCTCGGGAGCGCTGAGTACGCACTGTCCGGCGCCGATGCACCGGACGGGGTCGATGGTGACTCGCATCAGGGCGGCTCCTCTCATCGCGTTCGGCGCCGCACCGTCATCCGCAGATCGGCCGGCACCAGGGTCACGGTGCCGACCGGCCGGACCCTTTCGCCCGGTACCGGACGCAGCTGCCAGCGGCCGGCGATCAGAGCGAGGACGGTCATGGCCTCGGCATAGGCGAACCCCTCTCCCACGCACCGGTGCGCCCCTTCGCCGAAGGGGAGGTAGGCGTCCGGAGTGACGTCGGCGGAACGGTTCGGCAACCAGCGATCGGGGTCGAAATGGTCGGGACGGGGGAACAGGCGGGGGTCACGGTGCTGGGAGAAGAAGGAGTAGAGCATCGTGGTGCCCTTGGGGATGCGATAGCCCCCCAGTTCGGCCTCCTCCACCGCCGTCCGTGACAGAAAGTAGGTCGGCGGGTAGAGCCGCAGCGTCTCCTTGATGATCCTCCTGGTGAGATCGAGTGCTCCGAGCTCGTGGTGCTCCGGTGCCCTTCCGCCGAGGACGGCGTCCACCTCGTCCTGCAGCCGGCGCTGCACCGAAGGATGGCGGCCCAGCTCGTGGCAGGCCCAGCTCAGCGTGAGAGCGGTGGTCTCGGCGGAGGACAGCAGGATGCTGATGATCTCGTCGCGCAGCTGTCGGTCGGTCATCGCGCGACCGGTCTCGTCGTCGCGCGCGGCCATCAGCATCGACAGCAGGTCGTCACGGTCCCGCTCGGTCGCCCGGTACGTGCCGATGATGCCGTCGATCATGCCGTGCAGCTCGTCCATCATCGTGGCGAAACGGCGGTTACCGGGGGTGGGCAGCCGTTCCAGGAGGCCGGTGGGATCCATGGCCCGCAGACTGACCCGGCGGGTGAGGACCGGCAGGGCGCGTTCGACCGTCGCGACCGCCGGGGTGGCCAGCTCCGCCGAGAACAGCGCCTTGGTGCCGACCCTGGTCGCCAGGCCGACGAACTCCGGCTTCAGCTCCATGGGCCGGTCCTGCGGCCAGCCCTCAATGCGCTGGACGGCGATCTCGCGCATCACCTGGGCGTAGACCTCGACCCGCTTGCGGTTGAACGCGGGCAGCACGAGCCGGCGCTGCCGCCGGTGCTCGGGGCCCGAGGCCGTGATGATCCCATTCCCGGCCACGGCGCGGGCCTTCTGGAAGTGGATGCCGCGGGGGAAGCGGGCGGCGTCCTGCACCAGCATCTGGCGCAGCAGCGTGTGCTCGTTCACCAGGTAGGCCGCCGTGGGCCCGATCCGCAGTTCGACGATCGGCCCGTAGGCACGGGCCTGCCTGAGGAACTCCAGGCGCCGCCGGACGAGCGAGACGCCGTGGCCGAGCAGCGGCAGTGCGCCCGGGACGAGGGGCGGGGACTGCGCGGCGGGTCGGGGATCGAGGATCGTGGACACCTGTGCCTGCCTTTCGTGTCGTGGAGAAGTCCCGGGCGAAGCGGGACCGAGCCCGGGGACGGAGCCGGACGAGGTGCGGGGGCATCAGGGGTGGACGAAGCCGGTCGCGTCGGACCGGTAGCGCTCCGAGCGGGCCGGCCAGCGGACGGCGGCCGACATGAACGCCTCGTAGTGCTCGAAGTAGCGGCGCGTGCGCTCATCCGGTTCGATCCCGTAGCGGGAAAGACGATCGCGTACGTCGGTGAAGGTCCGCAGAGCGCGGGCGCAGAGCCGGAGAGCGTGGCTCCAGGCACGATCCTCGTCCCAGCCGAACTCATGCCGCAGTACGGGGATCACATTCTGGGCCAGGCCGTTCTCTCGCTCTGCCTCGTAGGAGTAGAGGTCGTTCGCGATGCAGGCATAGTCCGCGACCGCCGCGTCCACGAGACGCACGCATGGATGGGTGCGCACCCGTTCGGGCAGGCTGAGGCGGCAGACGAAGTAGTCGAGCTCCAACTGGACGGTCATCGTGCTGAAGTACCTGCGCATCCGCAGGTACGTGGTGAGGTCCGCGACGCGGCCCCGGCTGCGAAGGTCGAGCTCCCACAGCGTCCCGGCCAGGTACCGGCCGATCTCCTGACGCAGGCGGGTGTCCTCCCAGCCGGGGGCGAGGTCCGTGATGTCCGACAGGAGGCGTGCGAGCAGCCGGACCAGCGGATCATCGGTGGCGGTGGCGGGCCGGCCCTTCAGAACCCGCTCCACGGCCCGGTGCTGGTCGAGCACGGGCGGCAGCCAGTCCCCTTCGAGACTGCGCAGGTCGCTCCAGGCGTCGTCGAACAGCACGAGGAAGGCGATCCACAGGGCCGCGACGCGCAGCCGTCCGATGTCGGCGTCCGGATAGGTCAGGGCGGCCGCCTCACCCAGCGCCATCCCGTGCAGGACCATGGTCTCGGCGCGCCCCCGTATCCCGACCTCGGCGGCGACCTCCCGGACGTAGGCCGCCGCGTCCTCGCCGTGCGGACTGGAGCGATCGGGGAAGGGGCAGGGAATGAGGAGTTCGCCGGTCCGGGGGTGCATCAGTGGCCTCCGTCGGGCAGCCCGCGGGCGTTGAGGACGTGGAGCGCGGCGATTCGGCTCGCGCGGACGATGCGTACCGGCACGTAGACGTCCTTGCCGATCCAGAGCGGTGTGCTGTCCTCGGTGACGTCGCCGTCACTGAGCGTGCGCGCCGCGCGCGAGAGGGCCCCTCGGACCGTGGCGGCACGGGGGGTCTCGCGGTCGAGCCGCAACGTCAGCACCGCGTACGCGGTCTCCTCGACCGTCCCGTCCCCATGGCCCCATCGGCCGCCGGGCAGCTCGGTGCCGAGGATCCAGCCCACCGCCCGTTCCACTGCGGGGCGCGCGCCCTCGCCTCCGTAGGCGGTGAGGGCCTGCGCGCAGCAGGCGGTCGCGTAGTACGGCGAGCCGTTCCACTTGTCGTCCCAGCGGCCGTCGGGGCTCTGCGATTCCAGCAGCCAGTCCACCGCCCCGTTCAGTGCCGGACGGTACCGGCCGTCCTCTCCGGGCCGCAGGGACAGCCAGGCGCCCAGTGCCTCGATCGCGTGGGCGTTCGCCGTGGGCGACGCGGTGCGCTCGTCGTGATACGTGCAGAAGTGGCCGCCGTCGTAATAGCGGAGGAGGCTGTCGGGCCGGCGTTCACGCCCGTGCAGGGCCAGCGCGTAAAGCGCGGACGCCGTGTCGTCGGTGTCCGGCGGCAGGCCGTGCCCGGCGGCCATCCCGTCCTCGCCCAGAGCGGCGTCGAGCGCGTCGAGCATCGCGGCGGGAGCGGTGTGCGGCACGCCGTGCGCCGCCAGAGTGCCGAGCACCCAGGCCCGCTCGAAGTTGGGCATCGGCGCCCCGAGGGGCAGCAGTCCGCTCCGGTGCTCCTGCAAGTCGTTGAGGAAGCGCCCGGCGTCCCGCGCCGCGGGTGTCCGCGGCCACGGCGCCGTCCCGGGGACGCCCGGGGCGGCCGGACCGCCCGGACGCCCGCCCAGCCAGGCGGCGGTCGCCGCTGGCGAGCAGCCCACCGAGCCTTCGATCGGCCGCGCCTCGGCGGCGCACGACCACCCCGGCGCGAGGAACTCCCAGGCGTGCCAAGCCTTCGGCGGCAGGGCGCGCCTGGACACGGTCGCCTCGCGCAGCGTCGCCAGCAGTTCCGCGTCGGTGCCCGCGGGGGAGCGAAGCGTCGCAGGCCCGAGATCGGGCAGGCCGGACGGCGGGTCCGCGACATGCCCGGCCAGGTGCCCGTTGATCATCTCGACGAGGGCCGGCACGACGATCTCGATGGCCACGGTGTCCGGTAGCGCCGTGGCCTCGGGATGCCGGAGGCCGGGGTCCAGCCACCTCCGCAGGGTCGCCAGCCCCTTCACCGCCGCCGTGACGACGGGCTCGAAGGGGACTTCGGCGTCGGGTCCGTGCCGCCTTGTGCAGACGGTCAGCAGTGCCTCCACGGCACTCAGGGTCGGAACCAGTCGGAAGCCGGTCACACCCCAGCCTCCGTCGTGCGCCTGCCGCTCGCAGAGATGGCGGATCCGCCGGCCGTGCCCCGCGAGCCAGGGGGCGACGGTGACCACCCGCGCGTTCTCGTAGGGTGACGGACTGATCTGCGCCCAGCCGTCCGCCGCCGAATCGGCCAGCAGGCCGTCCGCCTCGGTTTCCGGCGAGAGCCTCGGCCCGGTGAGCGACGGGTGGTTCATGGTGCTCCTCGTGGTCGGTGAACACGGTCGGGTGAACGCGCGCTTACGGGCCTCACATACGGGCCGCGGAAGGCCGGAGAAGGGACGAGCGGGGTCACGAGGTCCGGGTGACGGCCGCCCGGGCGATCCGCCGGAGCGCGGCCCGGCCGGTTTCGGTGAACGGAGCCTCGGCCAGCGCGGCGAGGCCGGCTCGCTCACGCTCCCGGATCATGTCCTCGACGGCCGCGGCGGCGCCCGTGGAGACGAGGACGTCGCGCACGGCCCGGGCGCCCGCCTCGTCCAGACTCGGATCGCCGACCAGCCGCAGGAGAACCTCGCGCTGGGCGGGGTCCGCCCGACCGCGGGCGAGGGCGAGCAACGTGGTGCCTTTGCCGTCGCGCAGGTCGTCCAACCGTGACTTGCCGGTCACCGTGGGATCGCCGAAGATTCCGAGCAGGTCGTCGCGGAGCTGGAACGCTTCGCCGATCGGCACCGCGAAGCGGGAGCAGGCCGCAAGGGTGCCGCTGTCCGCGCCCGCCAACATCGCGCCGATCTGCAGGGGCCGCTCGACGGTGTACTTCGCGCTCTTGTAGTGGAGGACGGTGAGCCCCGTCTCAACGTCGGCGTCCTCGTCGCGGGTCGCCAGCAGATCGAGGTACTGGCCGAGCATCAGTTCCGTGCGCATGGCGTCGAGCAGCGGCCGCAGCGCATGCAGCAGTGCGGGTTCGGTCCCGCTGGCGTGCATCAGCTCGTCCGACCAGACCAGCGCCAGGTCGCCCACGAGAATGGCGGCGTCGTCGCCGACGGCCCGGCGCGCCGTGGGGCGGCCCCGCCGGGTGTCGGAACCGTCGATCACGTCGTCGTGGATGAGCGCGAACATGTGGAACAGTTCGAGCGCCGCCGCCGCCCGGACCACCGGCCCGCGCTCGCCGGTTCCGCCGGCCGCGTGCCAGCCGCACAGGCACAGCAGCGGCCGCAGCCGCTTGCCGCCCGCGGCGACCAGGGCGGACAGCAGGTCGATCACCGGGCCGAGAGGTGCGCCGGCGCCTCCGGTCAGCGACCGCCGTTTCGCATCGAGGAATTCGCGCAGCGCGAGATCCACCGCATGCCGTGCCTCGATGAGGTCGAGTACCGGGGACGTCGCCGGGGCCACGCGCCCGTCCAGTGCCGTCGCTTCTTCGATCATGGTTCCTCACCTTCCGGCGGACCGCCGGAACCGCTTCGAGATAATGCCGGGAACCGGAATTGGTGGCACCAAAATAAGTGGGCAGGAGACGGCCCGGCAACACTGCTCATATTGACAGGGTTGCCGCAGATGTGCATTTCCTGGAACGGACGAGCACATCGTCGTCAACATTCCGCGAGGGTCCAGGATGAGAGCTCGAATTTTATTGGCTCGCCGATTGCCTTGCGGCTGAACTGATGCGACCATCCGCGTCAGAACAGGGCATCACTCGGGAGGTAACACGTGCATCTCTTCATGGGGTGTGGAACGCTCGTCCGGTGGGGCGTCGAAGAATGAGCACTCATCCATTGCTCGCGGCGCTGCTGCCCGTGGTCGTCGGCGTCCTGATGCTGGGCTTGGGCCTGGCGCTCACGCCCGCCGATTTCGCTCGTGCGGCGCGATCCCCCCGTGCCGTGGCCGTCGCGCTCTGCTGTCAGCTCCTGTTGTTGCCGGCCGTCTGCCTGGCGCTGGTGACCATGCTCGATCTCGCGCCTGTCCTCGCCACCGGGATGATGCTGCTGGCCGCCACTCCCGGCGGCACCACCGCAGGGCTGTTCAGCCATCTGGCGAAGGGCGACGTGGCCCTGAACCTCGCGCTCACCGCGCTGAACTCGGTGCTGGCGCCGGTCACCCTGCCGGTAGTGGTCGGGTTCTCGGCCGGGCACTTCCTCGGCGACGGTGCGCGTGAGGTGCGGGTGGGCTTCGGAGAGCTCGTCGGCCTGTGGCTCCTGATCGTGATCCCGGTCGTGGCCGGTATGGCGGTGCGGGGCCGGTGGGCGAAGGCGGCCGACCGCGTGGACCGGCCCGTCAAGGTGCTCGCGACGGGATTCCTCGTGGTCCTCGCCGTGGCGACCGTGCTGACCGAGCGCGACGACGTCCTGGACGATCTGGCCGACGCCGGTCCGGCCGCCGTGCTCTTCTGCGTGATCAGCCTGGCCACCGGGTACGCCGTTCCCCGGCTCGCCGGAGTGTCCGGCGCGCAGGCCGTCGCCACCGCGATGGACATCGGGGTGCACAACAGCGGGCTCGCCGTTGCGATCGCGCTGAGCCTCGGGACGGCCGACGACTCCCGTCTCGCCGTTCCGGGCGTGGCCTACGCGATCGTCACCATCCCGTGCGCCGCCCTCGCGGTCCTCCTGCTAAGGCGCGAGGACGGCGGGACGGACCATGGCGATGTGCGGTATGCCGTCCTCAAGGAAGGGCGAGCCCTCGGTCGTGAAGCCCCGGCGCAGGTAAAGCCCCGTAGCGGTGATCTGTGAGTGCAGCCGCACGGCCCGGGCGGGGCCGACCAGTGTCAGTGCGGCGTCCACGAGCCGTCCGGCGAGGCCGGCGCCCCGCGACCGCGCGGAGGTGACCACGCGGCCGATGCGCGCGCCGTCCGAGTCGTGGAGCACGCGCAGGTACGCCAGCGGCGGCTCGCCGGGAGAGGCCAGCCAAAGATGCTCGGTCGCCGGCTCCAGATCTCTGCCGTCCAGTTCTGGATATGGGCAACGCTGTTCGACGACGAAGACGTCCACGCGGAGCCGCAGCAACGCGTAGAGAGTGGCGGCATCGAGCTGACTGAACGAGGCGGAATGCAATTTTACATCGGCCATGCGGGAACGCTAGCGCACCGGGAACGTGCATGGGAGAGGGTTCTGTGGAATCGGTTGAGCTGAGAGCGGCGAACTGCTTTCTCGACGCCATTGAGCGGAGGGACTTCTCTATGGGATGCGCCATGCTGGCCGCAGGATGCACGATCTGGAACTCCGTCGAGCGGATCGACCGGCCGGCGCGGGGGGTCTTCGACGGAACCGGGCCGATGTGGTCGGCGCTGAGGAAGTTGCGCTATACGGACCGCAGATTCCGGGATGGCCGGGGACGTCTCGTCGTCGACTATGTCTCACTGGCGGTCACGTCGCGGGGAAGCACCGTCGCGACACCGGTGACCGTGTTCCTGACGTTCACCGCGGACGGATTGATCGAGAGAATCGAGGAACAGTTCGAGGAGGCGGGACTGGCACGCTTGCAGGAGGCGTTGAGCGGAGCGCTCACGTCCGGGGCGGAGTCGTCTCACACGAGCGAGACGGCCGCCGGGTCGACGTCGGGCAGGTCGTCGGAGACGGGAGGCCGATCGCTCTCCGAACCCGGCGAGTAGTACCCGGAACGGTAGGCGAGGGCGATCGCCTCGCCCCGGCTGCGCAGCTCCAGCTTGCGCAGCATCCGGGAGACGTACGCGCGCACCGTGGCGGAGGCGACCGACATCTCCTCGGCGATCTCCTCGGTCGACTGTCCGGCCGCGAGGCGGTAGAGCGTCTCCCGTTCACGTGGGAGCAGACGCCGATTGATCTCCGCGGTGGTCCGGCCGTCCGGCCGTCGCCCGAAACGGTCGCCCAGATACCCGATCAGCTGTCTGACCAGCGGTGGCGACACGAAGGTGCCGCCGGCCTCGGCCGAGTCGAGCGCGAGCCGCAGCTCACTTCCGAGCCGATCCTTCAGCAGGTAGCCGCTGACGCCCGCCGCCATGCCCCGCCACACCGCGGAGCCTCCCGCGGTGACCGCGATGAGGATGACGGCGACATCGGACTCGCTGATGAGGCGGGAGAGGAGGTTCGGATGCTCGATGTCGACCTCCAGGGACAGCACCACGACGTCGGGGTCAGTGCGGATGACCACATCGAAGACCTGGGACGGGGCCGCGACCTCGTTCATCACGTCATGACCGCGGCATTCATCTACGATTCTCCGCACCCAGCGGCGGCTGGCGGCATCTGGGTCTGCGACGAGAATCCTCATGATGTTCTCTCTCCCGCTCCAGAATCAGGTGATCATGAACATATTCACTCCTGCCATCGGTGCCGACAAGAGCCGGCCGGCGATGGCGGGCGGGCGCTCGGACCCCGTGTTCGGACGCCGAACGGTGATGAGACGCCCGGCTCACCGAGCCGGGCGAGCCGGGACGATCGCGAGGTCGCCGGGCACGGCGCGGACCGCATGCCCCGAGGTGTCGGGGTGGACGTCGTAGGACACCGGCGGGCCGGCGTCCGCCCAGACGGCGCCGACGATCGTCCCGTTCCGGCCGCGATGCGGCCCGGTGAGGAACCGCGCCCGAGTGGCGGGCGCATGCCCATCGTCGGCGATGACCAGCAGCGCGTCGAGCGTGTGGCGCGCGCCCGGCAGCGCGAGGCCGGGCTTGGCGTCGACGTCGCCGAGGCGGTCGTACGGGGTCGTCCCGGTGCGGTAGGCGGCGGCCAGCCGGGCCGACTCCTCTCGAATCCGCCAGTTCGGATGCTCGGCCCCGGCGGCGAGCATGGCCTCGATGCGCCCGAGGAGGGCGTCCCGCCCGCAGTCCAGGAGCCGCCGCGCCGCGCGGTCGAGCTCGCCGCACGCCG
This sequence comes from Actinomadura roseirufa, assembly GCF_900659635.1. Lineage (GTDB taxonomy): Bacteria > Actinomycetota > Actinomycetes > Streptosporangiales > Streptosporangiaceae > Spirillospora > Spirillospora roseirufa. Next base: position 4,658 of record NZ_CAACVB010000173.1, on the reverse strand, counting down.
TGTCGACCGCGGTCTCCTCGCCCAGCTCGGCCACCCACGCCAGGTCGCCGGCCGTCGGGACGGCCTCCGGCCGCTCACGCGCCACCACGGCGTACAGGAGGGCGAGCACGTCGGGGCGGCCGGTGCCGTGGTAGAGCGGTCCAACTCTGGTCCCGGGTTCTCCGCGCGTCGGCGGGAACCGGTCGGCCAGATGGCGTCCGCGGCCGAAAGGAAGGTCGGCGGCGAGCCGGGCGTCGAGCACACGCTCGGTGTACGCCCGCCGCTCGCGCCCCTCCACCAGCCGGTGCCGGTGGATGTCGGAACTGGGCGGGTAGACGGTACGGCCGTAGCCGGCCGGAACATCGCCTTCGCCGGCCTGAGGGGAGGCGAGCCAGCGCGCTGCGACTGAGTAGGGAAGGTTGTTCTCGGCGGCCAGGGCCCGTACGGCCCGTTTGCGAGCACGGCCGCCGACTGGTCGGCGGCGCTGCGATTCGCTCATCGCATCCTCCGGCGGTACCCCACGCGTCCGCCAGCGTGATGTCGGCTCTGCACTGCCGTGACGCGGACTGCCGTGCACTGAGTCGGGGACTCTTGGCCTCGTCGTACGGACCGGCGTGGGCGGGCGTACGGGCACGGGCAGGTGCTCTGCCTGCCGACAGTCTACCCATGCGGCATCGATGTTCAATAGATCATGGTGGTGCCTCACGGCACGGTGACCTCCGGGAACGGCAGCGGTCCGCATCGATAGACACTTCCCTGCTCGACCTCGCCCAGCAGGGGCCGTACGGTCTCGACCACGAACATCCGCTGGAGCCAGCGGTCGGAGCCGTCGTAGCGGGGGGTGAACGCGGCCCTGCCGTGCACGGCCGCGGAGTTGTCGATGATCGCGAGTTCGCCTGGGCGCAGCACCGACTCGCGTCGCACCCGCTGTAACGCGCGGCCGAGCGAGGCCAGTGCCCGTGCCGCCGGCTCGTCGCACGGGCGCGTGTCGTCGAAGTCGACGCACATCCGCGGGAACTCGGCGGTTCCGGTGATGATGGGCGCCGGCTTCGTGTAGGGCCGCCGGGCGCGTCCGCGGCAGAACGACGGCGCCAGCCGGGTCTGGAACCGTGGTTCCCGAAGGACGGCGACGTCGGCCGCCGAGAGCACCGGGTACGCCTGTGAGATGGACGCGGTGATCGAGGCGGCGCGGCGTTCGTGGTCCCCGCGCAGGCACAGCAGGCCGACGAAGTCGGGACGGCGGGTGTGGAAGGCGTTCTCGGTGTGCAGCTTGAAGTACACCGCGCCGGTGTTCTCCTGACGCTCCTCCTCGCCCGGGATCGGGCAGATGTCCTGGACGAGCGCCCCGCGCTTCTCCTCGGCGTACGCGATGGGATCGCCGAGCCGTGACATCAGGAGCAGCAGCGCGGCGACCGACGGCGTGCAGCCGCGCGCCGCCGACTCCGGCCGGCTCGGCGTCGGGGGCAGGTCGCGGGTGATCGGGATGTTCCGTACCGCCAGCACGCCGTGCTCGTTGCCGAATCGCCGGAAGTCGGCGAGCGCTCCGAGCAGCCCCTCGGGAAGGAGGCCGCCGCGAACGTGCGCGGCCCGGATGATCGCCGTCTCGTCCGCGCCCTCGGCGGCGTGGCGCAGCCGTGCCATCACCGCGCCGGCTCGCTCCGCCTCCGCCGGGCTCAGCTCGTAGCCGAGCGGCGCCGCTCGGCGCATCGTTCCACCCTTCACAGTCATCTCCCGCGAGCGTCATATGGGATGATCAGGCGGTACTTGCCTCCGGCGGACCGCTGCGGCGGATCGGACGCGCGCTCCACCGTGACGCGGTTCAGCCCGTGGGCGGCCAGGAAGCGCGAGATCTCGTCACGGATGACCGGCCAGACCGCGTCGGCCTCGGCGTTGTAGGCCGCCTGGACGCGCACTTTCAGCGATGTCCGGCCGGTCTGCACCACCTGTGCCAGTTCCAGCCCCGGCGCGCGGTCCACCACGCCGGCCAGTGCCACGGGCGCGACCGTCACCGGCGCGCCGTGCTCGTCGTCAAAGGAGAGGGCGTCGCCGGCCCGCCCCTGCACGCGGATGGCCTGGAAAGGGTCGCCGCAGGGGCACCGATCCGGACGGGCGAGCACCGAGTCGCCGAGGTCGTACCGCAGGATCGGCTGGACGCGGTTGGCGAGGTTGGTCACCAGGACGGTGTGGGATCGCTCGCCCGGCGCGGTCGGCCGGTGCTCGGCGTCCACGGGTTCGACGATCACCCAGTCGGCGTTGACATGCAGCCAGCCTTCGGCGCAGCCGATGGCGGTGGACATGAACTCACAGGCGCCGTATCCGTTGCCGATCCGCGCTCCGAACACCGCGGAGATCCGGTCGTAGGCCGCGCCGGACAGCCCTTCGGCGGCCAGCACGACCAGCCGGGGGGAGATCTGCAGCCGGCCCGCCTCCTGCTCGCCCGCAAGCAGGGAGATCTGCCCGGCGTAGCCGACGAGGATGTTCGGCTGATACCGGTTGAGCCGCTCGACGAGCTCCGGCATCGGCGAGAACACCGAGAGGACCTTCAGCGCGCGCCCGTCCGGCAGGCCCCCTCGGCGGGACGCCGGCAGCACGGTGGACGAGCCGAAGTGCCCCCCGGTCGCCAGCACCCAGGCCACCCGGCCTCCCCCTCGGGCGACGGCCAGGGCGTCGGCGGGGGTGAGCCAGCCTCCGAACGCCCGCAGCGCGAGCGCGCTGGTCACGGCCCGGCTCAGCCGGTCGTACACGAAGATCCCGCGCACGCCCGTGGTGCCCGAGGTCGTGCCGATCCGGTACCTGCCGAGGAACGGCGTCCCCACCAGGGAGGGGTCGTCGATGAACGCGCGGGCCCGCGCCAGCGTCACGTCCGGGTCGGTGACCCAGTCGTCGAACCGGGGCATCAGCCGACGTTTGTCCGTGACCGGCAGCTCGACGATATCGTCCACCCTTTCGGGAAGCTCGCGATAGAATTCCCGGTAGTATCGGGAATGCGTGCGAGCGTGGGTCACGATCCTGGTGAGCCGTTCGGATCGGCGGCCGGCCAGTTCGCCCGGCCCGGCCCTCTTCGCCCGGCGCATTTCCCACAGCAGCCGGAGAATGTTCTCGCTCATTTCGTCTCCCCTGGACCGCCGCCTCAATAGACGCCCTCGATGACGGCTTTCCCGGAGAACTCCTCGATCGGATGAACGTCGGCGATCGCATCGCCGTCACGGCCCGACACATGGGGTACCCGTATCGCGGAATCGCGTTCGAGGTTGTTCGGCAGGAACATTCCCCTGCTGAGGTGGTGCTGCAGAACCTGCCCACGCTCGCCGTACGGGACGCTCTCGCCGGTCGCCGGATCGATCACCGAGAAGACGGTGAACGGAGAGGGCGGGTCGAAGACCGCCGGTGATCCGGGTTCAGCACCGGCCCGCTCCACCACGCCACCGATGATCATCGTACTCGCGTATCCGCCGACCAGCGTGACGTCCGGGAACACCTCCCGCTGGAAATGATCACGAGTGGCGGTGTCCATCTTGGTGCCGCCCCATCCGATGATCTGAGTGCGCTCGTTCACCAGCTCGGCCAGTCCCTTCCGGTGGCATAGGGCCTCGAGCAGCGGGGGAGTGCTGTAAAGGACGGCGATGTCCTGGCTGCGCAGGATCCATTCGGCCTGGTCGACCACATGCTCGACGTAGAGCGCGACCTCCTCGAGCGCACCGCGCGCGATGCACCGCTTCACCCAGCGCGGGTCGAGGTCGAGCAGGAAGCAGACGGCGCCGAACCGCCCGGCGGTCTCCCTGATCAGCGTGCCGGCCATGTGCGGATCGGTCGGCCCCATGCACAGCCACCCGCCCGGCCGGATCGGACCGTGCGCCGCCAGCCCGGCCGCGTGCCAGTCGGTCGCCCGCCGCAGGACGTCCGGCGTCCAGACGACCCGCTTGGGCGGCCCGGTCGTGCCGCCGCTCTCCCCGACCAGAGGCAGCCCCTCGCCGCCCCCGTAGCCCCGGGGGATCAGGTCCTCGACCCGGACGTCACGCAGTTCGTCGACGATGTTGGGAAACCGCCGCAGATCCGCGACGGTGCGCACGTCCTTGCGCGGATCGAAGGCGAGGCCATCCGCCCGGTCCAGCCAGAACGCGCTGCCGGTCGCCGCGGAGAAATGCCAGTCCATGGCCGCTGAAATGAGTTCGCCGCTATCCGGCGGATTGTTCCAGGGGGCGTCCAGCGGGTCGATCGGGGAATCAGAAGCCAATGTCTTGGCACCTCTTCTCGGGAATTCTGTGCCACTCTTGATGGCTCAAAATTACCCGGATGCCGACAAACGTCACAAGACCTCTGACGTACACACTGCTGCAGCGAATATGCAGGGGCGGACGCCTCGAGTCGCACTATGCGCAGATCATCACGCGCATGGACGTGGCAGTCCACTGACATGGACGGGGCGTGCAACGTTTGTTGACATGCCGGAGGCGATATTTTCGCTCGCGGCGTACTGGGGCGATTTCAGGGCGGAAGGAATGTTGGATGGGGGTAGCACTCCTGGCTGGGGAATGGCTTCCGGGGCCGAAGCCTTCGCAGGAGCGGACGTGAGGAGCGAGGAGATGTTCGAGAGGTTCACCGACCGCGCGCGGCGGGTTGTCGTTCTGGCTCAGGAAGAGGCCAGGATGCTCAACCACAACTACATCGGCACCGAGCAC
>NZ_CAACVB010000172.1 GCF_900659635.1 Actinomadura roseirufa | reverse complement strand
CGAGCGCGGCCCGGACCGCCGCGCGCCGGTCGCCGCCGGGGGCGGTATCGGCGGCGGCCTCCAGCAGGGCGCGGGCGGCGGCCTCGTCGACGGCGCGGAGGGCGCGGGAGGAGCCGAGGTCGCGCGGGACGAGGAAGTGCCAGAAGGCGGGCGGGAGGAGCAGCGGCCGGTCCTTGGGATCGGGCTTGTCCCATACCGCCGTGCTGGGGAAGGTGCGCCCCTCCCACAGGAGTGTGCCGTCCGCCGGGTCGTGGCAGGGCATGGGCAGGAACGCGTTGTGGTCGTTCCAGGCGATGACGAGATCGGGGCCCCCGGCGGGCATCCGGATGACGCCCCACGGGGAGCCGCCGTCCTGCTCGTGGCGGAACGTGGCCCTGCGCCCGTCGGCCCCTTCGATCGTCCACCTGGACGGCCCGTCGGAGCGCCCCCGCTCCGGCTCGGTCACCCTGAACCCGGCGAGGCCGTCCGCCGCGCCGAGCGGCGAGCCGGTGACCCCGTCGGGAAGACGGACGAGGCTGAGCAGTTCGAGGTCGTCCCGCTCGCCCTCCGGCGGCGCCGAGGCGAGGAAGCCGGGCAGCTCCACCGCGGCCGAGCGCGCCCCCGTGGCGAGGTCGAACACGGTCCAGTCGTCGAGCGAGTCGGCGTACCGTTGCGCGCTCCAGATCCGGGCGCCGTCGGTCAGCTGGTGCTCGTGGTCGCCGATCCCCTCCCGGCCGCCGGGACGCAGGACGCGTTCGCCGTCGTGCCGCCCGCCCGGCGTCTCGAACTGGTAGCCGAACCCGCCGCGCCGCCGCCCGTGACAGGCCCTGAGGCCGATCGTGCGCTCCGGTTCGAAGACGGTTCCCGGGTCACCGGCCCAGAACGCGTGCCGGACGACGCCGCCCCCGGCCCCGTCCGCCCAGCCGATGAGGAAGTCGCCGCCGGCGTGATGGACGACGCACCGGCCTGCGCCGGCTGGCAGCTCGAACGCGCACTCGCCGCGCCGTCCGGCGTGGTCGACGGCGATGGCGCGGCTCCGCCCGAAGACGGTCAGGACGGGCCAGGTGGAGGTGAGCCCCACCGGGGCCTCACCGAGGTCGGCGAGCGCCGCCTCGAACGCGGGCCAGACCAGCTCGGCGGGGATGCCCGCGGCGAGCGTGCGGGCCAGCGGGACCGCGAGGCCGAGCCCGCCGAGGGCCGGGCCGATGCCCTCCAGCGCAGCGGCCGTGGGCGGGTCGAGCAGCTCGTCCAGGGTCGTCATCGCCCGTTCCGCCGACCCGAGCCCGCCGCCCGCGACCTCACCGATCAGCGCGACGAGCCGCTCGTGCACCGCCTTCTCGACGCCCGGCGACTCCGGGAGCAGGGAGATGGCGGTGCCCCGCCGCCGCGCCGCGTGGACGGTGCCCTCCAGCCGCCCGCCCAGCACCGGGTCCGCCGCGAGGGCGTTCAGGTCGCGGCGGGAGCGCTCGCCCCAGAAGTGCAGCGGCACCCCGGGGCCGGGGTCCCGCACGGGAACGCCCTCCGCCAGGCACGCGTCGACGAGGTCGGCGTCGAAGTGGGAGGCGCCGCGGAAGCGCGACTCGTGCAGGACGACCTCGGTGCCCTCGGCCCGCAGCCGGGGCGTGAGCCTCGGCAGCGCGGCGTACAGCTCGGCCGGCATCGCCTGGCGCATGATGCCGCCGTAGGCGACCCGCGTGTAGGAGTAGTGCCGGGCGAATCCTCCGAGCCAGCCCGCGAGCCCGCCGGACGGCCGCGCCTCGCCGGAGCCCATCGCGTCGATGACCCCGGCCGCGTCCAGCATCCGCAGCCAGGCCGCGCCGTCAGTGGTGCCGGTGGGGAAGATCTCCGCGAGCGCGGTGCCCGCCCCGGCCGGGGGCGGCGCCTTCGCGAACACGCGGGCGGCGCCGTCCAGCAGCCCGTCGGGGACGGCGGTGCCGCGCGCCCCGGCGAGGGCCCGGCCGAGCAGGACGGCGTCCTCCTCAGGCCCGAGACCGGCGGCCTTGGCGGACGCGCGCAGGCGAGTGTGCAGGTCGGCGGGCGGGGCAGCGCCGCCCGCGGCCCACTCCTCGACGAACCGGGCGAACTCCCGGTGGGCCCGCTCCGCCGGGTAGGTGGCGGCCAGCCACGCCTGGTGCGCCTTGACCTGCTTGGCGCCGAGCGCGCCGCGCCGCGCGAACAGCAGCGCGTTCTCGCGGCGGTGGGCGGCCTCGACCGGCAGCCCGTGCCGTTCCTCGGCGTCGCGCGCGTGCCCGTAGGCGGTGGCGGCGTGCCGGGGCGCGAACCAGGCGAGCCGGTGGCCGGCCGTGTCCCAGAACCGGGGCCGGTGCGCCTCGGGGAGGCGGCGCGCCAGCCGCGCCATCTCGTCCACGAACCGGCCGGGCTTGTCGCGGGCGCGGCCGAGGGCGCCGTCCATGTCGGCGAGCGCCGCCGCGGCCGTGGCCTCGGCGCCGGGGTCGCCCGTCTTCACCCAGTCGAGATAGTGCGTCGAGGTCGCCGGGTCGGCGGGGAGCGGAGGGATCGCCGAGGGCCCGGTGTGAGGCGGCGTGGGAGGCATGGGCGGGAGTATCGCATCGTCCCCCGACAGAACCCGCTCAGGCCAGGGACACCGTGACCGGCATCTCCTTGATCCCGTTCACGAAGTTCGACCGGACGCGGCGGACGTCCCCGGCGAGCCGGACGTCCGCCAGCCGGGGCAGCAGCTCCTCGAACATGATCCGCAGCTCCAGCCGGGCGAGGGCGCTGCCGAGGCAGAAGTGCCGCCCGCCCTTGCCGAACGTGAGGTGGTCGTTCGGGGTGCGGGCGACGTCGAACCGGTACGGGTCGGCGAAGACGTCCTCGTCGCGGTTGCCGGACGCGAACCACAGCACGACCTTGTCGCCCTCGCGGATCCGCTTGCCGCCCACCACGACGTCCCGGGTCGCGGTCCGCCGAAAGTGGTAGACGGGCGAGGACCAGCGCAGGAACTCCTCCACGGCGGACGGCATCAGCTCCGGGTCGGCGCGCAGCCGGTCGGCCTGCTCCGGATGCTCGATCAGCGCGCGCATGGTCTGCGAGATGGCGTGCCGGGTCGTCTCGTTGCCCGCCACGACCAGCAGCAGGAAGTAGTTGTCGAAGTCGCGGGGCGACAGCGGCTCGCCGTCGCGCGGGGTCTCGTTGACCAGCCGGCTGACCAGGTCCGTACCGGTGCCGCCGCGCCGCCGCGCCGCCAGCTCGCGGCCGTACTCGAACACCTCCAGCGACGCGGGGCTGCGGAACGGCAGGTCGCGGTAGCGCTCGCTCTCCGCGCTGTGCAGCAGGACGTCGGCGTAGTCCGGGTCGGTGTTGGCGATGATCCGGTTGCCCCAGTCGATGAGCCGCCCGGTGTCGCCCTCCGGGACGTCCAGCATCCGGGCCAGCACGTTGATCGGGAAGTCCGCGGCGACCTCGCTCACGAAGTCGAAGGTGCCCTTGGCGAGCGCGGCGTCCAGCGTCCGGCCGGTCAGCCCGCGCAGGAACGTCGCGTACCCGGCGACGGCGCGGGGCGCGAAGTCGCGCTGCAGGACGCGGCGCAGCGCCAGGTGCCGGGGCCCGTCGGTCTCCAGCATCGACCGCCTGATCTCGGCCTGCCGCTCGTCCACCTCCTCCAGGTTCACGAACTTCTCGGAGGTGAACGTCTCGTGGTCGCGGTCGGCGGCCACGATGTCGGCGTGCCGGGTCAGCGACCAGAACCCGCCGCCGCCGTCCGTCTCGGGGTTCCAGTGGACGGGCTCGGTGCGGCGCAGCGCGTCGAACATCCGCCAGGGCGTCTCCCCGTCCAGGAACAGCCCGGGGTCGGAGAGGTCCACCGCGAGGGCGTCGTCAAGCACGGCGTCGTCGGACACGGGGTTGTCAGGCACGGGGCTCCCTTGCGGCCTTACAGGTGGTACGCGTACTCGCGGAACTCCCAGTCGGTGACGTGCCGCTGGAAACGGGCGACCTCGTCGCGCTTGTAGGTCAGGTAGGCGGTCACGAACCGCTCCCCCAGCACCTCGGTGAGGGCCTCGTCGGCGGCGAGCGCGTCGAGCGCGGACGGCAGGTCGCCGGGCAGCCGGGGCGCCCTGGAGGCGTCGTAGCCGTAGCCCTCCAGCGGCGGCGGGACGGCCGCCTTGTCGCGGACGCCGAGGTACACGGCGGCGAGCAGGCCGGCGATGCCGAGGTAGGGGTTGGCGGAGGCGTCGCCGAGCCGGACCTCCAGGCGGGCGGCGGCGCCGCGCTCCGGCGGGATCCGGATCATGGCGCTGCGGTTGTCGAGCCCCCAGTCGATCAGCCACGGCGCGAGGCTGTCGGGCCCGAACCGCTTGTAGGAGTTCACGGTGGGGTTGAGGAGCGCGGCGAGCGCGGGCGCGTGCTCCAGCACCCCGGCGACGGCCTGGTGCGCGGTCTCCGACAGCCCGTCCTCGGCGCCGGGGTCGTCGAAGACGTTGGCGCCGTCGGCGTCCAGGCAGGACAGGTGGACGTGGAAGCCCGACCCGCCCTCGGCGTTGAACGGCTTGGCCATGAAGGTGGCCAGCCGCCCGTCGCCCCGGGCGATCTCCTGGACGGCGGACTTGAAGCGGAACGCGCGGTCGGCGGCGTCCAGGGCGGCCGAGTGGTCCAGGTTGATCTCGAACTGGCCGGCGCCGAACTCGTGGTTGCCCATCGTGACGCCGAGGCCGAGGTCGCGCAGGTGGCGGAGGGTCCGCAGGAGGTGCCCCTCCGCGTCGCCCTTGCGCCCGGCGGTGTAGACGTTGCCGGGCGCGTCGCCGTAGGGGCGCCAGCCGGTGGGCGACCCGGGGTCGGGCTCGCACAGGTAGTACTCCAGCTCGGGCCCGGCGACCGGGGCGACGCCGAGGTCGGCGAGCCGTGCGGCGGCGCGGCGCAGCACCTCGCGCGGGGCCTCCGGGCAGGGCTCGCCGCCGTCCGGCTCGAACGCGTCGCCGAGGCAGGTCGCGACGCCCGGCTCCCACGGCACCTCGGTCAGCGTCGACAGGTCCGGGCGGATCTTGATGTCGGGCAGCCCGGCGTCCAGCCCGCCCGCGACCTCGACCGTGTCGCCCTGGGGGCTGGTGTGGTAGACCGCGCGGCAGAAGGCGAGGCCGTGCTCGGCCACGTCCGGCAGCCGTTCGACGAGCACGTCGCGCGCGCGCTCGACGCCGATCAGGTCGGTGAACGTCACCCGGACGACGTCGATGCCGTCGGCCGACAGCCGCGCCGCGATGTCGCGGGCCGCGGATCCCTGGCCTGCCGTGGCTTCCTCTCGGCTCACGCGGGTCTCTCCTCGGGACGGATTCATTTGGGCTCAAACCATATGGCGGCACGGCCGACGCTGACAAGACTTCCCGCGCCGGACCCCAGATCACCGGGCCGGGTGTGACAAACCGCGACCCGGGCACATATCGTACGGACCCAAACGATATCCTTCCCGAAGGAGCCGCAGTGGCGACCGTGCGAGGTTTCCTGCACCCGAAGACCGCGACGGGCCGCTCGTCGCTGATCCCGACCCCGCCCTGGCACTACTCGGGCGACCTGCTGACCGTCGAGTACCGCACCGACCCGGCGCGGGTGGCCGAGCTGCTGCCCGAGCCCCTCTCGCCCGCCGCCGACGACCCGGGCGCCGTCGCGATCATCTGGGCGGACTGGCAGTCGTGCGGCGAGTCCGGCGAGGAGCTGCTGGACCCCGTCCGGGCCCAGTACAAGGAGTGCTTCGTCGTCGTCCGCTGCTCCTTCGAGGGCCGGACGTACTCCCGCTGCGTCTACATCTGGGTCGACAAGGACTTCGCCATCGCGCGCGGCCTCCACCAGGGATACCCGAAGAAGCTCGGCTCGATCCACCAGACCCGCCCCCACCCGTACGGGCTGGGCGCGCCCCGCGTCGCCGAGGGCGGCCGGTTCGGCGCGAGCGTCGCCGCCGCGGACCGCCGGCTGGCCGAGGCCGTCGTGACGCTGCGCGAGCCGTCGGAGACCAACGGCTTCGTCAACGGCCACCCGATGGCGCACCACCGCTTCCTGCCGTCCATCGAGCGGGGCATGCCGCCTTCGCTGGACGAGCTGGTCGAGTCCGGCGCCTCCTCCTTCGAGGCGGGCCCGGCCTGGAAGGGCGACTTCGAGCTGCGCCTGTTCGACTCCCCCACCGAGGAGCTGTCCCGGCTGGAGATCGTCGAGCCGATCGGCGCCTACTTCCGCCAGGTGGGCGTCGTCTGGAACGGCGGCCGCCGGCTGGCCTGACCGGGGCGCGGTGCGGGCCGGGAGGGCGCGCTCCCGGCCCGCGGGCCGGCACGGGACGTCCGGGCCATGACTCGTTTGGACCCGCACGAATACCGGACCCGGAGATCGTACGGACCCGAACGAGGATCGGCAAGGGTAGATTCAGCAGTCGGCCCGGGAGACGACGGAGGCTCCGGGCTCCACGAAAGGACGTACGTGACCGGCCATCACACACTGCAAGAGACCGAGCAGGCGATCCAGAGGCGGCTCGGCGACGTGCCCCTGCGCCATGACGCGATGATGGCGGTCTCCAACATCTACCGCGCCGCGGCGGCGATCCGGCAGCACTTCGAGAGCTCGGTCCTGCGCGGCGCCGACCTCACCTGGACCTCGTTCGTCGTGCTCTGGGTGGTGTGGATCTGGGCCGAGATGGAGACCCGCCACGTCGCCGAGGAGGCGGGCATCTCCAAGGGGACGCTGACCGGGGTCGTGAAGACGCTGGAGGGGCGCGGGCTGATCGAGCGCGGCTCGCACGCCACCGACGGCCGGCTCGTCCTGCTCCGGCTGACCGCCAAGGGCGAGGACCTGATGCGCGGGCTGTTCCCGGCGTTCAACGCCGAGGAGGCGTTCGTGGTGGAGCGGCTGAGCGGCGACGACAACCGGGAGCTGGCGCAGACGCTCCGGTCGGTCGTGGAGCACCTGGAGGAGGAGGGCGACGCGCGGCGGGCGGCGCTGCGGGAGCAGTCCCCGCCGCCGCCCCGGCGCTCGGGACGGCGGCCCCGCGGCTGACCCTTGCCGGGTTGTCGTTTGGGTCCATACGATAACGGGATGACACCCCGATTCGTGCTCGTGCTCAGCGAGAACTGGACCCTGACCACCGGCCGCGACCTGCCGACGCTCGTCCGCTGGGCGCGCGAGGCCGAGGACGCCGGCTTCGACGCCGTGATGGTCAGCGAGCACCTCGTCCTCGGTCCCGACGCGGGCGCGGACGGCGTGATGGGCAACCCGCGCGAGTACGCGCTGCCCGGCAACCAGGACCCGTTCACCCCCTGGCCCGGCTCGCTGATGCTGCTCGGCGCGATCGCCTCGGTCACCACCCGGATCCGGCTCGCCGCCGCCGCCGTGCTGGCGCCGCTGCGCCACCCGCTCGCACTGGCCCGCGACATCGGCACGCTCGACCTGCTGTCGGAGGGCCGCCTCGTCGTCCAGCCGACGGTCAGCTGGAGCCGGGACGAGTACGCCGCGCTCGGCGTGCCGTTCGGCAAGCGGGGCGCCATCCTGGACGAGCAGCTGGAGATCTGGGACCTGCTCTGGCGCGGTTCCCCCGTCTCCTACCAGGGCCGGCACTTCTCCTTCGAGGACGTCTACTTCGAGCCCCGCGCGTACCGCCCGGACGGGCCGCGCATGTGGTTCGGCGGCCAGCACATGCACGAGCCGCTCCTGAACCGCCTGGTGCGCTACGGGCACGGTTTCCATCCCCTCGGCCGCCCCGCCCCCGAGGAGCTGACCCGGCTGCACGAGGCGATGGCGGCGGCCGGGCGCGACGCCGCCGCGCTGGAGATGATCGGCGGCTGCCGCCCGGTGTTCCCCGACGACCACTCGGTCTCGCCGCTCGCCCCGGCGCTGGAGAGCATCCCCGCCCAGCTCGACCAGGGCTTCACGACGTTCTGCATCAAGCCGTCGCAGTTCACCGACGACCCGGACGGCGTCGGGGCGTTCTGCCGGGAGGTCGTCGAGCGCACGGACGCGCTGCTCTCCTGAGCCGGCGCGCAAAGACGTCCAGGGCGCCCCTCCGGGCCGGGAGGGGCGCCCTGGACCTTCACCGGCGGCGCGCTCAGCGGCGCGGGGCGCGGATGCCGCGGAACTCCCAGTCGCCGCCGAACGTCGTGGAGATCACTTCCTCGGACTCCGTCGGCTGGGCGCCGCAGTCGTCGCGGACCGGGACCGGCCCGGCGACGATGTGGTTGCGCAGCCGCCCGAGGCCCTCCGCCTCGACCTCCACCACGTCGCCCGGCTGGACGGGACGCGAGTTGGCCGGGGTGCCCGACAGCAGCACGTCCCCCGGGTACAGGGTGATGGTGCGGGCGATGTCGGCGACGAGGTAGTGCATGTCCCACTCCATCTCGTCGGTGCTCCCGTCCTGCACCAGCTCCCCGTTGACGTAGGTGCGCAGGTACTTGCCGCGGAAGTCCCAGCCGGTGACGAGACCGGGGCCGAGCGGGCAGAGCGTGTCCGAGCCCTTCACGCGCAGCATGGAGCCGGCATCGGTGTCGCGGAAGTCGTGCAGGCCGTAGTCGTTGGCGACCGTGTAGCCGGCGATGTACTCCCCGGCCTCCTTGGGCGAGACGTTGCGCGCCGTCCGGCCGATGACGATCGCGATCTCGCCCTCGTAGTTGAGGTACTTGCACCGCTCGGGCCGCACGACCGCCCCGCCGTGCGCGTTCAGCGCCGAGATCGGCTTGTGGAAGTACGTGGGCGCGGGCGGCAGCGAGGTCTGGAACTCCTCGACCCGGCTGCGGTGGTTCAGGTGGACCGCGACCACCTTGGACGGCTCGCACGGCGGCAGGTGGACGGCCTCGTCCGCGCGGACGCTACGGCCGTCCGCGCTGAGGAGGACGTCACCGTCGCGCACGACCTGGGTGGCGGCGCCGTCGAGCAGGATGCGGCGGTACTCGGGCATTCAGGCAGTCCATCCGTTCTCGGGGCGGTCGAACCAGAGGTGCACCTGGCCGGTTCCGACGGAGTTCTCGTACTCGCTGTAGAGGCGGCCGGGCGCGGTGCACGCCCGCTCCCCCAGCGCGCCGATCATCATGAGGTAGTGGCCGAAGCGGGCCTCGGGCTTGAAGCGGAGGAACTCCGGCATGGTGTCCAGGACGCGGGCGTGGTCGCCCGCGCGGAGCCAGGCGATGCGCTCCTCGTCGGCGGCCCGCGCCTCGGGGGTGAAGATGTGCTCGGGCCCGGCCGCCTCGTGGTCACGGATCACGCGCAGCGGCCAGAACGTGTGCGACAGCGCCCCGGAGGCGATGAGCAGGACGCGCCGGTCGGTGGCGGCGATCGCGTCCCCGAGGGCCCGGCCGAGGCGCAGGAAGTCCTCGGTGTCGGCCGTCTGGCACACGCCGATCGAGATCCACGCCTTGCCCGGGTCCCCGAGGTAGGGGTTGTCGCGCACGCCGAGGTGCGTCCACAGGTTGACGGTCGCGTAGTAGATCGGCAGGTACGGGTCGTCGATCGGGGTGATGTAGGTCCCGTGCTTGCCGGCGAAGGTCGCGATCGCGCGGGCCAGCTCCGGGTCGCCGGGGATGTCGTAGGGCATCCGGGACATGCCGCGCGGCAGTTCCTCGGACGTGTACAGCCCGGCGCGCCGGTCGTGCGCGGTGGTGACGAACTCGACGGTGGTGGCCCAGTGCGAGTCCAGGAGGACGACGGTGTCGTAGTCGTCCCGGTCGAAGACCTCCGCGCGGAGCCGCTTCAGGCCGGGGACGAGCGTGGTGTCCTCGCCGTGGTTCAGCTCGCGCCGCGTCACCTCGGGCAGCACGATCGTTGGGACGTGGGCGAGCAGCCCAGCGCCGACTACCTCACCCATGGCGCCGTCACCGTGTTCTTCAGGTCGCAGTAGAAGTCGAAGCTCCAGTCGCCGCCTTCGCGGCCCACTCCGGACTGCCGGGATCCCCCGAACGGGGCCTGGAGGTCGCGGACGAAGAAGCAGTTGACCCAGACGGTCCCGGCCACGAGCTGGTCGGTGACGCGCCGCGCGCGCTCCGGGTCGCCCGTGGCGAGCGTGGCGGCGAGGCCGAAGCGGGTGCCGTTGGCCATCGCGATGGCCTGCTCTTCGGTGTCGAAGGTCTGGAGCGTCAGGACGGGCCCGAAGACCTCCTCGGTGAGGATCTCCGCGCCGTCCCGCGCGCCGGTGAACAGCGTGGGACGGTAGTAGAGGCCGCCCAGCTCCTCGTTGGGGCCGCCGCCGATCACGGCCGTGGCCCCGGCGTCCTTGGCCCGCCGGACGAAGCCGTCCACGCGCTCCAGGTGGCGCCGGTGGATCTGCGGGCCGATGTCGGTGGTCTCCTCGCGCGGGTCGCCCTGCCGGAGCCGGCCCGCCCTGGTGATGAACCGCTCGGCGAACTCGTCGGCGATCGACGACTCGACCAGCAGCCGGGTGGCGGCCAGGCAGACCTGCCCGGCGTTGTCGTACTGCTCGACCGCCAGGTCGACCGCGAGGTCGAGGTCGGCGTCGGCGAACACGACCAGCGGGGACTTGCCGCCCAGCTCCAGCGACAGCGGGGTGAGGTTCGCGGCCGCGGCGGCGGCGATCGTGCGGGCCGTCGGCACCGAGCCGGTGAAGCTGATCCGCTTCACGTCCGGGTGCGCGGTGAGCGGGCCGCCCACCTCGGCGCCGTAGCCCTGGACGACGTTGAACACCCCGGCGGGCAGCCCCGCCTCGGCGGCGATGTCGGCCAGCAGGGAGGCGGTCAGCGGCGTCCACTCGGCGGGCTTGAGCACGACCGTGTTCCCGGCCGCCAGCGCGGGCGCGATCTTCCAGGTGGCCAGCATCAGCGGGGCGTTCCACGGCGTGATGAGCGCGCAGACGCCCGCCGGGTCCCAGCTCACGTGGTTGGTGTGGCCCCGGGTCTCGAAGTCCGGGTGGCCGAGGCCGAGCAGCCGGTCGGCGAAGAACCGGAAGTTGTGCGCCACCCGCGGCATGACGCCGCGCCGGTGGGAGCGGATCAGCGCGCCGTTGTCGGCCGTCTCGACCTGCGCCAGCTCCTCGGTCCGCTTCTCGACGCCGTCGGCGATCGCGTGCAGCAGGCGCGCGCGCTCTTCCCGGCCGGTCCGCGCCCATGAGGGGAAGGCCCGGTGGGCGGCGGCCACCGCCGCCTCCGCCTCCTGCGCCCCGCCGCGCGCGATCTCGGCGATCGGCCGCTCGTCGATCGGGGAGACGTCGGTGAACGTCGCGGCGGAGCCGGTGCGCTCACCGCCGATCCAGTGCCCGGGGTCGACGGCGACGCCCGCGACTGTTGCCATCGCTGCACCTCCAGCTTGTTTGGTCCCAAATAATCTAGGAAGCGGGATGGCGGCGGTCAACCCGTCCCCGCTAATGTTTGGGTTCAAACGAACTCTAGCGCGAGGAGCGGCCCGTGACCGACGTCCCGTACGACGAATGGCGCGCCCGTGCCGCCGGGCTCACCCCGCACACCGGCCTCCACATCGGCGGCGCCTTCACGGACGCGGCCGCCGCCACCCCCGTGATCTCCCCCCGGGACGGCCTCGCGATCGCCCACGTCGCCTCCGCCGGGCCGGCGGAGGTGGACGCCGCCGTCGCCGCCGCGCGCCGCGCCTTCGACACCGGCCCCTGGCCCCGCCTCTCCCCCGCCGAGCGCAAGGCCGCCCTGCTGCGCTGGGCCGACCTCGCCGAACGCGACCGCGACACCCTCGCGCTGCTGATCAGCCTGGAGATGGGCAAGCCGATCACCGAGGCGCACGGCATCGAGCTGCGCGCCCTCCTCGGCTGCCTGCGCTGGTACGCCGAGGTCGCCGACAAGCAGCTCGACGAGGCGCCCCGCACGGGCGGCTCCTCGCTCGCCCTGGTCACCCGCGAGCCCGCCGGGGTCGTCGCCGCGGTCGTCCCGTGGAACTTCCCCCTCACCATGGCCGCGTGGAAGGTCGCGCCCGCGCTCGCCGCCGGCTGCACGGTCGTGCTGAAGCCCGCCGAGGAGTCGCCGCTGTCGGCGCTGCACCTGGCCGCGCTGGCCGCCGAGGCCGGGCTTCCGCCCGGGGTGTTCAACGTGGTGAACGGGCCCGGCGAGATCGCCGGGCGGGCCCTCGGCGAGCACCCGGGGGTGGACGTCCTGGCGTTCACCGGGTCCACCGAGGTCGGCCGGCACTTCCTGCGCTACGCGGCGGGCTCCAACCTCAAGCGCGTGTGGCTGGAGCTCGGCGGCAAGTCGCCCAACATCATCCTCCCGGACGCCCCGGACCTGAACGCCGCCGCCGACACCGCCGCGTGGGGCATCTTCTTCAACCAGGGCGAGATGTGCACGGCGCCGTCGCGGCTGCTCGTCCACCGGTCCGTCGCCGAGCGCGTCGTCGAGCGGATCACGGCCCGCGCCGCGTCGCTGCGCGTCGGCGACCCGCTCGACCCGGCCACCGAGATGGGCCCGCTGGTCTCGGCCGGGCACCACGCCCGCGTCCTGTCGCACGTCGCGACCGCCAAGGCCGACGGCGCGCGGCTGCGCGCGGGCGGCGAGGCCCGCGAGGGCCGCTACCTCGCCCCGACCGTGTTCGACCGGGTGACGCCCTCGATGGCGGTGGCCCGCGAGGAGATCTTCGGCCCCGTCCTGGCCGTCCTGGAGTTCGACGAGGTGGACGAGGCCGTCGCGCTCGCCAACGACACCGACTACGGCCTGGCCGCCGCCGTCTGGACGTCGGACCTGTCCACCGCCCACCGCGTGTCCCGCGCCCTGCGCGCCGGGACGGTCTGGGTCAACTGCTACGAGGAGGGCGACATGAGCGTCCCGTTCGGCGGCGTCAAGCTGTCGGGCCACGGCCGCGACAAGTCCCTGCACGCCCTCGACAAGTACACCGACCTGAAGACGACCTGGATCGAGCTGTGACCCGCCCCCTCATCGCGCTGCCCGCCCGTTTCTCCGCCAGCGCCTCCGCCCTGCGTTACGCCTCCGAGGTCGCCGCCCGCGCCCTGGTCGAGGCGGTCTACCGGGCCGGCGGCGAGCCGTTCGTCATGCATCCCGCCGCGCCGTTCGACCCGTCCCGCCTGGAGCGCTGCGACGGCGTCCTGCTGCCGGGCGGCGGCGACCTGCACCCCCGGCACTACGGGGCGGCCACCGAGCACGAGGCCCTGTACGACGTGGACGAGACGCAGGACGAGTTCGACCTCGCCCTCGCCGCGCACGCCCTGGCGGCCGGCCTGCCCACGCTCGCCGTCTGCCGGGGCTTCCAGGTCGTGAACACGGTGCTCGGCGGCACGCTGCACCAGCACATGGAGCCCGACCACCGGCACCGCGTCCACCCCGTGGCCGTCACGCCGGGCACCATGCTCGCCAAGACGCTGGACACCGTCGAGACCCTCGTCTCCTGCTACCACCACCAGTCCATCGCGACGCTGGCCGCCGGGCTCACCCCCACCGCCCACGCCGCCGACGGCACGGTCGAGGCCGCCGAGCTGTCGGACGGGCCGTCCGGCGGGCGGGGCTGGTTCCTCGCCGTCCAGTGGCACCCGGAGGACACCGCCGCCACCGACCGGGCGCAGCAGGCCCTGTTCGGGGCCCTGGTCCAGGCCGCCGGCGAGCCGGGCCGCTGACCGGCCGGCGGCCCGTCCGACCAGGGTGGGGACGGCTACGAGCGGCTGTACGGGATTGCCACGATACTCAGCGTGACGAACACCTGACACACTGCCATAGAGAAAGGTCGGGATCGCCCAAGAACAGGACAACGAGCGACATGGCGGACACGACGGCAGGATGCCAGACCTACAAGATGACCACGTGGGCGCTCGCCGCCGTCCTGGCCGGGCTGGGGCTCGCGGCGCTGGGCGCGCAGATCCCCCGGGGCCGGCGCCATCGCGGCACCCGGCGCCGGACGGCCCGCCCGGCCGCCGCCATGCCGGGGACGGCGCGCCCGGGGGCCGCGCCGTCCGCGTCGACTGGGGCAGAGTCGGCACGGGCAGAGTCGGCACGGGCCGTCACCGCGCCCTCCTTCGACGCTACGCCCTTCAAGGCGCCGGACAGGACGGCGCGTCGCGGGCCGGGGCACCTCAGGTCGCAGGACGTGCTGGTGCGCTACGGCCTGGCCTGCGAGACCTGAGCGGGCGCCCGCCTGCTACTGGGCGGCCACTCGATCGAGGAAGGCGTCCACCAGGGCGTGGGTGCGGCGGGCCGAGGCGTCCTCGGTCCGCCGCACCTCTGCCAGGACCGCGTCCGGGTCGACGCCCGCGGCGCGCATGTGCGCCGCGCCGCCGTGCGTGAGCCACGCCTCCAGCTCGGCCGGAGTGATCTCCGGGTGGAACTGCACGCCCATGCTCCGGCCGAGGACGAACGCCTGGGAGCAGACGTCGTCGCGGGCGACCTCGACGGCCCCGGGCGGCAGCACCCAGCGGTCGTAGTGGAACTGGAACCACGGGCCGGGGCCGACCAGGTCCGGATCGCCGGTCTCGACGTCCACCCAGCCCAGCTCCGGGCGCGGGGCCCGCTCGACCCGCCCGCCCAGGGCCGCCGCGAGGGCCTGCCCGCCGAAGCAGATGCCGAGGATCGGCACGCCCGCCGCGTGCGCCTTGCCGAGCATGGCGAGCTCCGGCTCCACCCACGACGCGACACCCGGATCGTCCACCGACCAGGGCGCGCCCATCGGGACGACCAGGTCGAAGCCCAGCGGGTCGGGGAAGTCGCACGCGACGTCCGGGGTCAGATGCCGGTCGGCGGGCACCACGAGCAGCTCGCTCAGGTCCCAGCCGCGCCCGGTCAGCCGCTCCCCCACCGGCCCGGCGGACGTGAGGTGGTCGTGCTGGATGAGCAGGGCGCGCACGGGTTCCTCCTGGGGGGCGCGAGGGGCCGACCCCGAGATCGTACGTACCCAAATGAAATCAGGTCAACGTGCGGGACGCGGCAGTGCCCGGTAGCGGTCCGTCCGCGCCGCCGGATCCCCCGGGACCAGCCCGGACAGCTCCGCTTCCAGCGCCGCCGCGACGCGCCGGCAGAACGCCTCCGGCTCGTCCGCGGCGTCCGGGCGCTCCTCCACCAGGACGTCGGCCAGGCCGTTCTGGAGCAGGTCCGCCGACCCGGTCCCCTGGGCGGCGGCCAGCTCGGGCGCCCGGTCCGGCGTCCGGTGCACGATCACCGAGGCGCCCTCCGGCGGCAGCGGCGCGAGCCAGGCGTGCGCGGCCACCAGCACGCGGTCGGCGGGCAGCAGGGCCAGCGCGGCGCCGCCACGGCGCCCGCGCGACACGCAGCGGGTTGCGGACCGTCACCCCGGCGTCGTCCCCGATGATCGCCGGCCGGAGCCCGATGACGTAGGCGATCCCGCAGCCGAGCAGCAGCAGCACCGCGATCGAGCCCGTGGTCACGGAGTAGTGGGCGTCGCCGGTGATGCCGAACGCCAGGTCGGCGAGGTTCAGCGCGGCGAACGCGAACCACGCGTAGGCGGCGACGCGCCCGCCGGTGGAACGAATCGTCATGCCCCGATCATGCCAGGGGACGGGCGCCGCTCCACTTGAGCTGCGCGAACCCGGGCTTGATCACTCCGTTGATCAGCTCCAGCCGGTCGGTGAACGGCGCGAACGCCGACTTCATCGCGTTGACGGTGAACCACTGGAGGTCGTCCCAGCCGTACCCGAAGGCGTCCACGAGCCGCGCGAACTCCTCCGACAGCGTCGTCCCGCTCATCAGCCGGTTGTCGGTGTTCACCGTGACCCGGAAGCTCAGCCGCCGCAGCAGCCCGATCGGGTGCTCGGCGATCGACTTCGCCGCGCCCGTCTGGATGTTGGACGTCGGGCACATCTCCAGCGGGATGCGCTTGTCGCGGACGTAGTCGGCGAGCCGCCCGAGCCTCGGCGTGCCGCCGGTCACGTCGATGTCGTCGATGATCCGCACGCCGTGCCCGAGCCGGTCGGCGCCGCACCACTGGATCGCCTGCCAGATCGACGGCAGCCCGAACCCCTCCCCCGCGTGGATGGTGAAGTGCGCGTTCTCCCGCTGGAGGTACTCGAAGGCGTCCAGGTGCCGGGTGGGCGGGTATCCGGCCTCCGCGCCCGCGATGTCGAAGCCCACGACGCCCGCGTCCCGGTACCGGACGGCCAGTTCCGCGATCTCCATGCTGCGCGCCTGGTGCCGCATCGCCGTCACCAGCGTCCCGACCCGGATCCCGTGCTCGCGCCCGCCGCGCGCGAACCCCTCCAGCACGGCCTCGACGACCTGTTCCAGCGTCAGGCCCGTCCGCGTGTGCAGCTCGGGCGCGTACCGCACCTCCGCGTACACGACGCCGTCCTTGGCGAGGTCCTCGGCGCACTCGTAGGCCACCCGCGTGAGCGCCTCGGTGGACTGCATCACGCCGACGGTGTGCGAGAACGTCTCCAGGTACCGCTCCAGCGACCCGGAGTTGGACGCCTCGGCGAACCACGTCCGCAGGCTCTCCACGTCCGTGGTCGGCAGGTCCTCGTACCCGGTCTCGCGGGCGAGGTCGACGACGGTCGCGGGCCGTACCCCGCCGTCGAGATGGTCGTGCAGCAGCACCTTGGGCGCGCGCCGGATGGCGTCGAGGGTCGGCCGATCGCTCATCTGTAGAAACTACCGCCCGGGCGTGGCGCGCGGCCGCGTCCATGGGAGTGGTGTAAGAAAAGGCCACCCCGTGATCCGTTGTGCTAGTTAAGCAGCGATCGCGTTAATTGTCACTTCGGTATCATTGGTG
>NZ_CAACVB010000171.1 GCF_900659635.1 Actinomadura roseirufa | reverse complement strand
CGGCCCGGCGGCGCCCGGTGGGTCAGCTCGTCGGGCCGGCGGCCGGCGGCGATCCGGACGGGGACGGCGACCCCGACGGCGACGGCGACCCCGACGGGACCGGCGCCGGAGCCCCCGGCTTGGCCTGCTGGGCGGCCGCCAGCGCGTCCCTGGCCTGCTTGATCCGCGTCCACGCCTCGCCCATGGCGGGATAGTCCCCCGCCTTCTGGGCCTTCTCGTAGGCGCCGACGGCCTCCTGGAGCTGGGCGATCGCCCGGCGCGCCGCGTCGTTGAGCTGCCCGCCCGGCACCGGCGTCACCGGTGATCCCGTCCCCGCGCCGCCGAGGATGTGGTCGCGGGCCTCCTCCCACGTGTCGGCGGAGGCGAGCTGCCCGCCGAACTGCACCAGGACCTTCCCCAGCTGCGGAAAGGAGTTCTTGCCGGTCGACTTGACATAGACCGGCTCCACGTACAGCAGGCCGCCCGCGAAGGGGATCGTGAGCATGTTGCCGATGACCGTCCGCGTGCCCTGTTTCAGCGCGTAGAAGTCGTTCTTGACCTGCGTGTCGAAGCCGTTCTGGACCTGGCTCGACCCGGACTGCGCGTTGCGCGGCATCTCCAGGATCTGGATGCGGCCGTAGCCCCCGGGGCTGGAGTCGACGGACATGAACGCGGCGAGGGCGGCGTTGTCGCGCGGGTTGAACACCGTGGTCAGCGAGAACCGCTCGCCGCCGCCGTCCGGCATCGCCAGCGTCTGGTAGTACGGCGGCTGGCGCTTGCCCGGCGCGGCCGGGTCCTGCGGCACCTCCCAGAAGCCCTCGCCGCTGTAGAACGCCGCCGGATCCGTCACGTGGTACCTGGAAAGGATCTTCCGCTGGACCTTGAACAGGTCCTGCGGGTAACGGAAGTGCTCCCGCAGCTCCGGCGGGATGCTCTCGTACGGCTGGACGGTGTTCTTGAACACCTTCATCCACGTCTTCAGGATCGGGTCCTTGGCGTCCCACTGGTAGAGCGTGACGGAGCCGTCGTAGGCGTCGACCGTGGCCTTCACCGAGTTGCGGATGTAGTTGATGTGGTCGTCGGCCTGCCGGGTGACCGCCGACCGCGTCTCGGTGATCGTGTCGTGGGTGGCCTCGCCGATGCTCATCCGCTCCGAGTACGGGTACCCGTTGGACGTGGTGTAGCCGTCCAGGAGCCACAGGACGCGGCCGTTCACCACGGCCGGATACGGGTCGCCGTCCAGCGTCAGCCAGGGCGCGGCGCGGTGCACCATCTCGCGGGGCGTCCGGTTGTAGAGGACCTTCGCCTTGTTGTTGATCGCCCCTGACAACAGGAGGTTCTTGTCCTTGAACTTCGTCGAGAACAGGAGCTTGCGGAAGAACGAGTCGACCCGGACGCCCCCGGAGCCGCCGTAGGTGGTGCTGTGCTGCCTCGCCGGGCTCTGGTCGGGGTAGTCGAACTCCTGCTGGCCGCTTCCGCCGACGATCGAGTACTCGGGGGAGTTCTCCCCGAAATAGATCTGCGGGTGGTCGACCCGGATGCGCTCACCGGGAGGGACGGGCATCTTCCCGGTGATGAAGTCGGGCAGCCCCCCCGGCGCGATGTGATCGCCGTAGGCCGAGACGAACCCGTAGCCGTGGGTGTAGACCATCCGGTCGTTCACCCAGCTCTGCTGGCCCGACGGCGGACCGGACAGCTCCCGCAGCCCGACGACCGTGTCGGTCATCTTCCCGTCGACCATGTAGCGATCGACGTCCAGGATGTCGGGGAACTTGTAGAAGGGCCGGAACTGCTGGCTCTGCTCGAACGTCTTGCCGACCACGTTCGGGTCGAGGAGCCGGACCCCGCCGAGCTTCTCGCCCTCGGTCCGCAGCTGCTTCGGGTCGCTCACCGGCTGCGCCCCGTACTGCCGGACGGCCGCCCCGTCGACCCCGTACGCCTGCCGGGTCGCCGCGATGTTGCGCGCGATGTAGGCGCGCTCCTTGGCCAGCTCGTCCGGCTTGACCTGGAACTGCTGGATCAGCAGCGGGTACACCCCGCCGAGCAGCACCGCCGACAGCACCAGCAGCGTGAACCCCACGCCGGGCAGCATCATCCCGCGGCGCAGCAGGTTGCTGACGAACATCACCGCGCAGATCAGCGCGATGACCGCCAGGATCGTCTTGGCGGGCAGCAGCGCGTTCACGTCCGTGTAGGACGCCCCCGTCGTCGCGCCGCGCTCCGAGTGCACCAGCCCGTACCGGTCGAACCAGTACGCGAACGCCTTCAGCAGGACGAACAGCCCCGCGAGCACCGACAGGTGGGCGCGCGCGGGCGGGCTCGCCTTGTCGCCCGGCCCCTGCAGCCGCAACCCCCCGTACAGGTAGTGCACCATCACCGCGGCCAGGAACGACAGGATCACGGTCGCGAACACCACGCCGAGGACCAGCCGCAGGAAGGGATACGTGAACACGTAGAACGAGATGTCCTTGTGGAACTGCGGATCCTTCACGTGGAACGAGGTCCGGTGCAGGAACGCCAGCCAGACCTGCCACCGTCCCGCCACCGACGAACCCGTCAGCACGCCCAGCAGCCCCAGCAGGACCACCGAGATCAGCCGCCGCCGCGGATCGATCACCGACCGGTACCGCTCCAGCCCCTGCTGCTCCACCGACAGCGGCCGGTACGCCGGGCGCAGCCGGTAGGCGACCACCACGTTCGCGCCCACCACCAGGGCCATCAGCAGCCCCGCCCCGAAGAAGAGCACCAGCCGGGCCTGCCATCTGGTCGTGTACACCGACGAGAAGCCCACCGACCGGTACCACAGCAGATCGGTGTACACCGCGTCGAACACCAGGAAGCCGATCAGCACCGCCGCCAGGACCACGAGCACCGGCAGCACCAGCCGGGTCCGTCCGCTGCCGAGCCGGCGCCCGAAGCCGGGAGTCCGGAAGGTCAAGGGCCCCTCCGATCGAGATCTCGCCCACCGGCGGCCCGCCGGTGCTGTATGCAACCTACCGACTGGGCGGGGGGTTCCCGCACTTCCCCAAGCCCATTGGGGGAAAGATGGCCCCGTGAGCCTCCTCGAAGAAGTCGTCCTCGATCTCGAACGGCACTGGTCCCAGCGGGACTGGGACGCGCCGCCCTGCCTCTACGCGCTCGTCCGCAGCACCGAGCTGCGCGCCGCCGAACCCGAGCTCGCCGAGCAGCTCGGCCTCGCCCCGGGCGCCGACACCCTCGCCGCCCTCGAACAGCCCGGGCTGCCCGAGCAGGCCGCCGTCGAGGACGCGCTCGCCACCATCGCCTGGCCGGACACGGTCACCGGCTGCGCGCTGGTCATCGAACGCGTCGTCCTGCCGCCGGACGCCGAACAGGAGATCCCCGACGACGAGGCCGAGGCCGCCGCGTTCGCCGCCGCCCACCCCCGCCGCGAGGACGTCCGCATGGTCGTCGGCGTCCTGCGCGACGGCGGCCGGCACTCCGCGCTGCGGCTGCGCCGCCACGACGGCGACGACGAGATCCTCACCGGACCCGACCTCGTCCCCGCCCTCTCCGACGCCCTCGCCGCCACCTTCGAACCGGACGAACCGGGCCGGGCACCGGAGAGGTAGCCTGCGGGACGTGAGCCATGACAGTGCCGCCGGCGGCACCATCGACGTCATCAGGCTGGTCGGCGTCCGCGACGCCCCCCTGTCGGTCGACGAGGTGCTCGCCGCCGTCGGCGACCCCGCCGCCGGCGGCACCGCCGTGTTCATCGGCACCGTCCGCGACCACGACCACGCCAGAGCCGTCCGCGGGCTGTCCTACAGCGCCCACCCCACCGTCGAGCGGGAGCTCCGCGCGGTCATGGAGAAGATCGCCGCGGACCTTCCCGTCCGCGCCCTCGCCGCCCTGCACCGCGTCGGCGACCTCGACATCGGCGACCACGCCGTCGTCGTCGCCGCGGCCTGCCCGCACCGCGCCGAGGCGTTCGCGGCCTGCCGCCGCCTCATCGACGACCTCAAGGCCCAGGTGCCCATCTGGAAGCACCAGACCTTCGCCGACGGCGGCGACGAATGGGTCGGCGCCTGCTGACCTCCGCCCGGCGGAGACCGGCACGTGGGTCAGGGACGGCCGAGGCCCCCGATCCGCATAGAGTTTCCGGCATGTCTCGTCGTGCCGCCACGCTCACCGTCGCGAGCGTGCTCGTCTTCGCGCTGGCCCTCGTGGGCTCCCTCATGCCCGTGCCCTACGTCGCGCTGATGCCCGGCCCGACGAGCAACACCCTCGGCACCAACGACAAGGGCCAGCCCCTCATCCGCATCGAGGGGCGGCAGACCTACCCCGACGGCGGCCACCTCAACTTCACCACCGTCACCTACCGCGGCGGACCCGGCGGCCGCATCGACCTGTTCACCGCCCTGCGCGGCTGGCTCGCCAAGGACACCGCGATCGTCCCCGAAGAGACGATCTTCCCCAAGAACGAGTCGCAGCAGCAGGTCGACCAGGAGAACACCCGCCAGATGCAGGACTCCCAGCAGAGCGCCGAGGCCGCCGCCCTGCACGAGCTCGGCATCCCCATCGCCACCCAGGTCGTCGTCGACGGCGTCCAGAAGGGCAAGCCCGCCGACGGCCGGCTCAAGCCCGGCGACGAGATCACCGCCCTCGACGGCGCCAAGGTCACCAGCGTCTCCCAGGTCACCGGCACCATGGCCAAGCGCAAGATCGGCGACTCCGCCGCCCTCACCGTCCGGCGCGCGGGCAGGGAAGAGAAGATCACGCTCACCACCGTCGCCGACCCCACCGGCAAACGCGCCGTCGTCGGCGTCGTCCTCGCCGACCAGTACAAGTTCCCCTTCAAGATCGACATCAGCGTCGGCGACATCGGCGGCCCCAGCGCCGGCCTCATGTTCTCCCTCGCCATCGTCGACAAGCTCACCCCCGGCCCCCTCACCGGCGGCACCTTCATCGCCGGCACCGGCACCATCACCCCCGAGGGCGAGGTCGGCCCCATCGGCGGCATCCAGCAGAAGATGATCGCCGCCCGCCGCGCCGGCGCCACCGTCTTCCTCACCCCCCGCAGGAACTGCGCCGACGCCCTCTCCGCCCGCCCCGGCGGCCTCCGCCTCGTCCGCGCCGACACCCTCCACGGCGCCGTCCAGTCCATCAACGCCCTCACCAGCGGCAAGGGCGACATCCCCGCCTGCTCGAAGTAAACCGATTTGGACGCACCCTCCCGATGCCCTAGAGTTAAGACATCACCGCGGGGTGGAGCAGTTCGGTAGCTCGCTGGGCTCATAACCCAGAGGTCGCAGGTTCAAATCCTGCCCCCGCTACTGGTCCCTAGGGTCCTCTTGGTCGCGGCTTTCAGCCGCTCCCCAAGGGGACCCTTCGCCATTCCCGGGGGGACGACCCCCCGGACCCCCCGATATGAGGGCTCCGCCCCCACACCCCCTCTGGGGCTCCGCCCCTCGCCCCCCTGTGGCTGAGCTTGTTGCTCGGCTCGGCTTCTTGGGGCTCGGCGGTCTGGGGTCAGTGAGCTTCTTGTGGGAGGGCAGGTGTCTTCAGGTAGGGGATGAGCTTCCCCAGGGCCACGGCGGCATGCCATGACGCTGTGCGGTGGTGGGCGTCGTCTTTGGACGCGTCCGCGGTGTCGGAGATACCGCGGACGACCACCCAACCGTGGAGGCGGCCCGTATCGGCGGAGTGCTCGTGGGTGACCTGGCTGAGACCGCCCGCCTCCATGTCCAGCGCGAGGATCTTGTTGTTGAAGGAGGCCAGGTAGCGGACGACGTCGGCCTCGCCGTCGGCGACCACCGCCTCACCAGAGCCGATGGGGCCGTGGAACATGCGCAGGTCACGACGCGTCCCACCCGGATCCTCCACGGGAAACTCGGCCGGATCATGGTCGGTGAAGAACGCGTTGATCGCGTGGCCGACCGCCGCCGACGTCTCGCGTTCCTCTCCACGCCTGTGAGTGCCCTCCGGCGTCTTCTTCCGGAGGTCGTAGTAAACGACCCGGGTGGCCACCACGACGTCGCCCACCGCGACGTCGCCGTGTATTCCGCCCCCTATGCCCGCGAGGACCATGATTTTCGGATCAAAGTGACGGCGCAGATTCTCATAGGCGGCCATCGCGGAGCGCTGGCCCTGCGCCAGAGCGCGGATCGCAGCGATCTTGAGGCCCCCGCAAGCGCCCGTGTAGAAGCGCAGCGCGCCGACGGGCGTCTCCTGGAGCCCGAGGGCCAGCCTGACGGCGTTGGTCTCCACCCCGAGGACGGTGATGATTCCGACGTCGGTGTGCTGCGGCCGAGCCCCGCCCCTGTGCTCCGCCGAGGTGCCCAGATTGACGGTCGGCCTGTTCCCGACGGCCGAGTTGGTCACGGCCATGGTGCCACCGGTGTTCAGGATTCCGTTGACACGAGGGGTCTTGTTCACGATTGTGCTCCTTCCATGACGGGGGTGTTCCGGTTGACCTGGGCGCCGTCTCCGATGGCCGAGTCTCGGATCTCCATATGGCCGCCCATGTTGAGCACGCTCGCGCTGATGATGGTCTCCGCGCGTTTCTCGAAGGCGGACGTGTCGACGTTGTGGCTTCTCAGGAAGTCCTTCGTCGTCTCCAGCAGACGAAGTTCGAGGATCTTCATCTGGTCGAGGATCGTCGGCTTGTCGAAGTCGGCCCGGTCCCACTCGGCCGCCACTTCTTCCCGGATGCTCAACTGGGGCGCGGTCACCGGTGCCGGGCCCTGACTCCGGCGTGCTCGGGCCACCCGGAGGAGGGTCCCGGGTGCCCGGAGAATCTGCCATGTACACCCCAGTTCGACGTGGAGGCGGCGGAGATCGAGCAGGACGTCGCGGACCAGCGTCGCCCTTCCCGCTTGGGTGGGCCGGGCGAAGCGCTCGAACTCCGGGGGCGTTCTCGGCAGGGCGCAGGCGGCGAAGTCGAGGCTGAGCGAGCGGCCCTTGACCGTGACGCGCAGGAAGACCGTGGTGACCAGTTCTCCGGAAGAGGTGACGCGTATCTCGAGGAAGTGCTGAAGGGGGCCGTGCGGCTCGTTAATGATCTGCGGCAGGGCGTGGAGACCCAGCCCGGCACGGATCTGCTCGCCCGCGAAGGGCGCGTCCGCCTCGGCCACGAACACCCGCTGGTTGATCCGGTAGCCGGGCAGGCGGCTCCGATCCGAGCTATGCCCGATCGGCTGCATCGTCCTGATGAGATGGCGCACCAGCTCATGGGCGTCGAATGGCGGCTTCCGGTACTCGCGGCGGGTCAGGGCGTCCGGTTCGTCGGCGGCCGGAAGCGTGCTCTTCGGACGGACCAACTGGATCGCCAGAGGAGGCAGCCAGCGGTGCACCAGCCGGCCACTGCCGACGAAGAAACCAGGCCCGTCGTCCTCGGCGTCGGTGCGCCTGCCGTCCCCTTTGCGGGGCTCGGGCCTGCGATAGACCACGACATGATCGTTCTGCTGGAGTTCGAT
The DNA here is from genome assembly GCF_900659635.1 of Actinomadura roseirufa. Lineage (GTDB taxonomy): Bacteria > Actinomycetota > Actinomycetes > Streptosporangiales > Streptosporangiaceae > Spirillospora > Spirillospora roseirufa. The sequence goes on along the minus strand of NZ_CAACVB010000171.1, from coordinate 9,323 downwards.
GGCGCGGAGCCGCCGGTCGAGGCGGCGCGGGCGCAGGCTGTGGCCCGTCCGCGTCGTGGTGATCGCCCGGTATCGGGCGCAGGAGACCAGGGCGATCGCGATGACCATCAGGGCCATCGCGATCCCCGCCCTGGCCAGGGCCTGGGATAAGGGCGTTCCATCGGCACCGGCCGCCACGACCGGGACCGCTGACGCGACCACGCAACCGCTGGTGGCGAGCTTGAGCAGCTGTAGGCGTTCCTGTAGGCGGTTGGAATCCTCGAGTTCTCCGATGGTCGCGTGTTTGCGTAGGAACTGGACGACTTTGAGTTTCGCCTTCAGTGTCAGTACTTGGGGGGCGAGCACCGCGGTGCGGCATACCAGCCAGGGCAGGACCGCCCCGCAGATCGCGGCGACCACGGCCGCGGGACTACCGGCCGCCGTGACGGCGAGGACGGTGAGAACGCAGGCGTGCTTCACCGCGTCCAGACGCCATGCGCGCCACGCGTGGGCGGTGACCGCCACCAGGTCGAACCCGTAGGACGGGGCCACGCGGTGCCGGTGGTCGGCGAGGACCTTGGTGATGATCATGTCGCGGAAGCCGCGATCGAGGTAGGTCGCCGCGCACAGGTGCCGCGTCGTCTCGGCGCCATCGTCGGCTCGTGCCGTCGAGTCCTTGGTCAGTGACACCGGTCGGCCGCCCATGCCGTCCCCCGCCCTCGTTTTTGGTATGCATGACCTTAAGTGGTGCACGATTTAAAGTCAATGCAACCTTTAGGGGGCGGGCGTGCACGAGCGCGAGCCGGTCGCGGTGACCGTGGATTTGGTGATCTTCACGATTCGCGGAGGTCAGCTCCATGTGCTCTTGATCGAGCGAGGGAAGGAGCCGTTCCTCGGGCGCGCGGCGCTGCCCGGCGGATACGTACGGAAGGGAGAGACCCTCGATGAGGCCGCTCTGCGGGAACTGGCCGAAGAGACGGGGCTCGACGGGCGTCGGCTGCATCTGGAGCAGGTGCGCACCTATGGCGATCCGGGACGGGACCCCCGGGGGCGGGTCATCACGGTCGCCTACCTGGCGCTCGGCCCGGACATGCCCGTGCCGATGGCGGGCACCGATGCCCGTGCGGCGCGATGGGAGGCGGTTCTACCGGTGCTCGGCGGAGAGGTTCCGCTCGCGTTCGACCACGAGGTCATCCTTCGCGAGGCGCTCGAGCGGGCGCGGTCGCAACTCGAGTACACGACCGTGGCGGCGGCCTTCTGCCCTGAGCCGTTCACCATCGCCGACCTGCGAGAGGTCTACGAGGCCGTGTGGGGGGTCGTGCTCGATCCGAGCAACTTCCGACGGAAGGTCACCCGGGCCGAGCAGTTCCTGGAGACCACCGGCGAACGGAGGATCCTCGATGCGGGCCGGCCCGCGGCGCTGTACCGGCGGGGGCCCGCGTGGTTGCTGTCGCCGCCGCTGCTGCGGGCTGGGGAGGTGGCACGGGCACAGGTCTCGGCGGCTTCGCTGCGGTGACCTACTCGGGGAGGTGGGGGGTCAGGGTTAGGGCTAGGTGGAGGGTCAGGCGGTCTTGGCCGTTGGTCAGGGAGAGGGCCGTCAGGTCTTCTATGCGGCGCAGGCGGTGGTAGAGGGTCTGGCGGTGGATGTTGAGGGATTGGGCGGTTTTCTGGACGTTGCCGGCGTGGTCCAGGTAGGTGCGGGCCGTGGTCGTCAGGTCCGGGTGTTGGAGTAGGCGGTCGGTGCCCGGGGTGCGGGTGGCCTGGATCAGGGAGTCGTCGCCGGCGGCGCGCAGGAGGCGGAGGGCGCCCAGGGTCGTCCAGTCGCGGGTCTCGCCGGGGAGGGCCGTGCGGGCGGCCACACGGGCGCGCAGCCAGCCCTCGTGGACGTGCTCCAAGGTCGGGCAGGACGTGCAGAGGCCCGCCTGGACGGGCACGTTGCGCTCCTCCAGGACCCGGCGGGCGCGGTCCGTGATCGCCTGGGGGGACGTGGCGGACGGGATCACCAGGACGTGGTCGCCCTGCCAGACCGTCGTCAGGACCGAATGGGGCAGCAGCCACGGGTTCAGCGGCTCGGGGCTCTGCGTGCGCAGCACGGCGACGGCCAGCGGTGGGTCCAGGGCACCGGCCTCGGCCAGGTCGCTCGCGGCCTGGGCGCGCGCGTCCGGCTGCGCGGACAGCAGGTCGGCGATCTTCCAGCCGAGGTCGTCGCGCTCGCGGGCGCGGCGGGCCATCAGCAGCCCGGCGCGCTCGCACAGCGGCATCGCCTGGGCGGCCTGGGCGGCGGAGACGCGCTCCTTGTCGTCCAGCAGCCACAGGTAGCCGTAGGTGACGTTGTTCCAGCGCGCGGGCAGGCACAGCCGGCCGAGCTGGCCGATCGTGACGTCGGCCGGGATGCGGACGGGCCCGGTGGCGCGGGCGATGCCGTGCCGCTCGAACCGGGTGCGGACCGCCTCGGTCGCGCGGCGGTGCAGGATCGACTCCATCCGGACGGGGTCGATCGTGTCGCCGTGGGCCGCGTAGGCGACGAGGTGGAAGTCGCGGTCCTCCAGGGTGGCCGGGGCGCCCAGGAGGTCGGCCGCCAACTCCACGATCTCCTGAAGGTCGTGAGCCATGGTCGTCCCTGTGACATCTGTATGAAGAAGTGGCTTCGTGAAAGTGGCACCTGACTATACGAGATGGGGATGGATCGCTCCTAACGTGCGGAGTGCCCATCGTCGTAGGAGGTCCCCATGCTCAGTCCTCTTCTCCTCGCCGCCGCGCGCAGCGGCCGGATGCGCGGCCTGGTCACCACGGTGCCCCTGACCCGGGGGGTCGTCGACCGGTTCGTGGCCGGGGAGGACCTCGCGTCGGCCGTCCGCGCCGTCCGGGAGCTGACCTCGGACGGGCTGCGCGTCACCCTCGACCACCTCGGTGAGGACACGACGGAGCGGGCGCAGGCCGACGCGACCCGGGACGCCTACCTGGAGCTGTTCACGGCCTTCGAGGAGCACGGCCTCAACGAGGGTGCCGACGCCTCGGTGAAGCTGTCGGCGCTCGGCCAGGCGCTGCCGGGCGACCTCGCGTTGGACAACGCCCGCGCGATCTGCGCCGCCGCGGCGAAGGCCGGGATCACGGTCACGCTCGACATGGAGGACCACACGACCGTCGACTCGACCCTGGAGATCCTCGGCAAGCTCCGGGCGGACTTCCCGTGGGCCGGCGTCGCCATCCAGGCGATGCTGCGACGCACCGAGGGCGACCTGCGCGACCTGGCGCACGAGGGGTCGCGGGTCCGGCTGGTCAAGGGCGCCTACGCCGAGCCCGCCTCCGTCGCCTTCCAGAACAAGCCGGAGATCGACCGCGCCTACGTGCGGGGCCTGCGGACGCTCATGGCCGGCTCCGGCTACCCGATGATCGGCAGCCACGACCCGCGCATCATCGAGATCGCGCATACCCTGGCGCTCCGGGCCGGGCGGTCCGCCGACTCGTTCGAGTTCCAGATGCTGTACGGGATCCGGGCCGCCGAGCAGCGGCGGATCGCGGAGGCCAACCGGATGCGCGTCTACGTCCCCTACGGGGCCGACTGGTACGGCTACTTCATGCGGCGCCTGGCCGAGCGGCCCGCCAACCTCGTCTTCTTTCTCCGTTCGTTCGTCTCCCGCTGACCAGGAGGGTTCCTTTCATGGACGCCGTGACCACTGTTCCGACGCCGGTGAACGAGCCGGTGCTCGGCTACGCGCCCGGCAGCGCCGAGCGGGCCCGGCTGGAGGCCGAGCTCGCCGAGCAGACGGCGCGCGCGCCGATCGACCTGCCCATGACGATCGGCGGCGAGCGGCGGCTGGGCGCCGGGGCGAAGGTGGCGGTCGTGCAGCCGCACAAGCACGCCGCCGTGCTCGGCACCTTCGGCACCGCGACCGCCGGCGACGCGCGGGACGCCATCGCCGCCGCGCTCGCGGCGGCCCCCGCCTGGCGGGCGCTGTCGCTGGACGACCGGGCCGCGATCTTCCTGCGCGCGGCCGACCTGCTGGCCGGGCCGTGGCGGGAGCGGCTGCTGGCCGCGACCATGCTCGGGCAGTCCAAGACCGCCCAGCAGGGCGAGATCGACAGCTCCTGCGAGCTGATCGACTTCTGGCGCTTCAACGTGCACTTCGCCCGGCAGGTCGTCGCCGAGCAGCCCATCAGCAGCCCCGGCGTGTGGAACCGGTCGGACCACCGCCCGCTGGAGGGGTTCGTCTACGCGATCACCCCGTTCAACTTCACCGCGATCGCCGGGAACCTCCCCACCGCGCCCGCGCTGATGGGCAACGTGGTCGTGTGGAAGCCGTCGCCGACGCAGACCTACGCCGCCGTCCTGATCATGCGGCTGCTGGAGGAGGCCGGGCTGCCACCGGGCGTCATCAACCTCGTGACGGGCGACGGCCTCGCCGTGTCGGAGGTGGCCCTCGCGCACCCCGACCTCGCCGGGATCCACTTCACCGGCTCCACCGCGACGTTCCAGCACCTGTGGAAGACCGTCGGCGCCAACATCGAGAAGTTCCGCGGCTACCCGCGGCTCGTCGGTGAGACCGGGGGCAAGGACTTCGTCGTCGCGCACCCGTCCGCAGACCCGGCCGTCCTGAAGACCGCGCTCGTGCGGGGCGCGTTCGAGTACCAGGGGCAGAAGTGCTCGGCCGCGTCGCGCGCCTACGTCCCCCGCTCCATCTGGGAGAACGGCTTCAAGGAGGAGCTGGCCGCCGAGGTGGACGGGCTGACCATGGGCGACGTCGCCGACCTGTCCCACTTCATCGGCGCGGTGATCGACGAGCGCGCGTTCGCCAAGAACAAGGCCGCGATCGACCGGGCGAAGGACGACCCCTCGGTGGAGATCGTCGCGGGCGGGACCTACGACGACTCGGTGGGCTACTTCGTCCGCCCGACCGTCCTCGTCTCGGACGACCCGGAGAACGACATCTTCCGGACCGAGTACTTCGGCCCGATCCTCGGCGTCCACGTGTACGAGGACGAGCGCTACGAGGAGGTTCTCGCCCAGCTGGAGTCGGTGTCGGCCTACGCGCTGACCGGCGCGGTCATCGCCAACGACCGGGCCGCCGTGGCGCGCACCCAGGAGGTCCTGCGCTTCGCCGCGGGCAACTTCTACGTCAACGACAAGCCCACGGGCGCCGTCGTGGGCCAGCAGCCGTTCGGCGGCGCGCGCGCGTCGGGCACCAACGACAAGGCCGGGTCCGTGCTGAACCTCCTCCGCTGGACGTCGCCGCGCTCCATCAAGGAGACCTTCGTCGCCCCGACGGACTACCGCTACCCGCACATGGGCTGAGGCCCCACCCGGGACCCGCGGCTGGGAGGGAGATCCGGCCGCGGGTCCCGCGCGCGTGCCGCAAGGCCGGATTCACGCCTGGGCCGCGCCTGGTTCCTCGCCGGTTTGCGCAAGGAATCGGCACCCCATAGAGTTAAGACATCGCCGCGGGGTGGAGCAGTTCGGTAGCTCGCTGGGCTCATAACCCAGAGGTCGCAGGTTCAAATCCTGCCCCCGCTACCAAATGCGAGGGCCCCCTGTTCAACAGCCGAACAGGGGGCCCTTCGCCTTTCCCGGATACTCCATATCCTTTGGGTATGCGGAGTTTGGGTGCTGGGGCGCTGGACGTCTGTTGTGTGCTTGTTTTCGTGGGAATCGGGCGGGCGTCGCACGAGGAGGCGGCGAGCGTGACCGGGTTCGCCGGGACGGCCTGGCCGTTCCTGGCGGGTCTCGGCCTCGGCTGGGCGGTCACGCGGGCCTGGCGGCGTCCCGCGGCGGTGGCCGCCGGAGCCGGGGTGTGGCCGGTGACCGTGGCGGCCGGGATGGTGCTGCGGGCCCTGTCCGGACAGGGGACGGCGTTCGCGTTCGTGCTGGTCGCGCTGGCGTTCCTCGGTCTGACCCTGGTGGGGTGGAGGAGTGCGACCCTGCTCGGGGCGCGGGTGTTCCGCGCCCCGGAGGGGTCATGACGAAGGTCCTCGCGCCGCCGCCCGAGGGCAGCGGGCTCAAGGCGGTGCCCGGCGTGCCCTGCGTCCCCTACATCGGCAACACCCTGATGGTGATGCGGCGGCCCTTCGAGCACGCCCGCAAGCGGTACGCGGAGTACGGGCCCGTCGCCTGGAGCTGGCTGCTCGGGCAGCGGATCGTCACCGTTCAGGGCCCGGACGCCGCCGAGGTCGTCCTGGTGAACCGGGACAAGGCGTTCGCGAGCGGCCCGGCGTGGAGCTACTTCGTCGGGCCGTTCTTCGACCGCGGCCTCATGCTGCTCGACTTCGACGAGCACCTGCACCATCGCCGCATCATGCAGCAGGCGTTCACCCGGCCGCGCCTGCGCGCCTACCTGGACGCGATGGAGCCCGGCATCGCCGCCGGCATCGCCGCGTGGCGTCCCGGGCCCGGTTTCAGGGTGTACGACCATCTCAAGCGGCTCACGCTCGACCTCGCCACCGACGTCTTCATGGGCGCCGGGCCCGCCGGGGACGAGCGGGAGCGCGTCAACGGCGCCTTCGCCGACGCCGTCCGCGCCGGGACGGCCTACGTGCGCTTTCCCGTCCCCGGGCTGCGCTGGCACCGGGGCCTGCGGGCCCGCGCGGTGCTGGAGGAGTTCTTCCGCCGGCAGCTGCCCGCCAAGCGCCGCGACGGCGGGGACGACCTGTTCGCCGCGCTGTGCGCCGCCGAGACCGACGACGGCCACCGGTTCACCGACGAGGACGTCGTCAACCACATGATCTTCGTGCTGATGGCGGCGCACGACACCACCACGATCGCGCTGACGACGATGGCCTACCACCTGGCCAGGGTCCCCGAGTGGCAGGAGCGGCTCCGGGACGAGTCGCTGGCGCTGGCGGCGCGCGAGGGCGGCCCGGACCTGGACGACGCCGGCCTGGACGCGCTGACCGGCATCGACCTGGTGATGAAGGAGGCGCTGCGGATGCTCGCGCCGGTCCCGGCGGTGCCCCGCAAGGTCGTCAAGGACACCTCGATCCTCGGGTTCCACGTCCCCGCCGGCACGACCGTGGTGGTACCGATGCTCACCAACCATTACATGGCCGAGTGGTGGCCCGATCCCGAGCGGTTCGACCCCGGCCGCTTCGCCCCGGAACGGCGTGAGGACAGGATCCACAAGTACGCGTGGTCCCCGTTCGGGGGCAGCGCGCACAAGTGCATCGGCCTGTACTTCGCGGGCATGCAGGTAAAGACGATCCTGCACCGGATGCTGCTGCGCTACCGCTGGAGCGTCCCAGAGGGGTACGTGTGGCCGCTGGACACCACGGCCCTGCCCTCGCCCAGGGACGGGCTGCCCGTCCGCCTCGACCTGCTGGAGCCCTGACGCTCACGCAATGGAGTGCGGGCCGTCTCCCAGGTACCTGTCGGTGATGTGCTCGGCGATGGCCAGGGACGAGGTCGCCCCCGGAGACGGCGCGTTGCGGATGGTGACGACGGGACCCAGGCGGCCTATGCGAAAGTCGTCGACCAGGGAGCCGTCCGGGTCGACGGCCTGGGCCCGCACACCGGACGGGGCGTGCACCACGTCGCGGCCCGCGAGCTCGGGGACGAAGGTGCGGGCCTCCGCGACGAAGGCCCGCTTGAGCGCCGAGCCGTACAGCTCGCGCGCGCCGGTGCGCCAGTGCCGCCGCGCCAGGTGGCGGAACCCGGGCCAGCGGACGGTCTCCCACAGGTCCGCCAGGTGGAGGTCGCGCCGCCGGTACCCCTCTCTGGCGAGGGCCAGGACCGCGTTCGGGCCGATGTCCACCCCGCCGTCCACGCGGCGGGTGAAGTGCACGCCGAGGAACGGGTAGGCCGGGTCGGGCACGGGGTAGATCAGGCCGCGGACCAGGGGCGTCCGCTCGGGGACGAGCCGGTAGTACTCGCCGCGGAACGGCACGATCGCCGGGCCGGGTGAGTCGCCCGCCAGCCGTGCCACGCGGTCGGACTGGAGCCCGGCGCACACCACGAGCCGGTCGAAGGTCCGCGTCTCGGCGGGGGCGCCCGCCGGGCCGGGGGCGGTGAGCACGCGGATCCGGTCGCCCGCGCGGCGCAGGCCGAGGACCTCCGCGCCGAGCCGCACCTCGCCGCCGGCCTTCACGACGTCGGCGGCGAACGACCGCGCGACGGCGGGGAAGTCCACGATCGCCGTCGTGGGGGAGTGGAGCGCCGCGACGCCGGCCGCGTGCGGTTCGAACTCGCCGATCTCCCCGGCCGCCAGCCGGCGCAGCCCCGGCACCCCGTTGGCGGTGGCGCGGCGCTCGATCTCGTCCAGGCGGCCGACCTCGGCCGCGTTCCGCGCGACGACGAGCTTGCCGCACTCCTCGTAGGGGAGGTCGTGGCCGGCGCAGTACTCCTTGAGCAGGCCCGCGCCGCGGCGGCAGAGCGTCGCCTTCAGCGAGCCGGGGGCGTAGTAGAGACCGGCGTGGACGACGCCGCTGTTATGGCCGGTCTGGTGCGCGGCGACCCGATCCTCCTTCTCCAGGACCGTCACCCTCACGTCCGGCCGGGTCTCCGCGAGCCGGCGTGCGATCGCCAGCCCCAGGATCCCGGCGCCGATCACGCCGATGCGCATGTCCGCCACAGCCGCATGCTACGGCCCGTCCCGCGCACGTAGCCGCGCCGGGCCCGGTTGACCCACAATGGCCGCCGTCAGCCGTCTCTGGAGGTGGCCGGATGCCGAGCCCGCTGCAGGATCACGACCCCCGGGCCGTGGGCGCGTACCGGCTGGAGGCGCGGCTCGGGACGGGCGGGCAGGGCGTGGTCTACCTGGGCCGCGCCGGGGACGGCCCGCCCGTCGCGGTCAAGGTCCTGCACGTGGACGGCCCGATGGCCCGCTCCAGGTTCGCCCGCGAACTGGAGGCGGCCAAGCGGGTGTCGCGCTTCTGCACGGCCCAGGTGCTGGACGCCGACGTGACCGGAGACCGCCTCTACATCGTCAGCGAGTACGTGGAGGGCCCCACGCTCGCCGAGCACGTCCACGAGCGGGGGCCGCAGCGCGGCGCCGACCTGGAGCGGCTCGCGATCGGGACGGCGACGGCGCTCGCCGCGGTGCACGCCGCCGGGATCGTCCACCGCGACTTCAAGCCCGCCAACGTCATCATGGGCGCGACCGGGCCGCGGGTGATCGACTTCGGGGTGGCGCGGGTCCTGGACGCGGTGGCCACCACGGTCGGCCACGTCATCGGCACGCCCGCCTACATGGCGCCCGAGCAGGCCGCCGGGCGGCGCGTCGGCCCGGCCGCGGACGTGTTCGCGTGGGCGTCGACCCTGCTGTTCGCGGCGAGCGGGCGGCCCCCGTTCGGCACCGACGCGGTCCCCGCGCCCTCCGGCACCGTCCCGGCCCGCGACCCGGACCCGCCGCTGGACG
>NZ_CAACVB010000170.1 GCF_900659635.1 Actinomadura roseirufa | reverse complement strand
GTCGCGGCGCTGTTCGCGCTCGGCGGCGGCGGATCGGGCGGCGGCGAGGCCCGCCGGACGCCCGAGGGGCCCCGCGGGACGGCGGTGCCGACGGCGGCGGCGCCGAAGCCGGTCGACATCGGCGACGAGAAGACCGACCCCAAGGACCTGGCCTTCACCGAGGTGTTCCCCCAGGAGTCCGTCAAGCTCGGCGGGCGCACCTACGTCCGCGACCGGTGGTCCATCAACCGCAAGCTCAGCTACGCGGCCGGCGGCACGATGCTGACGGCGCTCCAGCGGCAGGGCTGCCGCAAGATCGTGCGAGCCACCTATGTCGACCGGGGCAACTCGCTGACCATCACCGCGGGCGTCGCGGTGATGCCGAACAAGGCGGCGAGCGAGCGGATCGCCGAGTCCGGCGACCCGGTGAAGTACGAGTGGTTCCGCGGCATGTCCGCCAAGCACGCGCCGGACGTCGACAGGGGCGGCGGGTTCGCGGGCTCGACGATCCGCGGCCGGTACGTGATCTACGCGTACGTGCAGTGGGCCAACGGCAAGCAGGCCAAGCCGGGCGACCCGATGTTCAAGCAGGTCGCCCAGCAGTTCCTGGACTACACCGCCCGGCCGCTCGAAGCCCGGGTGCACGCCTGACCCGGCGGCGGCCGCGCCCCGCGCGGCCGCCCAGCCGGTCCCGCCCCGGCCTCACTCGCTCCCGGACGCGCCGCTCCCGGCGGCGGGACCACCCGCCGCGCCGTTCCCCACGGGGCCGTTCCCAGAGCCGCCGTTGCCCGCCGCGCCGTTGGCGGGGGCGCCGTTCGCGGCCGCCGCTGCCGCGTTCAGCGTGCGGACGCGGCGGGTCTCCTGCGCGCGCCGCGCCAGGCTGTCGTCGTCGGGGTAGCGGATCTCCTCCAGCGACAGGCCGTGCGCGGGCGCCACGTTCACCCCGGAGTCGCGGACGCGGGCGGCGAGCACCCGCGCGGGCCACTCCGGCTCGCGCCGCCCGTCCCCGACCATGAGCAGCGCCCCGACCAGTGCCCGGACCATGGAGTGGCAGAACGCGTCCGCCTCGACGGTCGCGAAGGCGAGGTGCGGGTCGCGGTCGTCGCGCGTCCAGGCGTACCGCAGCAGCTCGCGGATCGTCGTCGCGCCCTCGCGGCGGCGGCAGTACGCGGCGAAGTCGTTCTCGCCCACCAGCAGCCCGGCCGCCTCGTTCATCCGGGCCAGGTTCAGCGGACGGGGGTGCCACAGGACGTCGCGGCGGCGCAGCGGCGGCACGCCGACGGGGTTGTCGCAGACCCGGTACACGTAGCGGCGGGACAGGGCGGAGAAGCGCGCGTCGAAGCCCTCGGGCGCGATCGAGACGCGCCAGACCCGCACGTCCGCGGGCAGGAGCCCGGCCAGCCGGCGCGGCATCGTCCCGTTGATGGCCGAGTAGGCGGCGACCGGCACTACGAGGTGCGCGACCTGCCCGCTCGCGTGCACGCCGGCGTCGGTGCGCCCGGCGACGGTGAGCATGGGCGGCGGGTCGAGTCGCAGCATCCGCGCCAGCGCGTCCTCGATGACGCCCTGGACGGTCCGCTGGCCGGGCTGGCGGGCCCAGCCGGCGAAGTCCGTCCCGTCGTAGCCGATGTCGAGGCGGAGTCGTACCAGTGCCGTCATGTCAGGTGGACTGTCCTTCGCGTCGTGCTCCCCGTCCGCCGCCTTGGGCGGACGCCACCCCCCGTGAATCGTCGCCTCCCTGACATGACCATGGATCAAGTCTCGCAAAGATCGGGCCCACCGTCTCGTACCAGACGGTGGGCCCGTTCATGTCGTGCCGAGAATAGGCGACGACCTGTAACCTCCGGTTACTCCTTGCCGCCCTCGGGCGCCTCGGAGCCGGCCTCGGTGTCGGCGTCGGAGTCGGCCGTGGCGTCGGTGTCGGCGCCGGTCTCGGCCTTGTCGAGCTTCACCTCGTCCTCGGCGGGCGCCTCGGCCGGGGCCGCGCTCTCGGTCGCCGGGGCGGCCTGCGCGGTGGCGGCGGCGAGCTGCTCCTGCACCAGCTCGATCACGGCCATAGGGGCGTTGTCGCCCTTGCGCGGCCCGATCTTGGTGATGCGGGTGTAGCCGCCGGGACGGTTCTCAAAGCGCGGCGCGATCTCGGTGAAGAGCTCGTGCACGACGCCCTTGTCCCGGATGACCTTGGCGACCTGGCGGCGGTTGTGCAGGTCGCCGCGCTTCGCCTTGGTGATCAGCTTCTCCGCCAGCGGGCGCACCCGCCGGGCCTTGGCCTCGGTGGTGGTGATGCGTCCGTGCTCGAACAGCGCCGTGGCGAGGTTCGCCAGGATGAGCCGCTGGTGCGCGGCGCTACCGCCGAGGCGGGGCCCCTTGGTGGGCTGAGGCATTGTTGCTTCCTTCCTGCATCGGCCGTACCAGGTACCGATGTCAGCGGGCGGCCGAGAGAACTCCCGACCGCATGGGACATAGGGGACCGATCAACGGCCCCGGTGTGAACGCCGAGGCAGATCAACGCCCCCGGCGCTCACGCTGAGCGCCGAAGCCGACCACGACCTCAGCACTCAGGCGAGCGCGCGACCTGACCGGCGGGGCAAAGCCGAAGGCGAGCCCCGCCGGGAAGATCGCGAAGCGATTCGCGCTCGCACAAGATCGGTCAAGGGCCGAGCCGCCAGGCGAGGTCCTTGGGCCGAGCTTGCAATCAATACTGCTCGGTCTCGGCGTAGCTCTGGTCGTCGTCGCCGTAGTTGTCCGCCGCCGCGCTCGGGTCGAACCCGGGCGGGGAGTCCTTGAGCGACAGGCCCATGTCGTTGAGCTTCTGCTTGACCTCTTCGATCGACTTGGCGCCGAAATTCCTTATATCGAGAAGGTCCTGCTCGCTGCGGGCGACCAGCTCGCCCACAGAGTGGATGCCCTCGCGCTTGAGGCAGTTGTAGGAGCGGACCGTGAGGTTCAGCTCCTCGATCGGCAGGGCCAGGTCCGCGGCGAGCGCGGCGTCCGTGGGGGACGGGCCCATGTCGATGCCCTCGGCCTCGACGTTGAGCTCCCGGGCCAGGCCGAACAGCTCGACGAGGGTCTTGCCGGCGGAGGCGACCGCGTCGCGCGGCAGCATCGCCTGCTTGGTCTCGACGTCCAGGATGAGGCGGTCGAAGTCGGTGCGCTGCTCGACTCGGGTCGCCTCGACCTTGTAGGTGACCTTGAGCACGGGCGAGTAGATGGAGTCGATCGGGATCCGGCCGATCTCCTGGCCCGGCTGCTTGTTCTGGGCGGCCGAGACGTAGCCGCGGCCGCGCTCGACCGTCAGCTCCATCTCCAGCTTGGCCTTGTTGTTCAGCGTGGCGATGTGGAGGTCCGGGTTGTGGACCTCGACGCCCGCCGGCGGCGCGATGTCGGCCGCGGTCACCTCGCCGGGGCCCTGCTTGCGCAGGTACATGACGACGGGCTCGTCGTGCTCGGAGGAGACGACGAGCTCCTTGAGGTTCAGGATGATGTCGGTGACATCCTCCTTGACCCCGGGAACGGTGGAGAACTCGTGCAGGACGCCCTCGATGCGGATGCTGGTGACGGCCGCGCCGGGGATCGAGGAGAGCAGCGTACGGCGGAGCGAGTTGCCGATCGTGTAGCCGAAGCCCGGCTCCAGCGGCTCGATGGTGAACCGCGACCGGTACTCGTCGACCTGCTCTTCGGTGAGAGTGGGACGCTGAGCGATGAGCATGTTGGTGCCTTCTTCCCGCGGTGCCCGCTATTTGACGACCGCGTTCTGGATTGTTCCCCGAATCCGCCGGGTTCCCACGGACGAGCCGCGGAAACCCGGCGGGCGTTGAGCCCCTACTTGGAGTAGAGCTCGACGATCAGCTGCTCCTGGACGGGAGCGTCGATCTGCTGCCGGACCGGCAGCGAGTGCACGAGGATCCGCATCTTGTCGGCGTCGACGCCGAGCCAGGCGGGAACCTGGCGGTCGCCGGCCTCGGCCTTGGCGACCTGGAACGGCGTCATCTCCAGGGACTTGCCCTTGACGTCGACGATGTCGGCCTCGCCCACCTGGAAGGACGGGATGTCGACCTTCTTGCCGTTGACCCGGATGTGGCCGTGGCGGATCAGCTGGCGGGCCATGTCGCGGGACTTGGCGAAGCCCGCGCGGTAGACCACGTTGTCGAGGCGGCGCTCGAGCAGGGTGAGAAGGTTCTCACCCGTCTTGCCGCCCTGGCGGTTGGCCTCGACGTAGTAGTTGTGGAACTGGCGCTCCAGCACGCCGTAGATACGGCGGGCCTTCTGCTTCTCGCGGAGCTGCAGGAGGTACTCGGTCTCCTTCGGCCGGCCGCGGCCGTGCTCACCCGGCGGGTAGGGCCGGATCTCGATCGGGCACTTCGGGCCCTCGCACTTGCTGCCCTTGAGGAACAGCTTCATCTTCTCGCGGCGGCAGAGCTTGCAGTCCGCACCGGTGTAACGAGCCATGGTTCTAGATCTCCCCTTGCCTCAGACCCGGCGGCGCTTGGGCGGGCGGCAGCCGTTGTGCGGGACGGGCGTGACGTCCTGGATGGAGCCCACCTCGAGGCCGGTCGCCTGCAGCGATCGGATGGCGGTCTCGCGGCCCGAGCCCGGGCCCTTGACGAAGACGTCGACCTTGCGCATGCCGTGCTCCATCGCGCGCCGGGCGGCGGCCTCGGCGGCCTGCTGCGCGGCGAACGGGGTCGACTTGCGCGAGCCCTTGAAGCCCACGTGGCCCGAGGAGGCCCAGGAGATCACGTTGCCGTTGGGGTCGGTGATCGAGACGATCGTGTTGTTGAACGTGCTCTTGATGTGGGCGTGCCCGTGAGCGACGTTCTTCTTCTCCTTGCGGCGCACCTTCTTGGCGCCGACACGGCTCTTAGGAGGCATCTGCTCTCTCTACTCGTGAGGTCATCGATCCGGACGGACCGGACGGGTCCGGGCGGACTACTTCTTGCCGGCCTTCTTCTTGCCGGCCACGGTCTTCTTCTTGCCCTTGCGGGTGCGCGCGTTGGTCTGCGTGCGCTGCCCGTGCACGGGCAGCCCGCGGCGGTGCCGGATGCCCTGGTAGCACCCGATCTCGATCTTCCGGCGGATGTCCGCCTGGACCTCGCGGCGGAGGTCACCTTCGATCTTGTAGTTCGCCTCGATCCAGTCGCGGAGCTTCACCAGCTCGTCGTCGCCGAGCTGGTGCACCCGCAGGTCGCCGCTGATGCCGGTGCCCGCGAGGGTCTCCAGCGCGCGCGTCCGGCCGATGCCGAAGATGTAGGTGAGAGCGACCTCGAGGCGCTTGTCGCGCGGGAGGTCGACGCCGAGGAGGCGTGCCATCGTGGGCAGTTCCCTTCATTTCGCGGAGGTATGGACACATCGCGTCCGCACACACCCTGCCCGGGTGGCGGCCTCGGCCTCCGGCGATCCGAGGGTGCCCCTTCACACCACGGCGCCGTACGACCCGATCACGGTCGTCTCCCGGACGTGGATCCCGGGAGGGGAAGCGGGGCTTCCCGACCATGTGGCCGTACGGCGACCTGTGTGAAGGCTGCGATGCGCTTGCTGTCGTGCGCTTGTCGTGCTGCTGGGCGTCAGCCCTGACGCTGCTTGTGGCGCGGGTCGGAGCAGATCACCATGACCCGGCCGTGCCGGCGGATGACGCGGCACTTGTTGCAGATCTTCTTGACGCTCGGCTTGACCTTCACTGGGTCTCCTAAGGATCAGGGTCACCCCCGTGCCGCCACGCACGGGGAAGGCAACCCCAGTGGGATTTACTTGTAGCGGTAGACGATCCGACCGCGCGTGAGGTCGTAGGGGCTCAACTCCACAACGACGCGGTCGTCCGGCAGGATCCGGATGTAGTGCATCCGCATCTTGCCGCTGATGTGGGCGAGCACCTTGTGCCCGTTGTCGAGCTCCACCCGGAACATCGCGTTCGGGAGGGACTCGATGACGGTGCCCTCGATCTCGATGGCCCCTTCTTTCTTGGGCATGTCCTCCGCGCTTCACTGGTCGGCTCATTGGACGCGGCCCACCGAGCGAAACCGGCCGCAACCCACGTCACGACACCGGAACGGCGGTGAACAGGGGATCAGGCGGCCTACAGCGGACCGACATAGGAGTCTACGGCACCGGACCACCGAATGCGAAATTGTCGCACGATACGGCTCCGGAGACTGCTCCCGACCCAAGCATACCTTGCTCCCGCGTTGTACCTTTCCAGGAGAGCCGCGAGGCGGACGGCGAGGTGACGGGGGTCGTGCCCCCACAATGACAGGACGTGGACACGTCCCGAGGAGGGTCAGCATGCCGAGCTATGACTTCGCGCTGATCCTCAGCCGTCCCCTCTACGAGGACGAGCTGGACCCGCTGTTCGACCGCACCCACGGCGCGGTCACGGTGTCGATCATCAGTGACGCGGCGCACGCCGAGCGCCCCGGCAACGCGTCCTGCTCCTGGCAGGGCCCCACGCTCGCCGCGGCGATCATGGAGGTGGTGCAGCACGTGGAGGCCAGCGCGCCCGGGTTGCACGTCCTGCAGGTCGAGGCCGATCCGCTGCTGACGATCCGCGACATCGCCGAGCGGGTGGGCCGCTCGTTCGACTCCGTCCGGCTGGCGATCACCGGCGCGCGGGGGCCGGGCGGCTTCCCCGCCTCGGAGATCTCCACCGCGGGCCACCGGCTGTGGCGGTGGTCGAAGGTGGCGGCCTGGTACGGGCTGGAGGACCCGCAGCTCGTGGAGGCCAAGCCGACCGTCCAGGCGATCAACGGCTGGCTGGCGCTGCGCGACGTCGTGCCGGACGTGGCGCCCGCGCCGGAGGACGTGACCTCGGCGCTGTCGCTGGTGATCCCGCACGTCGCCTGACCGGCGCCCGGTGATCTTCTTCTCGTCGGCGCGAGTCGACAGTGCGGCCGGGCGTACGCGAAGATCGTCCCAGCACCCCCGGGGCCGCGCGACCCGCACGACCGGCCGGAGGGCGGATCCGGACGTGCCCGCGACGCCGGTCCGTGATGTGCTTGGGCAAGGGGGAGGATCAATGGCGATCATCGCACAGCTGAGCGATATCCACCTGGCGGCCGGACGCGACGGCGAGGTGGACGACGGCTCCGGGCCGGTCCGCGCCCTGCGCGCCGCGGTGTCGAGCCTGCTCGCGCTGCCCGCCCGCCCCGACGCGGTCGTGCTCACCGGCGACCTCACCGACGGCGGCCGGCCCGCCGAGTACGCCCGGCTGCACGCGCTGCTGTCCCCGCTGCCGATGGCGGTCTATCCCATGGCCGGCAACCACGACGACCGCGACGCGCTCCGCGCGGCGTTCGCCGACCATCCGGCCGTCGCCGAGACGGGCTCCTCCCCGCAGGCCCCCGTCCAGTACGCGGTGAACGTCGCCGGGGTGCGGCTCGTCTGCTGTGACACGACCGTCGAGGGGCACCCCCACGGTCACATGGGCGAGGACCGCCTCGCCTGGCTGGACGACACGCTCGGCGCCGCACCGGACGTCCCCACCGTCGTGGCGACCCACCACCCGCCGTTCCCGATCGGCATCCGCTTCATCGACGACATGGGGCTCGACGACTCCTCCGCGTTCGCGGCCGTGATCGCCCGGCATCCGCAGGTCGTCCGCGTGACCAGCGGGCATGTGCACCGCGGCTCGGTCGGCTCGCTCGCCGGGCGCGTCAGCACGACCTGCCCGAGCACCTACCGGCAGCTGTTCCTCGACCTCACCCGCCCCGGCCGCGCCGCCGTCACCGGCGAGCCCGCCGGGTTCGCCGTCCACCTGGTCGGCGACGACGGCTCGGCCACGACGCACTTCGTCCCGACGGGCAGCTACCGCCCGCTGATGGACGTCGAGTAGGGGCGCCGCCCCGGGCCGGGGCCGCCGGTCAGTCGCGGCGGCGGGGGCCGAGCAGTGAGCCGGCCAGGATGACCGCGCCCCACGGGCCCGCCACCCACAGCCACCACGGGTACACCACGTGACCCGTCAGCGCCATGATCATCCATACCGTGAGGTTGATGCCGCTGACGAGCGCCCAGGTGCCCCACATGGCCCGCGCGCCCCACCGGTACAGCTGTCCGGGCGACCGCCGGACCGGCACGGGCGCCCCGCTCGTGTGGCGCTGCGCCGCCGGGACGGGCAGCTCGTGCAGGTCCTCCTCGGGCAGGTCCGCGGTGACCGCCTGCAGGTCGCCGAGCGTCTTGGCCGCGTACGCCGACTCCAGCCGCTCCTGCAGCTCGTCCATCGTGATCCGGCCCTCGGCGCAGTGCTCGCGCAGGCTCACCGCCACCCGGTCGCGATCAGCGTCCGACGCCCGCAAGTCAGGATTCTGCGCCATCTCAGCCCCCAAGGGTCCGGCCCCGGTCAGGGCGAAGTGTCCGACTCCAGCTTGGCGAACCACTCCCGGCCCTCGTCAAGTGCCGTCAGCACGCGCGGGCCGTCGGGGGTGACGGCGAACGTGTGCTCGAAGTGGGCCGAGGAGCGTCCGTCGGTGGTCACGACGGTCCAGCCGTCGGCCAGCTCGGCGGTCTCCTTCGTGCCGAGATTGACCATCGGCTCGACCGCGAAGCACATCCCGGCGGTCAGCACGGGCCCGTGCCCGGCGGCGCCGTGGTTGGGGATCAGCGGGTCCATGTGCATCTCGGTCCCGATGCCGTGCCCGCCGTACCCCTCGACGATGCCGTAGGGGCCCTGAGAGCGGATGTGAGCCTCGATCGCGTGCGAGATGTCCGTAAGCCTGGCCCCGGCGCGCCCGGCCGCCAGACCGCGCCACAGGGACTCCTCGGTGACCTCCAGCAGCCGCCGCAGCTCCGCGGAGATCTCCCCCACCGGAACCGTGATCGCCGCGTCGCCGTGCCAGCCCCCGACGATCGCGCCGCAGTCGATGGAGATCACGTCGCCGTCCCGCAGCGTCTTGGCGGCGTTCGGGATGCCGTGCACGATCTCCTCGTTGACCGAGGCGCAGATCGTGCCGGTGAAACCGTGGTAGCCCTTGAAGGACGGGACGCCGCCGTTGTCGCGGATGTGCCGCTCGGCGAGGGTGTCCAGGTCCATCGTGGTGATCCCGGGCTTGACCGCCTCGCGGAGCAGTTCCAGCGTCCGGCCGACCAGCAGCCCGGCGGCCCGCATGAGCTCGACCTGCTCCGGCGTCTTCACCTGGATCGCGGGCCTACGGCGTTTGAACATCTCTCCCCCTGAGGCGGTCCGCCGGGGCCGCTTTCGGGCGACCCCGGCGTGTGGACGCGGCGTCGCCGCGTCCGCGTCACTTCTCCAGCGGGCGGAGCGCGGTGAGCGCGCGCTTGGTGACCTCTTCGACGGGACCGGTCGCGTCGATGCCGACCAGGATGTCCTCGTCGGCGTAGAACTGCACGAGCGGCGAGGTGTCGTGCCGGTACACCTCCAGCCTGTGCATGACGACCTCTTCCTTGTCGTCGTCACGCTGGAACAGGTGGCCGCCGCAGTCGTCGCAGATGTTGTCCTTCTTGTCGTCGAAGTCGACGTGCCAGATGCGCCCGCAGCGGTCGCAGGTGCGCCGGCCCGACAGCCGCCGGACGACCTCGTCCTCGTCGACGACGAGCTCGAGGACGATGTCGAGCCTCGTGTCGAACTCCGCGAGGATCTTCTTGAGCGTCTCCGCCTGAGGGACGTTGCGCGGGAACCCGTCCAGCAGGAACCCGTCGCGCGCGTCGTCCTCGGCGAGCCTGTCGCGCACCATGGCGATCGTGACCTCGTCGGGGACGAGGTCACCGCGGTCCATGTACTGCTTGGCCTGCCGGCCGAGCTCGGTACCGCCGCTCACGTTGGCGCGGAAGATGTCACCTGTCGAGATCTTCGGGATGGACAGATGAGATGCGATGAACTGGGCCTGCGTCCCCTTGCCCGCTCCCGGGGGGCCCACCAGCACGATACGCACTACCGGAGGAAGCCCTCGTAGTTGCGCTGTTGCAGCTGACTCTCGATCTGCTTCACGGTATCCAGTCCGACGCCGACGACGATGAGGATGCTCGTGCCGCCGAACGGGAAGTCGTTGGTCGCCTTCAGGAGTGCGAACGCCACCATCGGGATCAGGGCTACGAGCCCCAGGTACAACGCACCGGGAGTGGTGATCCGGGTCAGCACGTAGTCGAGATACTCGGCGGTCGGCCGACCAGGACGGATACCTGGGATGAACCCACCATACTTCTTCATGTTGTCGGCCACTTCAGTGGGGTTGAAGGTGATCGCCACGTAGAAGTAGGTGAAGAAGATGATGAAGACGAAGAAGACGCCCATGTGCCAGGCGTTGTCCTGCTGCAGGTAGGGCTGGAGCTTCTGCAGCCACTTGGTGTCCGGCCACAGCTGGGTCGCCAGAACCGGCAGGTAGAGCAGCGATGAGGCGAAGATCACGGGGATGATGCCCGCCTGGTTGACCTTCAGCGGGATGTAGGTCGACGTCCCGCCGTACATGCGGCGGCCGACCATGCGCTTGGCGTACTGGACGGGGATGCGCCGCTGGGCCTGCTCGACGAACACGACGCCGGCCATGATGGCCAGGCCCACGACCAGCACCATCGTGAAGATGAAGCCGCCCCGCGCCTTGTAGATGCTCCAGAACTGGGCGGGGAACACCGCGACGACCTGCGTGAAGATCAGGATCGACATGCCGTTGCCGACGCCGCGGTCGGTCACCAGCTCGCCCAGCCACATGATCACCGATGTGCCGGCGACCATGCAGATCACCATCGTCACGATCGGGAAGATGCCGGTCTCGTAGAGGATCTGGTCACCGCCGGACACGCCCTGGAAGAGCTGCCCCGTGCTGGCCATCGCCACGATGCCGGTGCCCTGCAGGATCGCGAGCCCGACCGTCAGGTACCGGGTGTACTGAGTGATCTTCGTCGTACCGGCCTGGCCCTCCTTCTTCAGGGCCTCCAGCCGCGGGATCACCACGGTCAGCAGCTGCAGGATGATGCTCGCGGTGATGTAGGGCATGATCCCCAGCGCGAACACCGAAAGCTTGAGCAGTGCGCCACCGCTGAACAGGTCGACAAGGCCGTAAAGCTGGTTGTTAGCCTTCGCCTTGTTGGCGGTGTCATGCAGCACCTTGACGTTCACGTTGGGTGTCGGCAGGTTCTGCCCGATCCGGAAAACCAAGATCATAAACAACGTGAACAACAGCTTTTTACGCAGGTCAGGCGTACGGAAAGCCCGAGCGAACGCGGTCAGCACCATTCCTCCTGCGCGACTGGCGAAATCATGGCCGCCGAGGGGCCGGTTACAGGTCCATGAGGTACGGCGGACGGGACCGTGTGGAATCTCACGTCGGCCACTTCCGCCGGTGTGACTCTAACAGCACATGAGACCGGGGCCGCCCCACCGAGCGCATGGACCTTCCGGCCCCCTGCGCAAGGCGAACACGGCCCCGGCATCGAAGGTGTTCCTTCTTACAGCTCGTCGGCGGTCCCACCGGCCGCGGCGATCTTCTCCTTGGCGGCCGAGGAGAAGGCGTGCACCTTCACCTGGACCGCGACGGAGATCTCGCCGGTGCCGAGGACCTTGACCGGACGACCGCGGCGAACCGCGCCCCGTGCCGCCAGGTCGTCCGCGGTGACCTCGCCGCCCTCGGGGTAGAGCGCGGCGAGCTTGTCCAGGTTCACGACCTGGAATTCGACCCGGTTCGGGTTCTTGAAGCCCTTAAGCTTCGGAACCCGGCGGATCAGCGGCATCTGCCCGCCCTCGAAGCCGACGGGGACGGTGCTGCGGGCCTTGGTGCCCTTGGTGCCGCGGCCCGCGGTCTTGCCCTTGGACGCCTCGCCGCGGCCCTTGCGGGTCTTGGCCTTGTTGGCGCCGGGGGCCGGACGCAGGTCGTGCACCTTCAGCGGGGTGCCCTCGCCGCCCGCGGCGCCCTTCTCGAGATCAGTCGCCATGTCAGTCGACCTCCTCGACGGTGACCAGGTGGGCCACCGTCCGGATCATGCCGAGCACCTCGGGCCGGTCCTCACGGACGACGCTCTGGCCGATCTTCTTCAGGCCCAGGGTGCGCAGCGTGTCACGCTGGTTCTGCTTCTCGCTGATCACGGACTTGGTCTGCGTGATCTTCAAGTTGCTCATGAGGTGGCGGCCTCCGCCCGTGGCTCATTGCCCGCGGCGCGCGCCCGCAGCATGGCGGCGGGGGCGACGTCCTCGATCGGCAGGCCGCGCTTGGCCGCGATCTCCTCGGGCCGCTTCAGCGCCTTCAGGCCGGCGATCGTCGCGTGCACGATGTTGATCGCGTTGTCGCTGCCCAGCGACTTGCTCAGCACGTCGTGGATGCCCGCGCACTCCAGCACCGCGCGCACCGGGCCGCCGGCGATGACGCCGGTACCGGGGCTGGCCGGACGCAGCAGGACCTCGCCCGCCGCGTCCCGCGCCTGCACCAGGTGCGGGATGGTGCCCTGGATGCGCGGCACCTTGAAGAAGTGCTTCTTGGCCTCCTCGACGCCCTTGGCGATCGCCGCGGGCACCTCCTTGGCCTTGCCGTAGCCGACGCCGACGGTGCCGTTGCCGTCACCGACGATCACCAGGGCGGTGAAGCTGAAGCGCCGTCCACCCTTGACGACCTTGGCGACACGGTTGATCGCCACGACCTTCTCGATGTACGACTGGCCCTTGTCGGCGCCACCGCGGCGGTCGTCGCGGCGGCCGTCGCGACGGTCGCCACCCTGACCGCCACCACGCCTCTGCGCTGCCATCAGTGGTTCCTCTCGTTCGCCTTGTGAGGGGTCACAGCTCCAGGCCCCCCTCGCGCGCACCGTCCGCGACGGCGGCGATGCGGCCGTGGTACTTGTTGCCGCCGCGGTCGAAGACCACCGCGGAGACGCCGGCCTCCCGCGCCCGCCGCGCGACGAGCTCGCCGACCTTGCGGGACTTGGCCGTCTTGTCGCCGGACTCGGCGCGCAGGTCCGCCTCCATCGTCGACGCGGAGGCCACCGTGTGGCCCTTGTCGTCGTCGATGACCTGGACGAACACGTGCCTGGTGGAGCGGGTCACGACCAGGCGAGGACGCGCGGCGCTGCCCACGACCTTCTTCCGGACCCGCAGGTGCCGGCGCTTGCGGGACTTGGCCCGCGCCGACGTGGCCTTGCCGGCCAGGGTCTTGGTGCCTGCCATGACTACTTACCAGCCTTTCCGACCTTGCGCCGGATCTGCTCGCCCTCGTAACGCACGCCCTTGCCCTTGTACGGGTCGGGCTTACGGAGCTTGCGGATGTTCGCGGCGACCTCGCCGACCTTCTGCTTGTCGATGCCCTCGACGACCAGCTGGGTCGGCTTCTCCACGGTGAAGCTGATGCCCTCCGGGGGCTCGACCGTGATCGGGTGGCTGTAGCCGAGCGAGAACTCCAGGTTCTTGCCCTTGGCCACCACGCGGTAACCGACTCCCTGGATGACCAGGGTCTTCTTGTACCCCTCGGTCACGCCGACCACCATGTTGTTGATCAGCGACCGGGTGAGCCCGTGCAGCGCACGGACCGTGTTGATGTCGTTGGGCCGGGTCACGACGACCTGGCCGTCCTCCAGCTGGACCTCGATGGGCTCGGCCACCGTGATCTCCAGCGTGCCCTTCGGCCCCTTGACGGTGACCTCGCGGCCGTCGAGCCTGACCTCCACGCCACCGGGCACGGCGATGGGGAGACGTCCGATACGAGACATTGTTAGAGCCCTCCCCTCACCAGACGTAGGCGAGGACTTCGCCGCCCACGCCGCGCTTGCCCGCCTGCCGGTCCGTCATCAGGCCGGAGGACGTCGAGATGATCGCGACGCCCAGTCCGCCCAGGACCTTCGGCAGGTTGTCCTTCTTCGCGTACACGCGCAGACCCGGCTTCGAGACGCGCTTGATTCCGGCGATCGAACGCTCGCGGGTCGGGCCGAACTTGAGCTCGATGGTGAGCTTCCTGCCGACCTCGGCGTCCTCCACGGTCCAGCCCGAGATGTACCCCTCCTGCTGGAGGATCTCGGCGATGTGCGCCTTGATCTTCGAGTACGGCATGGCCACGGAGTCGTGGTACGCCGAATTCGCGTTGCGCAGACGCGTCAGCATGTCTGCGATCGGGTCGGTCATCGTCATGGCCTGCTGGCCCTCCCTCGCCACGGTTTCCTCGGGCCGTTGGAGCCCGTGGACCTTTGGCGCGGTCGTGGGCACCGTCGCCGGTGCCCGGTGGTTATTACATGCCGGTGCGCCGCCCCCCGCGCGGGGGGCGGACGGTCACCAGCTGGACTTCGTGATGCCGGGGAGCTCGCCGCGGTGGGCCATCTCCCGGAAGCACACGCGGCACAGGCCGAACTTCCGGTAGACGGAGCGCGGACGGCCGCAGCGCGAGCACCGAGTGTACGCGCGCACCTCGAACTTGGACTTGCGGGACGCCTTGGCGATCAGCGACTTCTTCGCCATGCTCAGTTCTCCTTGAAGGGGAAGCCCAGGAGCTTGAGCAGCGCCCGGCCCTCGTCGTCGGTCTTCGCCGTCGTCACGACCGTGATGTCCATGCCCCGCTGCCGGTCGACCTTGTCCGGGTCGACCTCGTGGAACATGACCTGCTCGGTCAGGCCGAAGGTGTAGTTGCCGTTGCCGTCGAACTGCTTCGGCGACAGGCCGCGGAAGTCACGGATGCGGGGCAGGGCGGTGGCGAGCAGCCGGTCCAGGAACTCCCACATGCGGTCGCCGCGCAGCGTGGTGTGCGCGCCGATCGGCATGCCCTCGCGCAGCTTGAACTGCGCGATGGACTTGCGGGCCCGGTTCACGGCCGGCTTCTGGCCGGTGATCGCCGACAGGTCGCGGATCGCGCCCTCGATCAGCTTGGCGTCCTTGGCCGCGTCGCCGACGCCCATGTTGACCACGATCTTGGTCAGCCCGGGAATCTGCATGACGTTGGCGTAGCCGAACTGCTCCTGCATCCCCTTCGCGACCTCTTCGCGGTAGCGGAGCTTGAGCCTCGGCTGGGGGACGGGACGCTCGGTGGCCTCGGTGACGGTCTCGGTCATCGGTCTCAGATCTCCTTCCCGCTACGGCGCGAGATCCGGACCTTCGTGCCGTCCTCGTCGACGCGGTAACCGGCGCGAACCGGCTTGCCGTCCTCGACGAGCGCCACGTTGCTCACGTGCAGCGGCGCCTCGACCGTCACGCGCCCGCTCTCCTTGCCGGCGCGCTGCTGGTCGGCCTTGATGTTCTTGGTGATCAGGTTGACGCCCTCGACGACGACGCGCTCCGCGCGCGGGTCGACGCGCAGGACCTTGCCCGTCGCGCCCTTGTCCTTGCCGGCGATGACGACGACCTCGTCGCCCTTACGGATCTTCATCACAGCACCTCCGGCGCGAGCGAGATGATGCGCATGAACTTCTTCTCGCGCAGTTCGCGGCCCACCGGGCCGAAGATACGGGTGCCGCGGGGGTCGCCGCCGTCCTTGATCAGGACGGCCGCGTTCTCGTCGAAGCGGATGTAGGAGCCGTCCGGGCGCCGGCGCTCCTTGCGGGTGCGCACGACGACCGCCTTGACGACGTCACCCTTCTTCACGCCCGCGCCGGGAAGGGCGTCCTTCACCGTCGCGACGATGATGTCGCCGACTCCCGCGTAGCGCCGACCCGAGCCGCCGAGAACCCGGATGCAAAGGATCTCCTTCGCGCCCGTGTTGTCGGCGACCTTGAGTCGCGACTCCTGCTGGATCACGTCAACTCCTGTTCGTCACACCGGTTCTGCTCCGGACCTCGTCCGGTGCGCAGCCTGGTGGAACCAGTAATTACTTGGCCTTCTCGAGGATCTCCACCACGCGCCAGCGCTTGCTGGCCGACAGCGGGCGGGTCTCCATGAGACGGACGCGGTCGCCGACGCCACACTCGTTGGCCTCGTCGTGCGCCTTGTACTTGGTCGTGCGGCGGATCACCTTGTGGTACTTGGCGTGCTTCACGCGGTCCTCGACGGACACGACCACGGTCTTGTCCATCTTGTCGCTGACCACCAGACCCTCGAGGATCTTGCGGCTGCTCCGCTTGTCGGTCTGCTCGGTCGTCTGCTCAGTCATCGTCGCCCTCCCCGGCGTCCTCGGCGACCGTGACGATGCCGAGCTCGCGCTCCCGCATCACGGTGTAGATGCGGGCGATCTCCCGCTTCACGGTGCGCAGCCGCCCGTGGCTCTCCAGCTGTCCGGTCGCAGCCTGGAAGCGGAGGTTGAACAGCTCCTCCTTGGCCTCCCGGAGCTTGGTGACCAGGACGTCCTCGGGCTCGGTCCGCAGGTCGTCGGCGGTAAGACCCTTGGCCATCAGGACTCACCAACCTCTCGCTTGACGATCTTGCACTTCATCGGGAGCTTGTGGATCGCGCGGGTGAGCGCCTCCCGGGCGACATCCTCGTTCGGGTAGGAGATCTCGAACATCACGCGACCCGGCTTGACGTTGGCCACCCACCACTCGACCGAGCCCTTGCCGGAGCCCATGCGGGTCTCGGCGGGCTTCTTGGTCAGCGGACGGTCCGGGAAGATGTTGATCCACACCTTGCCGCCACGCTTGATGTGACGGGTCATCGCGATACGCGCGGCCTCGATCTGCCGGTTCGTCACGTACGCCGGCTCGACCGCCTGGATGCCGTACTCGCCGAACGTCACCTTGGTGCCGCCCTTGGCCATGCCCCGGCGCTTCGGGTGGTGCTGCTTGCGGTGCTTGACCTTGCGAGGGATCAGCATGGGTTACTCAGCTCCCCTCACCCTGCGGAGCAGCCTCGGCCGTCTGCGCCGGCTGCTCGGAACTCTGCTGCTGCTTCGGCGCGCCGCGGTCGCCCCCGCGGTCGGCACCGCGCTCGCCGCCACCGCGGCCGCCACGCCCGCCACGGCC
>NZ_CAACVB010000169.1 GCF_900659635.1 Actinomadura roseirufa | reverse complement strand
CGGCGTGGCCGACCCGCCCCGGCGAGATCGTCGCGCGGCCCGGCGTCGCGCGCGCCCTGCGCGCGGTCATCGCCGACGGCCGCGCCGGTTTCTACCAGGGCGAGTTCGGCGACGGCCTGCTCCGCCTCGGCCGCGGCCTGTACACCGCCGCCGACCTCGCCGAGCCCGAGGCGCACTGGCACCGACCGCTGCGCGTGCGCGCGTTCGGCCACGACGTCTGGACGGCCGCGCCGAACTCGCAGGGCTACGTGCTGCTGCTCGCCGTCGCCCTCGCCGCGGGCCTCGGCCTGCCGCGCGCGCCGGACGAGGCGTCCTGGGCCCATCTGCTCGCCGAGTCCGTCCTCGCCGCCGCCGACGACCGGGCCGAGGTGCTGCACGAGGACGCCGACGGCGACGCGCTCGTCCACCCGGAGCGGATCCGGTCGCTGCGCGCGGCGATCGACCCGGCCCGGCACTGGCGGCGGCGCGGCGCGATCATGGCCGCGGACACCACGTGCGTCTGCGCGGTGGACGAGCGGGGCATGGCCGTCTCGCTGCTGCAGTCCAACGCGAACGGGCTCGGCTCGCTGCTCTTCGAGCCGGGGACCGGCATCAACCTGCACAACCGCGGCATCGGTTTCGGGCTCGCGCCGGGCCGCCCGGACGAGTACGGGCCGCGCCGCCGCCCGCCGCACACGCTCGTCCCGGTGCTGGTCACCCGCCCGGACGGGGCGCTGCGCGCCGTCCTCGGCTGCACCGGCGGCGACCTGCAGCCGCAGATCGGCCTGCAGCTCCTCGTGCGCATGCTCGCGCACCGCACGCCGCCGGACGAGGCGCTCGCCGCGCCCCGCTGGCGGCTCGCCACCGGCCTCGGCCTGTTCGAGACCTGGCAGGGCCGCTCGCCGATCCGGCTCGACCTCGAACACGGCGTCCCCGCCGCGTGGACGCGGGACCTGCCCGGCTACGGCCACCTCGTCCGCGCCGCCACCGAGGACGACGGGTTCGGCGAGGCGCAGGTCATCGAGACCGACCCGACCGGCGGCCTGCGCGGCGCCGCCGAGCCCCGCACCTCCCACGCCGCCGCCCTCGGCTACTGACCCGGAGTCCCCCTCCGGGGGGACCTTCGGCCCTGCCCCGGCGGTGCGTTCGACGCGAAGGTTGTCGAAGGTGAACCGGGGGATGGGAACCCCCGGCCGCAGACCCGACGACGAAGGGACGGGACCGCGTCATGACCGAGGGTGTCGCGCTGACCGACGACGAAGTACGGCGGATCGACGCGTACTGGAGGGCCGCCAACTACCTGTCGGCGGGGCAGATCTACCTGCTGGCGAACCCGCTGCTGCGCGAGCCGCTCGACCGCGGGCACATCAAGCCGCGGCTGCTCGGGCACTGGGGCACCTCGCCCGGCCTGAACTTCGCCTACGCGCATCTCAACCGGGTGATCAGGGCGCGCGACCAGGACATGATCTACATCATGGGCCCGGGACACGGCGGGCCCGCGGCGGTCGCGAACGCGTGGCTGGAGGGCACCTACAGCGAGGTGTACCCGGACGTGTCGCAGGACGAGCGCGGGATGGCGCGGCTGTTCCGGCAGTTCTCCTTCCCCGGCGGGATCCCGAGCCATGTGGCGCCGGAGACGCCCGGGTCGATCCACGAGGGCGGCGAGCTCGGCTACTCGCTGGCGCACGCCTTCGGCGCCGCGTTCGACAACCCCGGGCTCGTCGTCGCGTGCATCGTCGGCGACGGCGAGGCGGAGACGGGTCCGCTCGCGGCGAGCTGGCACTCCACCAAGTTCCTGGACCCGGTGACCGACGGCGCCGTGCTGCCGATCCTGCACCTCAACGGGTACAAGATCGCCAATCCGGCGGTGCTGGCGCGGATCCCGGAGGAGGAGCTCGTCCAGCTGTTCGACGGCTACGGGTACCACCCGATCCTCGTGAGCGGGGACGAGCCCGCGTCCATGCACCGGAAGATGGCCGCCGCTCTGGACCAGGCGATGGACGAGATCGCCGCCGTCCAGGACGCGGCGCGGTCGGGCCGCGCGGAGGGCCGCCGCCGCTGGCCGATGATCATCCTGCGGTCGCCGAAGGGCTGGACGGGCCCGAAGGAGGTCGACGGGCTGCCCGTGGAGGGGACGTGGCGGTCGCACCAGGTCCCGCTCGCGGGGGTGCGCGACGACCCGGCGCACCTGGCGCAGCTGGAGGAGTGGCTGCGCTCGTACCGTCCCGCGGAGCTGTTCGACGAGGACGGCCGGCCCGTCGCGGAGCTCCGCGAGCTCGCGCCCGCGGGCCCGCGCCGGATGAGCGCCAACCCGCACGCCAACGGCGGCTCGCTGCTGCGCCCGCTGATCCTGCCGGACTTCCGCCGCTACGCCGCCCCGGTCGGCAAGCCGGGGACGACGACGTCGGAGCCGACGCGGCTGCTCGGGGCGTTTCTGCGCGACGTCGTGGCGGCGAACCCGGACAACTTCCGCATCATGGGCGCGGACGAGACGGCCTCCAACCGGCTCGGCGACGTGTTCGAGGTCACCGACCGCGTCTTCCAGGGCGACCGCTACCCGACCGACGAGCACCAGGCGCCGCGCGGCCGCGTCATGGAGGTGCTCAGCGAGCACCTGTGCCAGGGCTGGCTGGAGGGCTACCTGCTCACCGGGCGGCACGGCCTGTTCAACAGCTACGAGGCGTTCATCCACATCGTGGACGCGATGTTCAACCAGCACGCCAAGTGGCTGAAGGTCACCCGCGGCCTGCCGTGGCGGCGGCCCGTCGCGTCCCTGAACTACCTGTTGTCCTCGCACGTGTGGCGGCAGGACCACAACGGCTTCACCCACCAGGACCCGGGCTTCCTCGACGTCGTGCTGAACAAGAAGCCGGAGATCGTCCGGGTGTACCTGCCGCCGGACGCGAACACGCTGCTGTCGGTCGGCGACCACTGCCTCCGGTCCCGCGACTACGTCAACGTCGTCGTCGCCGGAAAGCAGCCCGCCCTCAACTGGCTGTCGATGGACGAGGCCGTCGCGCACTGCACGCGGGGCATCGGCATCTGGGAGTGGGCCAGCACGGACGGCGGACTCGATCCCGACGTCGTCCTGGCGTGCGCGGGCGACATCCCGACCCTGGAGACGCTGGCCGCCGCCGACCTGCTCCGGCAGCTGTTCCCCGAACTGCGCGTCCGGATCGTGAACGTCGTCGACCTGATGCGGCTCCAGCCGCCCGGCGAGCACCCGCACGGCCTCCCGGACGCCGAGTACGAGGCGCTGTTCACCACCGACAAGCCGGTGATCTTCGCGTTCCACGGCTACCCGTACCTGATCCACCGGCTGACCTACCGCCGCGCCGGACACCACAACCTGCACGTCCGCGGCTACAAGGAGGAGGGGACGACCACCACGCCGTTCGACATGGTCATGCTGAACGACCTGGACCGCTTCCACCTGGTCATGGACGTCATCGACCGCGTCCCCTCCCTCGGCGGCCGGGTCGCGCACATCCGCCAGCGGATGGCCGACAAGCGCCTGGAACTGCGCGCCCACACCCGCGAACACGGCGAGGACGCCCCCGAGATCCGCGACTGGACGTGGGCGTACTGATGCGCGTGCTGACGGTCAACCCGGGGTCGAGCAGCCTGAAGCTGAGCCTGCTCGACCCCGACGGGACGGTCGCCGCGGCGGACTCCGGCGCCGGCCACGAGATGGCGCCGCTGGTCAAGGGCATGCCGGCACCGGACGCGATCGGCGTGCGGTTCGTGCACGGCGGCACCGACTTCACCGGCCCGGTGCTCGCGGACGAGTCGGTCACCGCGCGGCTGCGCGAGCTGGCCGACCTCGCGCCGCTGCACCAGCCCGCCTCGCTGCACGCGCTCGCCGAGATCACCGCCGTCCTGCCCGGCGTCCCGGCGGTGGCGTGCTTCGACACGGCGTTCCACGCCGGCCTCCCGGAGGCCGCGGCGACGTACGCGCTGCCCGCCGCGTGGCGGGAGCGGTTCGGGCTGCGCCGCTACGGCTTCCACGGGCTGTCGTACTCCTACGCCGTCCGCCGGGCGGGCGAGATGCTCGGCACCGACCCGGCGGCACTGCGGATGGTGGTCTGTCACCTCGGGTCGGGCGCCTCGCTCGCCGCCGTGGCGGGCGGCGCGTCGGTCGACACGACGATGGGCTTCACCCCGCTGGAGGGCCTGGTCATGGGGACGCGGGCCGGGAGCATCGACCCGGGCATCCCGCTGTGGCTGATCAAGCACGGGATCTCGCCGGGCGAGGTCAACGACGCTCTGGAGGGCGAGTCGGGGCTGCGCGGCCTCGCCGGGACCGGCGACATGCGCCGCGTCCGCGCCCTGGCCGAGGCCCGCGACGCGACGGCCCTCGCCGCGCTGGACGTCTACCACCACCGCCTGCGCGCCTGCGCCGCCGCGATGGCGGCCTCCCTCGGCGGCCTGGACGCGCTGGTCTTCACCGGCGGCGTCGGCGAGCACGACCCCGCCGTCCGGCGCCGCCTCGCCGAGGACCTCGCCTTCCTCGGCACCTCCGTCGACCACGACCGCAACGTCGCAGCGGACGGCGACACCGAGATCACAGCCGATGGCGCCGCCGTCCGGACCCTCGTCATCACCGCCCGCGAAGACCTGGAAATAGCCACCGAAGTCCGCCGCGTCCTCTCCCCCGAAACCTGAACCCGAGGGGGTATCTGTAACCGGTCTGGCGCGATGACTAACCGAGATACGGCTGGTCACGTTCTTCGAGGTAGTGGCGGAGCCTGAGACGCTGGGTGTCGTGCATCGGCAACTCGTCCAGTTCGTTGACCGGCACCCAGCGAATTTCAAGGGACTCGTCGCTGATCAGCGGGTCCCCACCCGTCAGCCGGGCCTTGAAGCACACGTTGAACTGTCGCCGAACCTCGCCGTCCGAGTAGGCGATGATGTGGCGCGGATCGGTGTAGGTGCCGACCAGGCCGGTGATCTCGACCTCGTATCCGGTCTCCTCCTTGACCTCCCGCACGGCTACGTCGGGCAGGGATTCATCGATCTCCATCCCGCCGCCTGGAAGCGCCCAGAGACCCGAGTCGGCGCGCCGCTGCATGAGAATCTTGCCCTCGTGGTCGGCGATGACGGCCGATGCGGCGACGACCATGGAGTTCGGGGCCGGTGCCGCCGGGTCGTCGTAGTACTCGATACGCGTCATCGTTCACTCCTTGATCGCTCGTCGAGAGAGCGCCCATACTGCACCAAAACTCTCGGCGTAGCGGTCAAAAACACCGCCCTCCGACTCGCGGCGAAGATGCCAAAGCGGCGCGCCATAGGCGTTCATCCCGAACACATGCGCATTGACGAGCATACGGTCATCACCCCGGTAGATCGAGTTGTAGAGCGTCGTCGCATGCTGATGCACCTCAACGCCCGGAGCGTCCATTAGCGGGGCATAGTGCATAAGAGCCACACGACAACGAGTCTCGATGCCATGCCCGGCCGACACGATCACGTGCGAGCCGCGCCGGGACGACGGCGACCGGTTGTGGTTCTGGACGAGCTGGAGCAAGCCGATCGCGGAGGCGAACCACATCGTCGACGCGGCTCTCGCGGTGGCGACGGCCCTGGGCGCTCCGATGGATCAGGGCGGCGCGGGTGAGTGAGGTCGAGCGTGGGCGCGGAGGGACGGGTGAGGCGGCGGATCCCCTTGCGTCCGCATCACCGGCCGAGCGTCTCGACGAGCTGGCGGCCCTGCTGACGAGGCGGTTCTCCGGCGTCTATGCGCGCCGTCCGGGCGGCGGAAGTGTGCTGTACCTGATCCGCTCCGGTGCCGGGCCCCGGTACGTCCTGTGGTCGCGGAGCCGGTCGGCCTACGTCTGGTATGGCGAACCCGACCACGGGGAGCAGGTCGGCGCGACCGCCGAGCAGGCGGCCGAGGTGATCGGCGCGGCGCTGAACCTGCCTCGCGCGTAGGCGCAGCGCGAGCCGTCGGGATCGGCGCGACGCCGACCGAGCCGCAGGGCGGCCGACCTGCGCACTTGAACGGCTTGCGCGTGAGGCCGTCGACTCCGCGCAAGCCGGCCCCGACGCCGCGTCCGTCTCGGTCCACCCCTGGAAACTGCCTGGTCACCGTCTCCTCGCGCGACGTCCGCGTTCAGGTCCCCTCGCTCCGCGCCCGCGACACGGCATACGGATGGCCTTTATCGGCGGCGCGCTTCCGGTCCGGAGCGGAGTGGGATACAAACAAAATGGGTCAAATGGGAAACGATCAATGATCATGCCCAGTGGCCTCCGGCTCGTCCTCACCCCCGCCGATCTCCACCACCTCAAGGACTCCTGACTCATCCGCTCCCCCTGAGGCTCCCATGACGTATGCCAGGTGTACGGCCGCAGCGGCCTTCGGTGCCGTGCTCGTCGTGACCGCGTTGACCCCGGCTCCTGCCTCCGCCGCTCAGGAAGACCCACCGGACGGGAGCGTCCACCTCTCCGTGGCGGCCCTCAGCGGCTCTGGCTGCCGGCCCGGGAGTGTGGCCGTCACCACTGACATCAAGACCATTTTTGTCAGTTATGACAAATACCTGGCGGTCACCGGTTCCCGGGAGCCGCGGACCCCGGTCCGCGCGGACTGCCGGGTCACTCTCCGGATCACCTATCCACCCGAGTTCACTTACGGAATCGTCAGCGCGGGTCATCGTGGTGCCGCCTCCATCGAGGAGGGCGCCACCGGCTCGCTGAAAAGCAGGTTCCTCTACCCCGGTCAGAGAGCCAGGGGCAGGGACGAGAAAATTCCAGGGCCGTTCCACCGCCCATGGAATCTCAGCGGTATCGACGACCTCCCCTATTTCACTATGAAGCCCTGTGACCTGCCGGGCGATATCGTCATCACCACCGAGCTCGGGGTCGACCCCGGCACCTCCGACAAGTCCACGGCCAGCTATATGGACTTCACCCGCACTTCCAGTGACTACGGCTCCAGCTACTTCCTCTACTGGACACGCTGCCCTGAGACTGGACGTCGCTAGGCGTTGGGCTTTCGCTCCTTGGCGCGGTTCTCCTCGTCTTCCAGGAGCGGGCCTATGCGGAACGGAACCTGGTGGGTGAGGACGATCGAGGTCGTGCTGCGGCGGACGCCGGGGCAGCCGAGGATCGAGTCGATCACCCCGTGGAGCTGCGTGCCGTTCGGGGCGACCGCGCGGACGAGCAGGTCGCCCTGGCCGGTGACGCCGAGGACCTCCAGGACGCGGGGGATGGTGGCGAGCGCCGCCGCGGTCTCGTGGATCCGGCCCTGCGCGACCTCCAGGGTCACGAACGCGGTCAGCTCGAAGCCGAGGGCGCCGAGGTCCACCTCGCGGCCCCGGTGAGAGATCACGCCCTCGCGCTCCAGCCGCTCCACGCGCGCGTGCGCGGTGTTGCGGGCGATGCCGAGCCGGGCCGCCAGCTCGGTGACGCCGATGCGAGGCTGGTCGACCAGCCGGCGCAGGATCTGGATGTCGAGCAGAGTGGGGCGCGTCACATCGCTCACCTCCGGGACGTCACTCGGTGCTTACTTGAGCAATCCGCTCAATTATCGCGCCGCCATCTTGCACACCGCTCAGCGGCGCGGGCTCAATGCAGGAATGACCAGCACCTTCTCCTCCTCTCCGCTCCGTGCCCGGCTGGAACTGGAGCGCGGGCGCGTCGCCCTCGGCGGCGTGCAGGCGCTCGTCCGGCTGCTGCTCGACCAGCGGCGCGCGGACGCCCGGCGGGGCTGGACGACCGCCGGGTTCGTCTCCGGCTACCGGGGATCGCCGCTCGGCGGCCTCGACCAGCAGCTGATGCGCGAGGCGAGGTTGCTGGGCGAGCACGACATCCGGTTCACGCCCGGCGTGAACGAGGAGCTGGCCGCCACCGCCGTGTACGGCTCGCAGCTCGTCGAGCACCTGCCCGGGCCGCGCTACGAGGGCGTCTTCGGCCTCTGGTACGGTAAGGCGCCGGGGGTGGATCGCTCCCTGGACGCGTTCAAGCACGCGAACTGGCTCGGCACGTCCGCGCGGGGCGGGGTGCTCGCGGTGGTCGGCGACGACCCGTCGTGCAAGTCCTCGACCCTGCCGTCGGCGACGGAGGGCGCGCTCGCCGAGGCGTTCATGCCGGTGCTCGTCCCCGGCTCGGTCGCGGACGTACTGCGGCTCGGCCGCGCGGGCTTCGAGATGTCGCGCTTCAGCGGCGCGTGGGTCGGGTTCAAGCTGGTCACCGACGTCGCCGACTCGCTGGAGACCGTGGACGTGGAGCCAGTTCCCGGCCCCGTCGTCCCGGAGTTCGCGTGGCGGGGCAGGCCCTGGAAGCCGACCCGCAGGCCCGGCGTCGACCTCAAGGACACCACCGGCCTGGAGGCCGAGGTGCTCGACGGGCGGCTGCGGGCGGCGACGGCGTTCGCCGCCGCGAACGGCCTGGACCGGATCGAGGGCGCCGCCGGTGACGCCGCGGTCGGG
Source organism: Actinomadura roseirufa (assembly GCF_900659635.1). Taxonomy (GTDB): domain Bacteria; phylum Actinomycetota; class Actinomycetes; order Streptosporangiales; family Streptosporangiaceae; genus Spirillospora; species Spirillospora roseirufa. The sequence continues at coordinate 8,717 of NZ_CAACVB010000169.1, read as the reverse complement.
CTGGTCGCCGCCGGGCGCACCTACCTGGAGCTGCGCGAGGCGCTCGACCGGCTCGGCTTGGACGAGGACGCCCTCGCCCGGCGCGGCGTCCGGCTGCTGCGGCTCGCCCTGATCCACCCGCTCGACCGGGACCGGATCAGGGAGTTCGCGCGCGGGCTCCGCGAGATCGTCGTGGTCGAGGAGAAGCGTGCGTTCGTCGAGACGCAGGTCCGCGACGCCCTGTACGACCTGGCCGAGCGTCCCGCGGTGCTCGGTAAGCGCGGCCCGGACGGCGCGGCGCTCGTCCCCGCCGACGGCGGCCTGGACGCCGACCGGATCGTCCGCGCCCTGGCCCGGTTCCTCGCCGCGCGGCTCGGCGAGGAGCACCTCGACCTGCGCGACCCGGCGCTGCGGCCGCGCAAGCCGGCGTTGACGCTGCTCGGGTCCGCGCGGACGCCGTTCTTCTGTTCCGGCTGCCCGCACAACCGCTCCACGACCGTCCCGGACGGGTCGGTCGCGGCGGGCGGGATCGGCTGCCATGTCATGACGGTCTTCAACGACCGCAGCATCGGCACCACGCAGATGGGCGGCGAGGGCGTGATGTGGGTCGGCGCCGCGCCGTTCAGCGACACCGCGCACATGTTCCAGAACCTCGGCGACGGCACGTTCTTCCACTCGGGCAGCCTCGCCGTCCGGCAGGCGGTCGCCGCCGGAACCAACATCACCTTCAAGCTGCTCTACAACGCGGCCGTCGCGATGACCGGCGGCCAGGACGCCGACGGCGCCGCCGACCCGGCCGCGGTGACCCGGATGCTGCACGCCGAGGGCGTCGCGCGGATCGTCGTGGTCGCCGACGACCCGGCCAAGTACCCGCGCGGGACGGCGTGGGCGCCCGGGGTCCGCGTCCGGCACCGCGACGACCTCGACGCCGTGCAGCGCGAGCTGCGCGAGGTTCCGGGCGTGACCGTGCTGCTGTACGACCAGGCGTGCGCCGCCGAGACCCGCCGCAAGCGCAAGCGCGGCCAGGCGCCCGACCCGGTGGCCCGCGTGCTGATCAACGAGGCGGTGTGCGAGGGCTGCGGCGACTGCGGCACCGCGTCCAACTGCCTGAGCGTGGAGCCGGTCGAGACCGAGTTCGGCCGCAAGACGCAGATCAACCAGACGTCCTGCAACAAGGACTACTCCTGCCTGGACGGCGACTGCCCGTCGTTCCTCACGGTGATACCGGGCGAGCGGAGGGCGGCCCGCCCGGCGCTGGAGCCGATCGGCGCGCTCCCCGAGCCCGCCGCCCGCCCGGCGGAGGCGGACGTCCTGCTCGTCGGCATCGGCAGGACGGGCGTCGTCACCGTCAACCAGGTCCTCGCGACGGCGGCGCTGCTCGGCGGCGGGCACGCCCGCGCCCTCGACCAGACCGGCCTCAGCCAGAAGGCGGGCGCGGTGGTGTCGCACCTGCGGATCGGCGCCGCGCACCGCGACCGGCCGGGGATGGTCGGCGCCGGCGGCGCCGACGCCTACCTGGTGTTCGACACGCTCGCCGGGACCTCGCAGGCGAACCTGCGCCGCTGCGCGCCGGGCCGGACCGCCGCGATCGTGTCGACCAGCGAGGTCCCCACCGGCCGGATGATCACCGACACGTCGGCGGCGCCGCCGCCGGGAGCCACGTTGCTGCGCACGATCGCGGACGCGATCGACGGCGACCGGCTCGTGGCCCTGGACGCGCTCGCGCTCGCCGAGCGGTGGTTCGGGAGCACCACCACGGCGAACTTCGTCGTGGTCGGCGCGGCCTACCAGTCGGGCCTGCTGCCCCTGTCGGCCGCCTCGATCGAGGAGGCCCTCGCCCTCAACGGCGTCCAGGTCGAGGCCAACGTGCAGGCGTTCCGCGCCGGGCGGCGCCTCGTCCTCGAACCGGACCGGGCCGCCGGTACGACGGCGCCGGCGCCGGTGGCGCGCCCGCTGAACGCGACGGCGCCCGCCGCGCGGCGGCTGCTCGCCGCCGCGGGCACCGGCGGCGAGCTGGGCCGGGTGCTCGGCGTCCGCGTCCCCGACCTCGCCGCGTACCAGGACCTGGCGCTGGCCAAGCGCTACCTGGACGTCGTCCTGCGGGTCGCCGCCGCCGAGCGCGCGGCGGGCCTGGACGACCCGCGGCTCGCGGTGGCCGTCGCCCGCAACCTGTACAAGCTGATGGCCTACAAGGACGAGTACGAGGTGGCCCGCCTGCACTTGGACCCCGAGCTGGCCCGCCGCGTCGAGGAGCGGTTCGGGCCCGGTTCGACCGTCCGGTACATGCTGCACCCGCCGGTCCTGCGGGCGCTCGGCGTCGACCGGAAGATCGCGCTCGGCCGGACGGCCCGCCCGGCGTTCCACGCGCTGCGCGCGATGCGCCGGCTGCGCGGTACTCCCCTCGACCCGTTCGGCGCGACCGCGCAGCGCCGCGCCGAACGCCGCCTGGTCACCGAGTACCTGGCCGTCGTCGGGGAGCTGACCGCCGGGCTCGACGAGGACGGCCACGACCTCGCGGTCCGCATCGCGGAGCTGCCGGACCTGATCCGCGGCTACGAGGACGTCAAGACCGCGAACATCGCCGGCTACCGGGAGCGGCTCGGCGAGCTGCTGGCCACCTGGCGGACCGCGCGGACCGGGGCCGCGGCCCGCGTGTGAGGACGCGCCGCCCGGCCGGCGGCGGCGCCGACCGGGCGGCGCGTCACTTCACAGGCAGCCCTCGAACTGGGGGATCTCGACCGTCGAGACGTCCAGGCCGGTGCCCTTGAACCACTTGCCGACGAGCCGGGCGGCGGTGCCGTCCTGGTACATGCGGGTGATCGCGCGGTTGAGCGCCTCGCATCCGTCGAGGTCGCCGCGGCGGATGCCGATGCCGGTGTTCTGCTCGCTGATCCGCGTGTTGACGAGCCGGAACCCGCCGCCCGCCTGCCGGATCAGCCCGGCCAGGATCACGTCGTTGGTGGTGATCGCGTCCACCGTGCCGGCGCGGATGAGCTGCATGCACCGGCCGTAGTCGGGCACCTCGGTGACGGTCGCGGTCATCCCGTGCACGGCCAGCATCCGCTTCACGGGGTCCGAGCCCTTCACCCCGCAGAACCGCCTCCCCTTCAGGTCGCGCACGGTCCGCGCCCGCTCCGCAGACCGCACCAGGATGTCCTGGTAGGACGCGTAGTACGGGCCGGCGAAGCCGATCTCGGTCTTGCGCTCGGGGGTCACCGACAGGGTCGCCAGCACCATGTCGGCCTGACCATTCGTGATCAGCCCGATCCGGTCCCCGGACAGCGCCGGGACGAACCGGATCTTCTTCCCCAGGCTGTGCGCGATGTACCGGGCCACGTCGATGTCGAAGCCCTCGAAGGTGCCGTCGGGGCGCCGGAACCCCAGCCCCGGCAGGTCGGTCCGGACGCCCGTGACGATGGTGTCGCCGTCCAGCAGCGACCTCTCCTGCCGTCCCGCGCAGCCGGTCAGCAGCCCGGCCAGCACGACCATCACCGCCAGCAGGCGCATCGGCCCTCCCGTCCTCGTCCGGCGCACGGAGGGCCGGTCGTCAGGGAAATGATCCCGGCTTCGCGGCCACAGTCAACTCCGGCCCCGCGTCGGGCCTTTGATTCCCGCCGGGACCCGCCGGTTCCCCGCTGGCGCAACATGGCCAAACACCGAACAACCGCAGGTCACGACCCCTCTAATCGACCGTAGACAGCAAGGGACGGAAGGAAACGGAATGAACGTCAAGCGCCTCACGATCACCGGTCTGGTCGCCGCCGGCGTCCTCGCGAGCGGCACCGCGCTGGCCTCCCCGGCCTCCGCCGACACCCGGACCTACGCTCCGGGCAGCGGCGTCTGGCCGGTCCTGCGGCAGGGCCAGACGAGCGAGAACGTCCGCGCCGCGCAGTGGTTCCTCAACTGCGAGGGCCACCGCGTCGCGACCCCCTCGCACTTCGGCCCGAAGACCCGCGCCGCGGTGCTCGCCTTCCAGCGGAACTACCTCCCCTGGGGCGCGGACGGCAACGTCGGCGCCTACACCTGGCAGTCCTTCGTCTACCACGCCGCCCCGACCGGGTACGGCCAGCGGAACGACTGCGTCAAGGCGCTCCAGGTGCTGCTGAACAAGTGGCGCTACAGCGACGACCTGCCCATCACCGGCTACCACGGCGCCCGTACCAAGAAGAAGCTGATCCGCTTCCAGGCCAACCACGGCCTGTCGGCCACCGGCGTCCCCGACATCCGCACCTACAACAAGCTGGTCTCCACCCCGGCCGGCGCCTAGTCCGGGTCTGGCCGGGCCGCCTCCAGCCATCGGCGCAGCTCGACGGCGAGCTCGTCGCGGTGCGCGGGGGCGACCCCGTCCCGGCCCAGCAGCCCGAAGACCCGCGGCCCCCGGAACTCCTCGGCGAGGTCGCCCATACGCGGCACGATGTGAAAGTGGACGTGCGCGAACCCCTCCGCCTCCGCGAACTGCGCGACATAGGTCTTGACGCATCCGACGACGGCCTGGAGCGCGCGCGACGAGCGCACTTGCCAGTCCCCCAGAGCCGCCGCCTCGGCGTCGGTCAGCTCCGCGACCGAAGTGACGTGACGGCGCGGCACCAGCACGAGCCAGCCGGGCAGATCCGTGCCGAAAGCGTGGGAAAGCCGCCAGTGCGCATCGCGGGCGATGCGGTCACGCGGGGGCAGTGACTCCCAGCGGGCCTCGTGCTCACAGCTCAGGCAATCCGGGACGGCGGTCATGACACAGGACGGTACGGGGCGGCCGTCCCCCGTGAGCCCCCCCCCGGGACGGAACGGCTAGCAGATGCGGGGCAGGGGGTCGCCGACGAGGAGGTCGACGACCCGGGTGCCCCCGAAGGACGTGCGCAGCAGCACGAGGCCGGGCGGGTCCTCCCTGACCCGGCCGATGACGGCGGCGTCCGCGCCGAGCGGGTGGGAGCGCAGCGCGGCCAGGGCGGCGTCCACCGCGTCCGGCGCGAGGACGACCACGGCACGGCCCTCACACGCGACGTACAGCGGGTCGATGCCGAGCAGCTCGCACGCGCCGCGGACGGCGGGCCGCACCGGGACCGCGTCCTCGTCGACCACGACGGCGAGACCCGCCCCGGACGCCATCTCGTTGAGCACGGTCGCGACGCCGCCGCGCGTGGCGTCCCGCATCTTGCGTATCGCGCCGGGGCAGGCGTCGCGCAGGTCGGCGAGCAGGCTGTTCAGCGGCGCTGTGTCGGAGGCGAGGTCGGCGTGCAGGTCCAGCTCGCCGCGGGCCAGCATGATCGTCACGCCGTGCTCGCCGATCGGCCCGGTGACCAGCACCGCGTCCCCGGGACGGAGGTCGCCGGACGGCGGCGCGTGGACGAGCCCGACGCCCGCGGTGTTGATGTAGCAGCCGTCGGCCTTCCCGCGCTGGACGACCTTGGTGTCGCCGGCGACGATGTCCACCCCGGCCGCCTCGGCGGCCCGGCGCATGGAGGCGGTGACGCGGCGCAGGTCGGCGACCGGGAAGCCCTCCTCCAGGATGAACCCGGCGGTCAGGTGCAGCGGGGTCGCGCCGGACACGGCGAGGTCGTTGACGGTGCCGTTCACGGCGAGGTCGCCGATGTCGCCGCCGGGGAAGAACAGCGGGGCGACCACGGAGGAGTCGGTGGTGAACGCCAGGTCGCCGCCGTTCACCGTGAACCGCGCCGCGTCGTCGAGCGGGTCGAGCAGCGGGTTCGCGAACTCCTCCAGGAACACCGCCTCGATGAGCGTGCGGGTCGCCTTGCCGCCCGCGCCGTGCGCGAGCGTGATGTGCTCCTCGCGCACCCGGGGCTTGCGGGCGCGGGCCCGGTCGATCCGCTCCAGGACCTGTTCCTCGCGGAGGTTCATCGGGTCGCCTCCCTGACGCGCTCGCGGGTGAACCGGCCGAAGTTGTAGTAGGCGGCGCACGCGCCCTCCGACGACACCATGCAGGTGCCGATCGGCGTCTCCGGGGTGCAGGCCGTCCCGAAGACCTTGCACTCCCAGGGTTTCAGGACGCCCTTCAGGACCTCGCCGCACTGGCACGCCTTGGGGTCGGCGACCCGCCCGCCGGGCACGTCGAAGACGCGTTCGGCGTCGAAACCGGCGTAGGCGTCGCGCAGCCGCAGCGCCGAGTGCGAGATGAAGCCGAGACCGCGCCACTCGAAGTAGGGGCGGGGCTCCATCGTCGCGCCGATGACGTCCAGCGCCTTGGCGTTGCCGTGCCAGGGGACGACGCGGCCGTACTGGTTCTCGACGTCCGCGCGGCCCTCGGCGAGCTGGACGAGCAGCATGTGGATCGACTGGAGCAGGTCTAGCGGCTCGAACCCGGCGACGACCAGCGGCCTGCCGTAGTCGCGGGCGATGAACCGGTACGGTTCGCAGCCGATGACGGTCGAGACGTGACCGGGGCCGATGAAGCCGTCCAGCCGCAGGTCGGGCGAGTCGAGGATCGCCTTGATCGCCGGGAGGATCGTCACGTGGTTGCAGAACACCGAGAAGTTCCGTATCCCGGCGGCCTCGGCGCGCAGCACGGTCATCGCGGTGGACGGCGCGGTGGTCTCGAAGCCGATCCCCATGAACACCACCTGCCGGCCGGGTTCGCGCTCGGCGATCCGGAGGGCGTCCAGCGGCGAGTACACCATCCGGATGTCGGCGCCCGCGGCCTTGGCGTCCAGGAAGGAGCCGCGCCCGCCCGGCACGCGCATCATGTCGCCGAAGGACGTCATGATCACCTCGGGCCGGGACGCGAGGTGGATCGCGTCGTCCACGCGCCCCATCGGGATCACGCAGACCGGGCAGCCCGGCCCGTGCACCAGCGTGACGCACTCGGGCAGGTAGTCCTCCAGCCCGTGCTTGTAGATGGTGTGGGTGTGGCCGCCGCACACCTCCATGAACGTGTAGGAGCGGCCGGGCTCGCACAGCGCCGCGATCGACGCCGCCAGGGCCCGCGCCTTCCCGGCGTCGCGGTACTCGTCGACGAAGCGCATCAGCCGATCCTCGATTCGCGGAGGGCGTCGATCTCGTCGTCGAAGGCGTCGCCGAGTCCTTCGAGGAGCCGCAGGGTGGCCCGCGCCTCGTCCTCGTCGATGCGGGAGAGCGCGAAGCCGACGTGGATGAGGATCCAGTCGCCGGCGGCGAGGCCCTCCCCTTCCAGCAGGCCGATGTTCACGGCCCGCCGCACCCCGCTGACCTCGACGGTGGCCAGCGCGGGCCGGTCCGGCGGGATCTCGATGATCTCGCCCGGTATCGCCAGGCACATCAGTGCGCCTCCGCTGTGTCGAGCGCCGACTGGGTCAGTTCCCAGAGCGCGTGGTAGATGGTCGTCTGCGTCTCCTGGACGCGGTGCACGGACGGCGACGGCACCACGAACAGGTGGTCCAGGCCGGGCGTCTCGGCCATCCGCCCGCCGGTGCCCCCGGCGAGGCCGACCGTGACCATCCCGCGCCGCACGGCCTCGCGCAGCGCCGCGATCAGGTTGTCGGAGTCGCCGCTGGTCGACACCGCCAGCGCGATGTCGCCCGGCCGCGCGAACGCGGCGAGCTGGCGCGCGTACACGACCTCGAACCCGACGTCGTTGGACAGGGCCGTGACGACGGCGACGTCGGTGGTCAGCGCGAGCGCCGGCAGCGGCTCGAACGGGCCGCCGGGGTTGACGAACAGCGCGGCGGCGTCCTGGGCGTCGGTGGAGCTGCCGCCGTTGCCGAACGCGAACAGCCGGCCACCGGCCCGGAACGCCCGCGCCAGGTCCGCGGCGCAGGCGGCGAGCTCCCCGGCGCACCGCCGCAGGACGGTCTCGCGCAGCCGCACGATCTCCGCCGCCTTCGCGGCCGTGGACCGCCGGACCTCCGCCAGGACGGCCTCGGCCTCCCGGGCGCCGGCGGTTCCGCCGTTCGCGGTGCCGCCGTTTCCGGAGCCGCCGTTTCCGGGGCCGCCGTCGTCCAGGAATGGGTAGAGCCGCCGCAGCCCGGTGTCGCTCATCCGACGACCCCGATCGCCTCTTTCGCGTGGACGAGGACGGTGTCGCCGGCGGCGGCGTCCACCAGTGCCACGCTGATCCGCTCCGTCCGCCCGTCCCCGGCGTCCACGTCGGCGAGGCCGTCGTCCAGCAGCCGGACGACGCGGACCGCGACGGCCTCGTCGGCGCAGGTGACGCAGTGGTCGCCGGTGCAGCCCGTCACGCCACCACGTCCTCGGCGAGGAGGCGGGGCCGGTCCAGGAACACGTGCACGAGCTCCCACAGCACGTGGTAGGCGGTGACGTGGACCTCCTTGACGACGCGCGGGTCGCCGGACGGGACGGTCAGCAGGTGGTCGGCGGCGCCGCCGCGGGCGAGGTCGCCCCCGTCGCCGCCCGCGAGCGCCACCGTCAGCATCCCGAGCGACCGCGCGCGTTCGAGCCCGCGGACGACGCCGGCGCACCGCCCGTCCGGTGAGACGCCGAGCGCGATGTCGTCCGGGCCGCCGAAGCAGCCGAGCTGGTGCGCGAACGCCTCGGCCAGCCCGGCGGAGGCGCCGACGCCGGTGAGCGTCGCGACGTCGCCGGTGAGCGACAGCGCGGGCAGCGCCCGCGTGCCGACGACCACCGGGTGGACGAACTCGACCGCGATGTGCTGGGCGTCGGTGGCGGCGGCGCCGTTGCCGAAGGTGAACAGCCGCCCGCCCCGGTGGAAGCGCGCCGCCATCGCCCGGCAGGCCGCGGCGACGGTGCCGGCGGCCTCCGCGAGCGCGGCGCCCGGGGCGGCGGCGGTCTGC
>NZ_CAACVB010000168.1 GCF_900659635.1 Actinomadura roseirufa | reverse complement strand
CCGGGGCGCAGGCCCCCGGGCAGGACCGCGCGCAGCGCGGGCAGCACGGGCACCGCGTCCCGGGCGCGCCCGGCGCCCGCGAGCTCCCGCGGCGCCGCCTCCGGCACGTTCTCGCCTCCTCCCGTGATCGTCCTCCACAATTTCGAACACGAGTTCGACATCTGTCAAGTTATCGCAGGTCACAGAGTGGAAGTGGGGTGGGGTGGCGGGTACCGCAAAGCCCTGCGGCACAAGGCTTCGCGCCGGTTTCGCTGCAAAATGGGAGATATGGAGATGGACGCGAGAGAACACGACGTGCGGGCCGTGGAGTGGACCGGGGACGGCCTGCGGCTGCTGGACCAGACCGTCCTGCCGGGCCGGGTGGAGCACGTCGTGATCCGCGACGTCGACGGGCTCGTCGAGGCGATCCGGCGGCTGGTGGTGCGCGGCGCCCCCGCGCTCGGCGTCGCCGGTGCGTTCGGCGTGGCGATCGCCCTGCGCCAGGCGGAGCGGGAGGGCTGGGACGCCGCGGCGCTCGACGCGGCCGTGGCCCGGATCCGCGCCGCCCGGCCGACGGCGGTGAACCTCGCGGCCGGGGTGGACCGCGTCCGCCCGCTCGCGGCGGCGGGCGCCGAGGCGGTCGCCGCCGAGGCTCAGGCACTGCTGGAGGAGGACGTGCGGGGCAACCGGGCCATCGGCGCGTTCGGCGCCGACTGGATCCTCGGCCGCGCCGGGGACCGGCCGCTGCGCGTCCTCACCCACTGCAACGCCGGGGCGCTCGCCACCGCCGGCTGGGGGACGGCGCTCGGCGTCGTCCGCGAGCTGCACGGCCGGGGCCGCGTCGAGACCGTCTACGTGGACGAGACGCGCCCGCTCCTGCAAGGCTCCCGGCTGACCGCCTGGGAGCTGGCCAGGGCCGGGATCCCCTGCGCGGTGCAGGCCGACGGCGCCGCGCCGAGCACGATCCTGCGCGGCCTCGCCGACGTCGCCGTCATCGGGGCCGACCGGATCGCCGCCAACGGCGACACCGCCAACAAGATCGGCTCGGTGGGGGTGGCGCTGGCCTGCGCCGCCGCCGGGATCCCGCTGGTCGTCGCGGCGCCGTGGAGCACCGTCGACCTCGCGCTGCCCGACGGCGGCGGCGTGCCGATCGAGGAGCGCCCGGCCGAGGAGATCCTCGGCCCGGACGGCGCGCGGACCGCGCCGCGGGGCGTGGGCGCCTTCAACCCGGCCTTCGACGTCACGCCCGCGCGGCTGGTCACCGCGCTGGTCACCGAGACCGGCGTGCTGGAGGTCGCCGCGGGCGAGACGCCCGCGCTGGCCGGGCGCTGACCCGCGCGAAGACCGTCCGGCCGGGGCTGGGAAGCCGGGCCCCGGCCGGACGGTGCCTCACCGCGCGTCGCCTCAGGGGGTGAGTGTGCGGGTCGCGGCGCGGAGGCTCGTGTAGAGATGGGCCTCGTACGCCTTGGCGGAGCCGGTGTCCTTGTCGACGAACAGGGCGTCGTACAGGGCGGGAAGCCGCTGCGTCGCGTAGCCGGTGTCGATGCCGGGCGCGTAGATCTGGTGCCGGTACCAGGGGCGGCCCGGCAGCCCGGACGCGACCAGCAGGTCCCGTTCCGCCTGCATGATCTTGTCGTTGAGACGTCGGAACGCGGCCGTGTCGCCCTTGCGGAGCGCCTCGTCCGCGCGCGCTTGCAACGCCTCCGCGGCGCGTTGCCACGCCTTCGCCTGGTCGATGTCGCGAGAGACGTCCACGACCACCGAGCCGAGCCGCTTGCGCTGCTCGTCGGTGAAGTCGGCCAGGTAACCGGCGGTCTCCACGGCGTACGGCCGGTACCCCAGCGACACCACGTCGGAGTTGGCGAGCCGCAGCGTGGCTATGCCGACCAGCCGCGACATCGACGCGTGGTACTCGAAGGTCGGGTCGCCGAAGTGGGACGTCCAGTAGAAGTCGTCGCACGAGCAGTGGTAGTTGCCCGCGGATCCGGGCGAGGCGGAGCCCAGGTCTATCGCCGGGACGCCGTACCGCTGGAAGAGGGCCTGGAAGTCGGAGCCGCCGCCGATCCGGGAGACCGGCGTCTTGCCGCCGTTCTGCGCCTTCCACGCCTCGTACAGGGTGCCGTCCGTCCCGGGCCAGCGCACCTCCTTGGACGCGTCGACGGCCAGCTGGTCCAGCGCCGGGGTCGCCGTGGCCCCGAACTGCGAGCCGCCGGCGCCGTCCATGTTCACGTAGGCGACGGCTTTGCGGAGCTGGGCGTCTCTCTCCTCCGCGTACTCGGTGGACCCGAACAGCCCGTACTCCTCACCGTCCCAAGTGGCGAGGACGACGGTGCGCTTGGGGCGCCACCCCTGCTTGAGGAGCCTGCCCAAGGCGCGGCCCACCTGCAGCACGTTCTCCGCCCCGGACAAGTTGTCGACGCTCCCGTACGTCCAGGCGTCGTGGTGCCCGCCGAGGATGACCTCCTGGTCGGGGCGCTCGCTGCCGGGGATCCGCACGGTCACGTCCCACAGCGGGCGCACCTGGAAGTCGTTCTTCAGGTCCAGGTGGACCTTCGTGCCGCCGGGGCCGATCCGGTAGGGGAAGGGCAGGCCGCCCTGCCAGTCCTTCGGTACCTCCGCGCCCTTCAGGGACCGCAGCAGCGGCTCGGCGGCGCCGTAGGAGATGGGCGTCGTCGGGACCAGGCCCCTCAGCATGGGCGCCTCGGACGGCTTGACGCGCCGCGCGCCCTTCACCGACGGCCAGCCGGGCGTCTGCGGGTCGCCGGCGGCGAGCTGGATCTGCGCGATGCTGCCGCGCTGGATGCCGTCGGGGGCGCGCCACGGCCCGTCCGGGTACACCGGGCCCTTGACGAACCCGTCGTCGGCCGGATCGGAGTAGATGAGCACGCCCTTGGCGCCGTGCCGGCCCGCCTCCCGCGGCTTGATGCCGCGGAAGACCCGCCCGTACCGGACGAGGACGATCTTCCCCTTGACGGACACGCCGCGCTCGGCGAGCAGCGCGAAGTCCTCGGGCCGACCGTAGTTGGCGTACACGACCTCGCCCCGGACGTTCCCCGACGGCGACAAGCCGTTGTGGGACGGGATGACGTCCTCGAAGTGCTTCTGCCAGGGCCGGGGCTTCTCCTTGACCGGCAGCACCTGGCGCTGCGGGGCGGTGATCTCGACCCGCACCCGCTTGGGTCTCGACACGTAGACGTAGTAGGTCTTCACCTCGGGCCGGAGGCCGTAGGACCGCAGCCGCGCCACGATCCGCTCGACGCGGTGGCGGTCGCCGGTGGTCGTGGCCAGGCCCGGTTCGGAGGCCAGTTCGGCGTCCAGTGAGCGGGCCTCGGCCGCCGACGGGACGGCGCTCAGCAGCTTCTCGTACTGGCGCTGCCAGCGCGCGTGGGCGGGGGTGAAGCCCGCGATGGGGTCGGAAGCGGTGGGGGAGTCGGCCCAGGCGCGTGGAACGGCGGCGGGGGGAACGGAAAGTGTCGCGGCCAGCGTGACGGCTGTGGTGCCCAGCGCCGCCAGTGCGGGGATTCGAGAGCGGAACACCGGCGTGACCTCCGAGAGCTCGCGGTACGGGTGCGTCCCGGAACGTACGTCGCGGACGGGCGAAGATCCAGAAAAGTTGCCGGTTCCGGCCACCGCGCCCGCCGCTTTGATCCCTCCCCGCCCCGTCCCACCGGCGCTTTCTGTTTTCGATCAAGAAAAGCCGGGCCGGTACGGCGGCGGGATCCGACAAAATGATGTTTATGACGGACCGGACCGGGGCGAACGGGGCCGCCGGGCCGCCGCCGCGGCCGGCGGTCCTGGAGGCCGTCCTGGAGCGGGTCACCTACGCCAACGAGGACACCGGCTACACCGTCGCGCGCGTCGCGACCGAGCGGAGCGGCGCGGACCTGCTCACCGTGGTGGGCGCGCTGCTCGGCGCCCAGGTGGGGGAGAGCCTGCGCCTGACCGGCCGGTGGCGCTCGCATCCGAAGTACGGCCGGCAGTTCGAGGTCGACTCCTACACCACCGTCCTGCCGGCGACCGTGCAGGGCATCCGCCGCTACCTCGGCTCCGGAATGATCAAGGGGATCGGGCCGGTGATGGCCGACCGGATGGTCGGCCACTTCGGCACCGACATCCTGCGCGTCATCGAGGAGGAGCCGGGCCGGCTCGTCGAGGTGCCCGGCCTCGGCCCCAAGCGCACCAAGAGGATCGGCGAGGCGTGGGAGGAGCAGAAGGCCATCAAGGAGGTGATGGTCTTCCTCCAGGGCGTCGGGGTCTCGACGTCGCTCGCCGTCCGCATCTACAAGCAGTACGGGGACGAGTCGGTCGACACCGTGCGCCGTACCCCCTACCGGCTCGCCGCGGACGTGTGGGGCATCGGGTTCAAGACGGCCGACACGATCGCGCAGGCCGTCGGCATCCCGCACGACAGCCCCGAGCGCGTCAAGGCGGGGCTCCAGTACACGCTGTCGGAGGCCGCCGACGACGGGCACTGCTTCCTGCCCGAGCCGAACCTCGTCACCGCCGCCGAGAAGATCCTCGGCGTGCCGCGCGAGCTGATCGGCCCGGCCCTGGACGAGCTGGTGGAGGGGGAGGGCGTCGTCCGCGAGCCGATCCCCGGCGCCGGGGACGACGCGGCGACGATCCCGGCCGTCTACCTCGTCCCGTTCCACCGCGCGGAGCGCTCCCTGGCCCGCGGCGTGCGCGAGCTGCTGGAGGCGCCCGCCGACCGGCTCGCGGCGTTCGCCGCCGTCGACTGGGACAAGGCCCTCCCCTGGCTGAAGGAGCGCACCGGCACCGAGCTGGCGCCCGAGCAGGAGGAGGCGGTCAGGCTCGCCCTGACGTCCAAGGTCGCGGTCCTCACCGGCGGGCCCGGCTGCGGGAAGAGCTTCACCGTCCGCTCGGTCGTGGAGCTGGCCGCCGCGAAGAACGCCAAGATCGTCCTGGTGGCGCCGACGGGCCGCGCCGCCAAGCGCCTCGCCGAGCTGACCGGCCACGAGGCCGCCACCGTGCACCGCCTGCTCCAGCTCCAGCCCGGCGGCGACGCCAAGTACGACCAGGACGCCCCACTCGACGCCGACCTGGTCGTCGTCGACGAGTGCTCGATGGTCGACCTGATCCTGGCCAACAAGCTGGTGAAGGCGATCCCGCGCGGCGCGCACCTGCTGCTGGTCGGGGACGTCGACCAGCTCCCCTCCGTCGGCGCCGGCGAGGTGCTCGCCGACCTGCTGGCCGCCGAGACCGTCCCCCGCGTGCGGCTGACGCGGGTGTTCCGGCAGGCCCAGCAGTCGGGGATCGTCGTCAACGCGCACCGCGTCAACTCCGGCGAGCACCCCCACACCCGCGGCTACCCCGACTTCTTCCTGTTCCCCTGCGAGGAGCAGGAGGAGGCCGCCGAGCTCACCGTGGACGTTATCGCCAACCGCATCCCGCGCAGATTCGGCCTGGACCCCCGGCGCGACGTCCAGGTCATCGCGCCCATGCACCGCGGCGCCGCCGGGGCGGGCGCGCTCAACGCGCTCCTCCAGGAGGCCCTCACCCCGCACGACGACGCCCGCCCCGAACGCCGCTACGGCGGGCGCGTCTTCCGCGTGGGCGACAAGGTCACCCAGCTGCGCAACAACTACGACAAGGGCGAGGCGGGGGTCTTCAACGGGACGGTCGGCGTCGTCACCGCGGTCTCGGCGGAGGAACAGACGCTCACCGTCCTGACCGACGAGGACGAGAGCATCCCCTACGCCTTCGACGAGCTGGACGAGCTGGCCCACGCCTACGCCATCACCATCCACCGCTCGCAGGGCAGCGAATACCCCGCGGTCGTCATCCCGCTCACGACCGGCGCGTGGACGATGCTGCGCCGCAACCTCCTCTACACGGGCATCACCCGGGCGAAGAGGCTCGTCGTCCTCGTCGGCTCGCGCCGCGCCCTCGCCGCGGCCGTCCGCACCGCCGGAGCGGGCCGCCGCCACACCGCCCTGGCCCACCGCCTCGCCTAGCCCGGCGCGCGTCAGTCCTTGAGGGCCAGCCGGTCCAGGTGGAGGCCGGTGAACGCGTCCGCGGTGACGCCGCGGACGCGCTCGGACCACACGAGGTGGTCGTGCGCGGACCACAGCGGCATCGCGGGCATGTCGCGCAGCAGCGCGCTCTCGGCGAGCCGCGCGGGGATCACGCCCTCGCCGGGGGCGGCGGCGTCCTCGGCCCGCGTGACCAGGCCGGTCGTGTAGCGGTCGGTGTAGCCGGTCCCGGCGTCCAGCAGCGGCACGAGGGACGCGACCGGGGCCGGGTAGGCGGCGGTCGAGCGCAGCACGAACGGGCCGTCCACCTCGCCGCGCTCCAGGGCCTTGCGCAGGTCGGGGACGGGCCGCGGGCGCGCGTCGAGCTTGAGTTCCCGCGCGAGCTGGTCGGCGACGGCCTTCACCCACGCGTCGTCGCCCGAGCCCGCCTGGTACCAGAGGGACAGCGGACCGGTCAGGCCGCCCGCGTCGGCCAGCGCCGCGGACGCCGCCCGCGAGTCGTGGACGCACATGCGGCACTGGCCGTCCCGGTGCCCGAGGCGGATGCCGGGGGCGACCAGGGAGTCGGCGGGGGAGTACTGGTGTCCGAGCGGGCCCTCGGTCACGGCGGAGCGGTCGATCGCCATCGACAGCGCCTGCCGCACCGTGGGCGAGGCGAGGCGCTCCACCCGGGAGGGGAACGCCAGGTAGGTCACGTTCCGGCCGGGGACGGCGCGGTGGCGGTCGCGGAAGTCGGCGTCCATCGACTCGTGCCGGGCGGCCGGGACGAGTGTGGCGACGTCCAGGTCCCCGGCCTCGGCGGCGGCGTACTGGCGGGCCGGGTCCGCCATGGAGCGCACGGCGATCTCCCGGTCGTCCGACGGTCGCCGCAGCACGATCTCCCCGGCGTCGCGGGACACGATCCGGAACGGGCCGTTTCCGGCGGGAGCGCGCCCGTAGCCCGCCCAGTCGCGCGACCGCAGGACGCCGTCCGGCAGCGGCAGGAACGCCGGGTCGCCGAGCAGCGCCGGGAACCCGCTCAGCGGGCGGTCGAGCGTCACCTCGAAGGTCCGCTCGTCCCTGACCCGCAGGCCCGCGACCTCGTCCCGCGCGCCCGCGCCGCCGGGCTTCCCGCCCGTCCCGCCGCCGTGCGCCGCCGGGACGTCCCCGGCGCCCTTCACGCGCGCGACGTCCGAGATCAGCCGGGCGCCCGCCCAGCCCTCGCGCAGCACGGCCGTCCAGGCGCCGGTGAACGAGCGGGACGTGACCGGCGATCCGTCGTGGAACGTGCCACCGGCGCGCAGCCGGACCGTCCAGACCTTCCGGTCGGTGCTCGTGACCGACTCGGCGGCGGCCATGACGGGCGCGCCGGACGCCGGGTCGGTGGAGACCAGGCCCGTCCACACCGCGCCCGCGATCATCCGTCCGGTCGCGTCGCGGACGTCGCCGGGCAGCAGGGTGGCGGGCGGCGCCGCGCCCACCGAGATCCGCGGATCGGCCGGGTCGCTCCACGCCTTGAGGGCCAGGACGGGGGCCACCAGCGCCACCGCGGCACCGATGACCAGGGCGGCGGTGCGCGGAGCGCTCTTCAACGGCCCCTCCCGGAGCTGTGGCGGCAGGACGCCGCGAGCGTACGGCACGATCATCCGGTGACGGAAGAGCGACCATGGACCTACCGGTCACCCGGCGACGACATGCGCCACCTGCCTTGACGGTGCTGAGGCCAATTCGTGACATCCGGCACTGTTGATCACGAACCGCTCACTGGTCACACTGGGCGCTGCGTGGATCTTTCCGCGTGGATCTTTCCGCGCGGATCGTTGGAAGTGGAGGCTCGATGCTCCCCCGCACATCTCGCCGGACACGGCGGCTGGTCCAGGGCGGCGGCGCCGTCGCCGCGTCCCTGGCCGTCATGGCCGGCACGGCCTGGGCGTGCCCGCCCGAACCCGGAAACTCGCAGACCAACCAGACCGCCTCGGCCCAGGGGGAGGGGCAGGGCGGCGGCCACTCCGGCCACTACCGCCGTGTGGACCCCGCGGCGCGCAAGGCGTCCGAAGCGATCAGGAACGTGCGCCGCGTCGGCGGGGTGACCGACGCCAAGGGCGCCATCTCGCTGATGTTCATCGACTACGGCCACGGCCGGCATAAGCGGACGGTCATGTACGCGACCGGCCAGTTCGGGCTGAAGGCGTACGACATCACCGCCGACCCGCGCGTCCCCAAACTGGTCGGGCAGCTGAACATGCCCGGCATGTGGGAGACCGAGGACACCGACTTCGATCCCAAGCGCAAGATCATCTATCTGTCCCGGGACCCGCGCGCGTTCGGCGGGACCACGGCGACGGGCGAGTCCGGCGTCTACGTCGTGGACGCCTCCAAGCCCGAGAGCCTGCGGCAGATCACCTACGTCCAGGTCCCGGCCGGGCACACCACGACGTGCGTCGACGACTGCCGCTACCTGTGGACGGGCGGACCGTCCAAGGCGAGCTGGATGCCCGCCGATTGGGGCGGCCGCCCCGTCTGGGTGACGGACGTGCGCGACCCGGCCCACCCGAAGGTCTTCAAGGACCCCATCGACACGGGCCGCAACGACGGCAAGACCGACTACACCCATGACATCCAGGTCGACTCCGACGGCGTCGCCTGGGCGTCCGGGCGCGGCGGCGTCCGCGGCTACTACACGACCGGCCGCCACTACGACCCGCTGAAGAAGAAGTGGCGCAGGGCCACCGCGGTGGACCCCGTCCCGTACGCGGGCGGCGGGCTCGACGAGGCCACGACCAACTCCACGTTCATGCACAACAGCTTCCGCGCGGTCGGCCGCACCCGCGGTCAGGCCGCCGACCCGCGCGCCTGGGGCAACGGCAAGCTGCTGTACGTGACGGAGGAGACGTTCAACGAGGGCTGCGCGAACGACGGGCTCCTCGTCATCGCGTCCCTGGAGGGCTCCTACGGCGGTGAGGGCTGGCGCTCCACCCCGGACAAGAAGTTCCGCCTGCACACCGTCTCCACCTGGGGCGTGGCGGGCAAGGAGGGCAGCGACCCGGTGAGCACGGACTGCTCGGCGCACTACTTCGACGTCCGCGACGGAGTGATCGTGCAGTCCTACTACTCGCAGGGGACGCGGTTCCTGGACGTCCGCGACCCCACGAACCCGAAGCAGCTCGCGTACTACCGGCCCGCGGACGCCGCGTCCTGGCAGCCGTACTGGCACGGCAAGTACGTGTACGTCGCCGACAACACCCGTGGCGTCGACGTGCTGGAGCCGACCTACCGCTAGACCGCGCGGAACCATCCGCGCAGGACCAACCGCGCCGGACCCACCCCCCGGCCGCACCCACGCAGAGGCCCGTTCCCACTCCCCCCTGGGACGGGCCTCTGCCCCTTTTCCGGGGACGTGTCAGCGGAAGGGGTCCTCGGCCGACTCGCGCGCGTTGCGCTCGGCCGCGGCCACGGCGGACTCGGCGGCCTTGCGGAGCTGGTGACCGGCCTGCCGGACGACGCGGACGGGCCGCTCGGGCAGGTGCCGGGTCGCGCCGCGGTGCCGCCGCCAGTGCTCGCGGGCGCGGCTGCGGTGCTCGACCCGCAGGTGCTCGATGAGCCGGTCGAGGTCCATGGCGACCTCCCCGTACAGCGGCCACAGGCCGCCCGCCGCGACCCGCTCGTGCAGCTCCCGGGCGAGCCGCGCGCGGCGCTCCCGGGCGATGTCGACCCGCACCTCCAGCTCCTGCTCGGCCTTGAACGGGCGCGCGTCGCGGGAGAGGTCGGCGCGGGCGAGCCGGCCGAAGGCGCCGATGCTGGTGGCGATGCCCGCCAGCGCGTCGGCGAGCTGCGGGCGCAGCACGGGGTCGCGCAGCAGCCGGCCGTGCGCGCCGAGCCGCTCGTCGTCGGCGAGCGAGCGGGTCAGCCCGCGCAGCGACAGCGTGAAGTGCTCCATCGTCTCGACGGCGTGCCGGAGCGCGACGCCCGCGTCGATGAGCCGCCGCGCCCGCGGGTTGAGCCGGACGCTCTCCTCGGCGGCGCCGAGCTCCCGGTCGGTGCGGCCGATCTCGCGGGCGAGCCGCTCGGCGTCCTCCTGCCAGCGGCGCGCCTCGCCGTCGGTGCGCTCACCGCCGAGATCGTCGGCGATCCGGCCGATCAGCACCCGCAGCCGCTCCGCGACGTCCTGGACGGCCTCCTCGGCGGGCCGCACCCGCACGGTCGGCACCACCAGCGTCGCCACCAGTCCCGTGGCGGTGCCGAGCAGCGTCTCCAGCACCCGGTCGGCGGCGGCCGACCCGCTGGCCGCGCCCAGCGCGAAGATCAGCATCGCGCTGATCGGCACCTCCAGGACGTGGTCGCCGAGGCGCATCACGTGCCCGATCACGAGCGCGGCGAGGACGGTGAGGCCGAGGCTCCACCAGGAGAACCCGACCGTCCCGGCGAACAGCACCGCCACCAGCACCCCGGCGGTGACGGACGCCACCCGCAGCAGGCTCGACTTGATCGTCTGGTACACCGAGTACTGGACGACGAGCAGCGCGGTCAGCGGCGCCAACAGCGGCTGCGCCCCGCCGCCCGGCAGCAGCGTCATCGCCAGCACGAACGCGGCGACGGCGGTGAGGGTCAGGCGGGCGATGCGGAACGCGGTGGACTGCACCTCCGTCGTCACCTGGAGCGGCGAACGGTCGGTGCGGCGGCGTGGGCGGAGGAAGGCGAAGGACATCGGTGTGCGCGGTGACTCCCGGTCGGGTACTGGTCAGGGGATTCGTCCCCACCTTCTTCCCGGTACCAAGCAAATCGGGAGCGAAACCCCCGCATGCGCGGTGATTCCCCGGACGGAGCGGATCAGGAGCGGTGTCGGGCGCGGAAGGCGGCGACGTTGGTGCGGTTCGCGCACGCGTCGGAGCAGAAGCGGCGGCGCCCGGCCCGCGAGGTGTCGGCGTAGACGCGGTCGCAGCCGTCGGCGGCGCACACGCCGGTCCGGGTGAGGCCGTGCTCGACGACCAGCTCGGCGAGGTTCATCAGGGTGGTGGCGCGGAAGCGGTGCGGGAGCCCGGACGAGGGCGGGGCGTAGTGCATGTGCAGGCCGTGGGGCTCGTGTTCGGCGAGGTGGGGGTGCATCGGGATCTCCAGCATCAGCGAGTTCAGCAGCGCCATGGCCGCCTCGATCCCGGGCATCTCGAAGAACGGGCGCAGCGTCCGGCCCCAGCGCCGGAAGTCGCCCGCGTCGCGGGGGTCGAACTCCTGCCAGAAGAACTGGTTGTCGCGCAGCAACCGCCGCAGCGCGTCCGCCGAGTCGTCGCCGCCGGTGCTGGTCGTGGCGTTGACGAGCGCCACGGCGGCGGCCACCCCGTGGCTCCTGTACCCACTGACCCGCATCGCGACGGCTCCCGGTTCCCCACCATGAAGTAAAAGACATACTACCTAAAACCATTACACCAGCTCCGCTCCCGACATCTCCGCGAAACCACAACCCACCGCCCATGCGGCGAGGCCAGGGGCAGTCGGTGGCCGGCCAAGGGCGTGTCTCACAGGACTCCTCAACCGTCACGCGAGCGCGCTAACTGACCGTCGGGGGCGACGCCGAAGGCGAGCCCCCGCCGGGAAGATCGCGAAGCGATTCGCGCTCGCACAAGCACGGTCACGAAGCGAGCGCCAGCGAGCGAAGTGGGCCGGGATTGAAATAGTTAATGCCGCCAGCGGGTGGCGGCGGCGACCTCTTGGGGGGTCGCGCCGTCCAGGAGGGCGATCTCGCCTCGGCGGACCGCCGTGACCGTGTCGGTGACGGCCTCGCCCAGCGCCTCCCGGAGCACGCCGTCGGCTTCGAAGGCCGCGACCGCTTCGCCGAGCGAGGACGGCAGCGGCGCGATGCCGCGCGCGGCCCGTTCAGCGGCGGGCAGTCCGGCCGGGTCGGCGTCGAACGGGGCCGGCAGGACGGCCCCGGCGCCGACCCCGGCGCGGCCGGCGGCCAGCAGCGCCGCCAGCGCGAGGTAGGGGTTGGCGGCGCCGTCGAAGCACTTGACCTCCAGGTTCGCCGCGGTCGCCCGCTCGCCCGCCGCGCCGGTGATGAACCGCAGCGCCGCCTCGCGGTTCTCCAGGCCCCAGCAGGAGTACGCTCCGGCCCAGTGCGAGGGGACGAGCCGCAGGTAGCTGGCCACCGAGGGCGCGCCGATGGCGAGCAGGGCGGGCAGCCGGGCGAGGATCCCGGCGGCGAACGCCTCGCCCGCGGGCGTCATGCCGTACGGCCCGGTGCCGCCCGCCATGGCGTTGACGGCGCCCGTGCCCGCGCCCGTGCCCGGGGCGCCCGCGCCGTCGCCGCCGTCCTCGCGCCACAGGCTGAGGTGGACGTGGCCGCCGTTGCCGACCCGGTCCGCCTCCACCTTGGGGGAGAACGAGGCGGCCAGGTCGTGGTCGAAGGACACCGCCCGGATCGTCTCCCGGACGAGCACGGCGGTGTCGGCGGCGCCGACCGGGTCCTCGGCGGCGACCGACAGCTCGTACTGCCCGGCGGCGTACTCGGGGTGCAGCTGGTCCACCGACACGCCCGACGCCTGGAGCGCCCGGAGAAGGTCGCGCAGGTAACGGGACAGCTCGCTGATCCGCGTCATCCCGTAGGCGGGGCCGTGGCAGGCGGGGCTGAAGCCGCCGGTGCCCCCGGCCGAGGCCGTGGCCTTGTACCCGGCCGCGTCCGACACCGCCCATTCGATCTCGAACGCGGTCCGCACCGACCAGCCGCCGGCCGCGAGCCGGTCGGTCTCGCGGCGCAGCAGGGCGCGGGCGTCCAGCGGATGGACGGTGCCGTCCTGCGCGTACCGGGAGGCGGGGGCGTGCGCCCAGCCGGGCAGCGCGGCCATCGGGACGAGCCGGTCGAGGTCGGGGTGCAGCCGCAGGTCGCCGGCGGGGCCGCCGATGTAGCGGCCCGAGACGATCGAGTCGTCCAGCAGGAACACGTCGAACGACGGCGCCATGCCGACGCCCCACGAGGCGGCGTGCTCCAAGCGCTGCACCGGCACGGTCTTGGTCCGGGTGATCCCGCCGACGTCCACCCAGGTGAGGGCGACGGCGACGATGTCCTGCCCGGCGAGCCGGCGGGCGGCCTCGGCGGCGCGGTGGCCGAGCCTGGCGCGTTCGGCGGCGTCGAGCGCGGCGGTCTCGAAGCCGCCGAGCGCCGGGTTCCCGCCGTCGGGCCCCCCGCCTTCCGGCGGCGTGGTCGGGGGGACGTCGGGCCGGCCGGGTTCAGTCGTCACGGTCAGGCTCCTGGTCGGAGTCGGCGATGGGCTGGAGGGGTGGCGCGGCCCCACACGGGCATCGTAGGAAGAACCGCGGGCCGAGGACAGGAAGGGAGAGGGGTGTCGTGCTCGAATGGCTGGAGTCGGTCGGGCTCGTCGACCACCACTGCCACGGCGTCCTGGACACCGACCTCGACCGCGCGGAGTTCGAGGGCCTGCTCACCGAGGCCGACACCGGCGGCCCGCCGGGGGTCAGCCCGTTCGACTCGCAGATCGGGTTCGCGTTGCGGCGCTGGTGCCCGCCCGTCCTGGACCTGGACGCCCACGCCGAGCCGGACGACTATCTGGCGCGGCGCGCCGAGCTGGGCGCGGCGGAGGTCAACCGCCGGTTCCTCGCGGCCACCGGGCTGGAGGCCCTGTGCGTCGACACGGGGCACACCCCGCGGTCGATGCTCGACCCTCCCGATCTCGGCCGGCTCGCCGGGGCGCCAGCGCACGAGATCGTCCGGCTGGAGCGGGTCGCGGAGGAGGTGGCCGCCTCCGGCGCCGGCGCCGGCGGGTTCGCCGACGAGGTGCGGGCCCGCGTCGCGGCGCGCGGCGCGGCCGGGGCCAAGTCCGTCGCGGCCTACCGGGCGGGGCTCGAACTGACCGGGGAACGCCCGCCGGACACCGAGGTGATGGCGGCGGCGGGACGGCTGCTGCGGCAGAAGGCTCCGCGCGTCCACGACGAGGTCCTGCACCGTTTCCTCGTGTGGTGCGCGTCCGACGCCGGGCTGCCGGTGCAGTTCCACGTCGGCCTCGGCGACGTCGACGCCGACCTGCGGCGCGGCGATCCCCTCCTGCTCGTCGACCTGCTGAGCGCCCTGGACCGCGCGGGCACGCCCGCGATGCTGCTGCACAACTACCCGTTCCACCGCCAGGCGGGCTATCTCGCGCAGGTGCTCCCGAACGTGTACGTGGACGCCGGGCTGGCCACCCACAACCTCGGGCACCGCGCCCCCGTCCTGCTGGCCGAGCTGCTGGAGCTGGCGCCGTTCGGGAAGGTGCTGTACTCCTCCGACGCGTTCGGGCTGGCCGAGCTGTACCACCTGGGGGCGCTGCTGTTCCGCCGCGGCCTCGCGGGCCTGCTCGCCGAGGGCGTGGACGACGGCGCGTGGACGGCGGCGGACGCCGAGCGCGTCGCCGCGCTCGCCGCGTCCGGCAACGCCCGGCGCGTCTACGGGCTGTGACGGGCCCGCCCGCGCGCGCCCGGAACCCGCCGGTACCCTCGGGAGCGATCGACCGGGGACGGGGGCGCGGGCATGGCGGGACGAGAGCGGCTGTTCGTCATCGGGGGCGACGCGGCGGGGATGAGCGCGGCGTCGCAGGCCCGCCGGCGGCGCGACGCGGACGACCTGGAGATCACCGTCGTCGAGCGCGGCCGGCACGCGTCCTACTCGGCCTGCGGGATCCCGTACTACGTCGGCGGCGCCGTGAGCGACCTCGACCGGCTCATCGCGCGCACCCCCGCCGAGTTCCGTGACCGCGGCATCGACCTGCGGCCGCGCACCGAGGCCACCGAGATCGATCTGGACGGCGGCCGGGTACGGGTCCGCGACCTGGCGGACGGCGGCGAGCGCTGGGAGCACTACGACCACCTGATGGTCGCCACCGGCGCGGTGCCGGTGCGGCCGCCGCTGCCCGGCGCGGACGCCGGCGGCGTCCACGGCGTCCAGATCCTCGACGACGGCGTCGCCCTGCGCCGCGCGCTCGACGCGGGGCCGCGCCGCGCGGTCGTCGTCGGCGGCGGGTACATCGGCCTGGAGATGGCCGAGGCGCTGGTCGCCCGCGGCCTGGAGGTTGCCCTCGTGGACGCGGCTGACCAGCCGATGCGCACGCTCGACGCCGACATGGGCGCCCTCGTCGCCGACGCCCTCCGCGGCATCGGCGTCGCCCTCCACCTGGGCGAGCCCGTCGAGGGCTTCGACACCTCCGGCGGTCGTGTGACCGCGGTGCGGACCGCCGCCCGGACGCTGCCCGCCGACCTGGTCGTCCTCGGGCTGGGCGTGCGGCCCGGCACCGACCTGGCCCGTGCCGCCGGAATCCCGGTCGGCCCGACGGGCGGGATCGTCACCGACCGGCGCATGCGCGCCCGCGCCGAGCGGGTGTGGGCCGCGGGCGACTGCGCCGAGACCCGCCACCTCGTCACCGGCGGCCCGGCCGCGATCGCGCTCGGCACGCACGCCAACAAGCAGGGCCGCGTCGCGGGGATCAACCTCGGCGGCGGATACGCGACGTTCCCCGGCGTCGTCGGCACCGCCGTCGCCAAGATCTGCCAGGTGGAGGTCGCGCGGACCGGCCTCAACGAGCGGGAGGCGGCCGAGGCGGGCTTCGAGACGGTGAGCGCGGTCGTCGCGTCGACCACGCGCGCGGGGTACTACCCGGGCGCCACCGAGATGAGGACGAAGCTGGTCGCCGAACGCCGCACGGGCCGCCTCCTCGGAGCGCAGATCGTCGGTGAGGAGGGCGCGGCCAAACGCGTGGACGGCCTGGCCATCGCGCTGTGGAACGGCATGACGGTGGAGGAGATGACGGGCCTCGACCTCGGGTATGCGCCGCCGTTCTCGCCCGTCTGGGACCCCGTCCTCATCGCCGCCCGCAAGGTCGCCGAACGCGTCGAGGCGGACTGGCTCGCCGCGGAGTGACCGTTCCGCTCCGTCGGGGTCCGGACCATGACGAGGGCGGTATGTCGGTGATCTCCCCTACGGTGGGGCGCCATGAGCATGACACGGCTCCCATCTGCCGTTGCCCCGTCCTCGTCGCCCTCGTCGCCGCTTCCTGACGTGTCCGCCGAGGACGTCCTGGTGATGCCGGACGCGTGGCGCCGCCTGGTGCAGCCCCGACGCGACCGCCCGGCGGCGGACCGCGCCCCGGCCACGCGCCCCGCACCGGAGAAGGCGGTACTGGAAAAGGCGGTACCGGAAAAGGCGGCGGCGGAGGAGGCGCGTGCGCTCATCGAGGACGCGCGCGCGGACGTCGAGGAGGTCCTGTCGCTGCCCGGCACGGACCCGCTGCTGGCCGGGCGGGCGCGCGCGTACCTGCGCGGGGAGGCCGACCCGCTGGGCGCGGCCGTCGTCACGCAGGTCGTGGTCGGCAAGCGGAAGCAGCCGGTGGCCTTCGGGGACCTGTGGGCGCTCGACCACGGGCTTCCGTTCGCCGCGTCCGCCTGCGTCGAGATGTTCGAGATCATCTCGGACTTCCGCGTCGCCGGGCGGCAGGAGACGTGGACGGGCGTGCGGGTGCGCCGTCCCGGCGACCGGTACGGCCAGTGGTGGGTGGCCGAGCGCATGGCGCTGCGGCTGCGCGCCCTCCTCGCGGCGGCGGACGACGCCGTGTACGACGCGGCCGTGGACCGCCTGGCACCCAGCCGCCGAACCCCGCTGCACAAGATGGTCGCCTCCTACCTAGTGCCGACCCAGACGGACTGGGTCGACGACGTCTGCGCCGCTCCGCCGACGGTCGTCCCGGAGGAGGTGTCCCTGCGCTGGATGTTCTTCTGCTCTCTTGGAGCGCCGCACCAGCCCGCACTGGCCGGGCTTCCACTCGACTACTACGGCCGGGGCGAGCACGTCATCGCCACCCTCGTGGAGGGAATCGGCCCGGAGGCCGTGGTGCCGCTGGTGGCGCAGGCCCTGGACGACGAGTACCTCGACGCCGACACGGCCCGCAGGCTGCTGGACACCCTCGTCGAGCTGCCCGTCGACGCGGCGTTCCAGGCCCTCGCCGACCGGCTCGGCCGCCGGTACGTCCCGGCCGCGGCGATCCGCGCGGCGCGGCGCTACCCGGCGCGGGCGCTGCGGTTGCTGGCCGGTGCGGCGGACGCGCCCGGGGCCGCCGAGCTGCTGTCCGCGCACCTGCTCACCCACCCGGACCTCGTGGACGCGATGCTCCCCGTCCTCCCCGAGAAGGCGCGCGCCGCGATCGGCGCGGTCCGCGAGTCGTCCGTCCGGCTGCCCGACGCCGACGCCCTTCCGGCGCCGCTCGTGGACCCGCCATGGACCCGTCCCAGGGCGAAGACCAAGCCCGTGGTCATCAAGGGGCTGACGCCGCCCGGGACGCGTTCCGTCCACTGGGCGCCGGGGGAGCGCGAGGAGTGGACCGTCGACCTTCACCACCGGTGGCGATGGGCGGAGAAGCTCTCATGGCATCAGCAGGTGAAGAAGTTCGAGGCGGGCGACCTGCCCGCCGCGTCCCAGCCGATGCTCTTCCTGGAGGCGCCCGAGGAACTGGTGCGGCCGCTGCTGCCCGGCTGGAAGCCGCCCCACGTCGGCCACGTCCACGAATGGATGCCCGTGGTCGTCGCGCGGTTCGGGCCGGACGCGCTGGACGCCGCATTGGACGTCGCGAGCCGCGACCCGGCGAGGCTCGGCTGGATCCTGCTGCCGTACCTGAGCGACGAGGTCGCCTGGTGCATGGCCGACTGGCACGCCCGGCTCAAGCAGGCCGGGCGCGCCGCCCGCGCCTGGTTCGACCGGCACGGCACCGCCGCCGTCCCGATGCTGGCGCCCGCCGCGCTCGGCCGCGCCGGGGCGGGACG
>NZ_CAACVB010000167.1 GCF_900659635.1 Actinomadura roseirufa | reverse complement strand
CCGCCGGCCGGCGCCGGGCGCACCGTGCGCTACCGCGGGCTCCGCATCCCCGTCCCGGCGGGCTGGGCGGTGCGCGACCTCGACGCCGACCCGTCCCGGTGCGTCCGCTACGACCGCCACGCGATCTATCTCGGCAGGCCGGGCCCGCAGCCCGACTGCCCCGCCCGTGTCGTCGGCCGCACCGAGGTCCTCCACATCGCCCCGCTGGACGGCGCGGCGGCGCCCGCGGCCCCGGCGCCGCGTCCCCGCATCACACCGGAGACGGGCGGGCGGACGGGCGCTCCGGCGGCGGCCCGCGTCCACCGGCCGGCATCGTTCACCGTTCCGCGGAAC
Organism: Actinomadura roseirufa; assembly: GCF_900659635.1. Taxonomy (GTDB): domain Bacteria; phylum Actinomycetota; class Actinomycetes; order Streptosporangiales; family Streptosporangiaceae; genus Spirillospora; species Spirillospora roseirufa. The sequence continues at coordinate 17,464 of NZ_CAACVB010000167.1, read as the reverse complement.
GTCGCCCAGGAGACGCGCCTCGCGCTGCCCGAGGCCGGAGTCGTGATCACCGGCGTCTACGGCACCGACCCGGCGGCCCTCCAGCGGGTCCTGCGCGGGATCGAGCCGATCTCCGTCCGGCCCGGCGCCCCGCGTCCGGCCGGGGTCGCGCCCACGCCCCCGGACGACCCGTCCGACATGCTGGACATGGGGGACATCCCGCCGGACCTGCTCCCCGGCGAGCCGCCGCCCGGCCCGGCGGAACCCGACGGCGAGCAGCCCGGCGAGCCCGCCGTGGAGGCGCACCACGCGTGGGCGTCGGGCAGGGGCTTCGACACGTGCACGGCGCCCTCGCTCGCCACGATGCGCGCCTGGCGCCCCTCCTTCAAGGTCACCAACATCTACATCGGCGGCGCCGCGCGCGGCTGCGCCCAGCCCAACCTCACCGCGTCGTGGATCAGGCAGGTGCGCCGCATGGGCTACCGCATCACGCCAACCTACGTCGGCATGCAGGCGCCCTGCGGCCACCGCCCGCAGCGCTTCACCGCGGGGAACGCCGCGTCCCAGGGCGCCAGGAACGCCGCGGACGCCGCCCTTAGAGCCCGCGCGCTCGGCATCCCGCACCACAGGCCCATCTACTTCGACATGGAGGCGTACAGAGGAGGCCACGCCTCCTGCAAAGCCGCCGTACTGCGATTCGTGGACGCGTGGGTGCGCGGGCTGAGGGCCCGGGACTACGTCCCCTGTCTCTACAGCAGCGCCAAGTCCGGCATCCGCGACGTCGGCAGGGCCACCGGGATCAGCAAGCCGGGCTGCATCTGGTTCGCCAATTGGGACGGCATGGCCCGCCTGTACGGCGACCCCTTCGTCAAGGACGAATGGTGGTCGCCGCACCGGCGCGTCAAGCAGTACCGGGGCGGTCACAGAGAACGGCACGGCGGCGTCACGCTGAACATCGACAGCGACATCGCCGACGGCCGCGTCTACTGAGCATGCCCGCCCGGCGGCGCACGGGGGGCGCCGGGCGCCCGGCAGGTCGCCGTCCGGGTACCCCCTCCGGTGCCCTAAGCTGGGAATGCTCGGAGGCGCCGGCGCCGACCGCGCCTCACGGCAGCATCGCACCACTCATCCGCACAGTGCCCGTCACCGTGCTCATTACCGGGGATCACACGCGCCCCCCGCCCGCCGCGGACCGGGGGCGCCGCCACTGTCCCGCCGACCGCCAGCCGGATGGAGAATGCTCATGGCACGCCGTTCCGATGTGTTGGACACGATCGTCAACCTCGCCAAGCGGCGGGGCCTGGTCTACCCGTCGAGCGAGGTCTACGGCGGCCTCCGCGCGTCCTGGGACTACGGGCCGCTCGGAGTCGAGCTGAAGAACAACGTCAAGCGCCAGTGGTGGAAGTCCATGGTGCAGGGCCGCGACGACGTCGTCGGCCTCGACTCGTGCGTGATCCTCGCCCGCGAGGTGTGGGAGGCCAGCGGCCACGTCCAGGCGTTCGTCGACCCGCTCACCGAGTGCCAGTCCTGCCACAAGCGCTTCCGGGCCGACCACCTCGAAGAGGCCTACGAGGAGAAGCACGGCCGCCCCCCGGCGGCGGGCCTGGCCGACATCTCCTGCCCCAACTGCGGCGTCAAGGGCTCCTTCACCGAGCCGAAGATGTTCAACGGCCTGCTCAAGACCTACCTCGGCCCCGTCGAGGACGAGTCCGGCCTGGCCTACCTGCGTCCCGAGACCGCGCAGGGCATCTTCATCAACTACCTGAACGTGCAGCAGTCCGCGCGCCGCAAGGTGCCGTTCGGCATCGGCCAGATCGGCAAGTCGTTCCGCAACGAGATCACGCCGGGCAACTTCATCTTCCGCACCCGCGAGTTCGAGCAGATGGAGATGGAGTTCTTCGTCAAGCCCGGCAGTGACGAGGAATGGCACCAGTACTGGATCGACGAGCGGCTCCAGTGGTACGTCGACCTCGGCATCCGCAAGGAGAACCTCCGGCTGTACGAGCACCCGGCCGACAAGCTCTCCCACTACTCCAAGCGCACCGTCGACGTCGAGTACCGCTTCGACTTCGTCGGCAGCGAATGGGGTGAGCTCGAAGGCGTCGCGAACCGCACCGACTACGACCTGACCACCCACTCCAAGGCGTCCGGCACCGACCTGTCGTTCTTCGACCAGGAGTCCGGCGAGCGCTTCACCCCCTACGTCATCGAACCCGCGGCGGGCGTCGACCGCTGCACGCTCACCTTCATGATGGACGCCTACGCCGAAGACGAGGCGCCCAACGCCAAGGGCAAGCTCGAGAAGCGCACCGTCATGCGCCTCGACCGGCGGCTCGCCCCCGTCAAGGTCGCCGTCCTGCCCCTGTCGCGCAACAGCGACCTCTCGCCGAAGGCCCGCGACCTCGCCGCCCAGCTCCGCCGCAACTGGAACGTCGACTTCGACGACGCCGGGGCCATCGGCCGCCGCTACCGCCGCCAGGACGAGATCGGTACCCCCTTCTGCGTCACCGTCGACTTCGACACCCTCGAAGACGACGCCGTCACCGTCCGCGAACGCGACTCCATGAGCCAGGAACGCATCGCCCTGAGCCAGGTCGAATCCTTCCTCGCCGCCCAGCTGATCGGCTGCTAGCCCTCCTCGCGGGAGCCCCCCGGGCCCGCGGCCGCGCCGTGCGGGCCCTTCGGGGGGTTGAGTTGGGCTAGGTTGGCGGGGAGTTCGCGCCGTCGCCCAGAGGAGGACCGCATGGGTTACATGCGTGTCCTGTCTCGGTTCGCCAGGGTGCGGCTGCTGGTCCTCGCGCTCGGGGTCGCCGGGATCGCGGTTCCGGCCCCCGCGGTCACCGGCGGTGTGCCGGGCGCGGTCGTCCGGGTCGCGGGCGCGGAGAACGCGTCCGCCCGGGAGCGGATCTCCAGGCCCGGCACGGGCGGTCACCGCGAGACGGCCGTACCCGCGGCCGCGCGGCATGCCGCTGCCGGCGCGCAGCTCACGCATGCCGGGCTTCCGGTGGGCGGCGTCGAGGTGGCGCCGCCGTCCAGGGCGGCCGTCCGGGCGGTCGCCGTTCCCGCCGCGCCCGTGCTCGTCGTCCGGCACGCGCCCCGCGGGCGCGCGCCGCCCTCCACCACACGGATCTGACGTCCCTGTTCGCGGTTCCGCACGCCCGGAGGCGGCGGCGCCGGATTTCCGTGTGGAGGTTCCCCCTTGTCTCGCGCCACCCTGGTGCGGGCGGCATTGGCGTTCGCCGTGCTCGCCGCGTCCCTTTTCCTCGCCCTGTCCAAACCCGCCCGCCTCGGTCTCGACCTGCGCGGCGGCACACAGATCGTCCTGGAGACGCGGGACGCGCCGCCGGTGCGGGCCGGCCGTGAGGCCACCGACCGGGCCCGGGAGGTGCTCCTGCGCCGGATCGACGCGCTGGGCGTCGCCGAGGCGTCCATCACCCGGTCCGGGGACCGGCGGCTGATCGTCGAGCTGCCCGACGTGCAGGACCCGTCCCGGGCGAGCGCCATGATCAGGCGGACCGCGCAGCTCACCGCGCATCCCGTCCGCGCCGACACCGGGCCGCCGCGCGAGGGCGAGCGGGTCGTGCCGGACGAGCGGGGCCGGCCGGTCCGGCTCGGGCCCGCCGCGCTCACCGGCGCCGGCGTCCGCTCGGCGGACGCCTCGTTCGACCCTCGGGACCCGGGCTGGTCGGTCGGCGTCTCCTTCCGCGGGGACGGCGGCCGCGCCTGGGAGCGGCTCACCGCCCGCGCCGCCTGCGCCGCCGGGGACGACCGGCGCGTCGCGTTCGTCCTGGACGGCACGGTGATCTCCTCGCCTCAGGTCGCCGCGGACGTGCGGTGCGGCACCGGCATCACCGGCGGGTCCACCCGGATCACCGGGGACTTCGGCGCGGACGAGGCCAGGGACCTCGCCGCGCTGGTGGAGGGCGGGGCGCTGCCGGTGCCCGTCAAGGTCGTCGGGCAGCAGGTGGTCGGGCCCACGCTGGGCGCGGCGGCGATCGAGGCGAGCACGCGCGCCGCGATCGTCGGGGTGGCGCTGACCGGGCTCTTCATCGTCGCCGTCTACCGGCTCGCCGGGCTGATGGCCACGGTCGCGCTGGCCGGGTACGCGCTGATCTCCTACGCGGCCCTCGTCGCGGTCGGCGCGACGCTGACGCTGCCCGGCCTCGCCGGATTCGTGCTCGCCGTCGGGATGGCGATCGACGCGAACGTGCTGGCCTTCGAGCGGGCGCGGCAGGAGCGCGCCGCCGCGCCGGGCCGGGGGCCGCGCGCGGCGCTGGCCCTCGGGTTCACCCGGGCCTGGACGGCGATCGCCGACTCCGCCGCCACCACGCTGCTGGCGGGCGCGCTGCTGTTCTTCCTCGCCTCCGGGCCCGTCCGCGGGTTCGGCGTCACGCTGGTCATCGGGGTCCTCGCCTCGCTGGTGTCGGCGATGCTCCTGGCCCGCGTGCTCACCGACGCCGCCCTCGCGCGGCTTCCCCGCGCGGCCCGGCGGGACGTGAGCGGGCTCGGCGGGACCGGACGGATCCGGCGGTGGCTCGAACGGCGCGAGCCCGACCTGATGCGGGGGCGGCGGCTCTGGCTCGCGGCGTCCGGGCTGGCCGTCGTCCTCGCCGTGACGGGCATCGCCGGGCGCGGCCTGAACCTCGGCGTGGAGTTCACCGGCGGCCGGCTGGCCGAGTACACCACGAGCCGCCCCGTGGACATCGACGCGGCCCGCTCCGCCGTGGTGGACGCCGGGTTCCCGCGCGCCGTGGTGCAGAGCTCGGGTGAGCGGGGCGTCTCCGTCCGCACGGCCGATCTCGGCGACGCGGGGGAGAAGCGCGTCCACGACGCGCTGGCCGGCGTCGGCGGCGGCGCGGTGAAGCTGCGCGACGAGCTGATCGGGCCGAGCCTCGGCGCCGAGCTGCGGGTCAAGGCGGTCGCCGCGCTCGGCGTGGCGCTGGCCGTCCAGCTCGCCTATCTGACGGTCAGGTTCCGCTGGACGTTCGGTGCGGGGGCCGTGCTCGCCATGCTGCACGACGTGCTGATCGTCACGGGCGTGTTCGCATGGCCGGGCAAGCCCGTCGACGGTGTCTTCCTCGCCGCGCTGCTCACCGTCATCGGGTACTCGGTGAACGACTCGGTGGTGGTGTTCGACCGCGTCCGGGAGCTGCGGGCGGAACGGCCCGGCGTCCCGTTCGCGCGGATCGCGAACCTGGGCGCGCTCCAGACCGTGCCGCGGACCGTCAACACCGGCATGGGCGCGATCTTCATCCTGGCGGCGCTGGCGGTGCTCGGCGGCGGCCCGCTGACCGACTTCGCCCTCGCGCTGCTGGTCGGCATCGGTGTCGGGACGTACTCCAGCGTCTTCACCGCGACACCCCTGGCCGTCGTCTTCGAGCGATTCGCCCCGGCCCCGCCGGCCCCGAGGGAGCGGCGGAGGCCGGGTCGCCGGGCGCCCGGCGACTCGGGCGCCGTCGTGTGACCGGAATCCGGCCGGGCGCCGCCGGGCGCCCGGCCGGCTCAGCGCGGGACGATCGGCCCCTTCGTCGGGCCGTGCAGGCTCTCGGCGATGCAGACCAGCACGCGTGACCCCTCGGCCCAGCCGGCCTTGGGCGGATAGGCGTAGGAGATCTGCTCGGGAACCCACCGTGCCTTGAAGATCGCCTTCCCGCGCGCGGCACAGTAGTCGCTGGACTTGCGGGCCATGGCACGCGTCCCCGGGTAGGGGCCCGCCGGGAGGCGGCGGACGGCGTACACCTCGGTCAGGTGCGGCTCGCCGCAGGGGACGGCGCGTTGCTGAGCCGGCCCCTGCCTCCACTTCTGGAAACAGTCGCCGGGGGCCATCTCCTGCAGCATCTTGGCGGCCTCGTCAATGGTCGCGGCGAACGGCGCCGTGAGGGTGTCGTGTCCGGTGAAGTGCAGGACGCACGAGATCGTGTGCTTGCCGTTCCGCCAGGCCGTCTCGTCGGGCCGCAGGAAGTGGAGCTCCAGGTCATCGGCGTATCGGCTCTTCCGGAGGCGCCTGAGCTGAGCTCTGCAGACTTCGGCGACCTTGGCCCTGATCTCCGCCTCGCCCGGATAGGGGCCGTCGGGCAGCGGAGACTGGGCCACGATCTCTTCGGTATGGGGCCGCGTGCACGGGACGGTGTCGACCGTGCCGATCGCCTCCTTGGCCGCGGGCCCGGTGAAGCAGTCGCCGACCCGCAGCGACGCCGGGGACACCCGGCCGTCCGCGCGGTCGTGGCGGGTGCCGCGCAGCGCGTCGAGGTTGAGGGCCGCGCCGCCGATGATCAGGATCCAGCAGACCGAGACCGCGATGGCGCCAAGGGCGATCTCCTTGCCCTTGACCGTCCCCTCCTTGATGTGGACGAGCGCGGCGATGGCGAGGATCAGCGCGAGCGGGGACAGCCCCACCAGCCCGGTGATCAGCGCGGTGATCGCGAGCTTGCTCGTCCGCACGGGCGCGCCGGGGTACTCGTCCCCGTGCGATGGGGGCGGGGGCAGGTGGCCGGTGGACGCGGCCGGGGACCAGGCGGGCTCCGGTGGCGGGCCCGGGGAAGCCCAGCCGGGCTCGGGACGGGGCGGGACGCCCTCGGCGTCCGGGGGATCGGTCATGGGAGCGAGCCCTCTCTCTCGGCTCTGGGGACGGACGGAACGGGCGGCGCCCTCCTAGGCGCGGAACAGGGGCGGCGCCACCGACGTCGTGAGCCGTCCGGGGCCCGTCGCGCGGATGTGGCACACCACCAGCCGGTCGCCCTCGGCCCCGGGGACGGGCGGGGATCCGTCCTCCAAGGAGACCAGCGGCAGGACCGCGGCCCGGAGCGTGAAGCGGCCGCGGGCCGGATGCCGGGCGAGCCGTCCGGCCCACCGGCTCGCGCACCGACCGGCCGCCCTGGTCCGCAGGACCTTCTCCTCGGTGCCCGAGTACGCGCTCATCGTGAGGCCGCCGAGGACCTGGGCGTCGTGCGGCCTGGCGCAGTCCTGGTACCGGACGCTCGGCAGCCGCTCGTCGGGGGGCAGGTCGAAGCAGTCGCTGGGATTCAGTTCGTCCCACATGCGGAGCCGCTTGCCGAGGGCGTTCACCCGGCCGGTCATCTGGACGGCCTGCGGGGCGGTGGCGGCGCATCGGACGGCCCGGTCGCGCGGCCACCCGGCCCGCTGGGGGAGCAGGGCGACCACCTCGCCCCCCTCGACGGGCGACCGCGTGCGGAACCGCTCCAGCAGCCGCTTCCAGCAGCCCGGCCGCCCGGTCGCGACCAGGATGTCGCTGCCGGGCCAGAGCGTGTCCGGGACGTCGAAGGTCAGGATCAGCTCCGCCTCGTGCGGGCGGTCGCAGGGGACGATCCGCGTGTCGGTCATCAGCCGCCCGTTGGGGAAGTCGAAGCACTGGCCGACCTTCGGATAGGGCTGGACGCCGGCCGGCACCGCGCCGCCGCCGTCGGCGGAGGTGACGGCCACGGCCACCACGGCCGCCAGCGCCACGGCCCAGGCGAGTCCGGCGGCGAGCCCGGCCACGGCGAGCCCGCGGCCCCGGTCGCCGTGCCGTCCCGTCCGGGGGAGGGCGGCGAGGGCGCAGCCGACCGCGATCATGAACAGTCCGAGCAGCCCGGTGATCAGCGCGATGACGGCGAGCCGGTTCGTCCGGCGGGCGCGCGGCGGGCCCGCGGGAGCCTGGGCGGTCGGTGGCGTGATCACCCGAGGACCGTAAACGACAACTCCGACAAAGCGCGCAAGTTGCGCAAGCCTCGTGGTCAAGTTGTGATCATGGAACGTGCCACCGTGCTCGCCCGCCCGCGCGGGAGAAGGGGCCGATCTCCCCGGCGCCCCCGGCCCGCTTCACTCCGGCCCGGCTCGCGCCGGGTGCCCGCTGTCCGGATCCGGACAGCGGGCCTCACGCGCCGGCCGGTCAGGCCAGCGGCGGCTGATGCTCGTCGTTCTCCGCCCGGATCACCTGCATCACCGCGTTGATCAACGCGAGATGGGTGAACGCCTGCGGGAAGTTGCCGAGGTGCCGTCCCGTGTGCGGGTCGATCTCCTCGGCGTACAGCTGCAGCGGGCTGGCGTAGGACAGCAGCTTCTCGCACAGTGCCCGCGCCCGCTCCAGCTCACCGATCATCACCAGTGTGCTGACCAGCCAGAACGAGCAGATCGTGAAGGTGCCCTCGTCCGACTCGAAGCCGTCGTCGGTCTCGGTCGCCCGGTAGCGCAGCACGAGGTCGTCCTCCGACAGCTCGTCGGCGATGGCGAGGACGGTCTCGCGGACCCGCTTGTCGTCGGCGGGCAGGAAGCCGAGCAGCGGGATCAGCAGCGCCGAGGCGTCCAGCGCCGTGGCCCCGTAGTGCGCGGTGAACACCCCGCGCTCGTCCAGCGCGTTGGCGAGCACATCGGCGTGGATCTCGTCCGCCGCGGCCTGCCAGCGCCGGACCCGGTCCTCGTCGCCGCGGATGCGGGCCAGCCGCGCGCCCCGGTCGGCGGCGACCCAGCAGAAGACCTTGGAGGAGGTGAAGTGCTGCGGCTCACCGCGCACCTCCCACATGCCGCAGTCGGGGATCCGCCAGTTGGCCAGGGCGTCCTCGACCTGCTTCACCACGATCTTCCAGAGCCGGTCGTCGAGCCGGTCCCGCTTGCGCACGAACAGGTAGATGGAGCCGATGATCGCGCCCCACACGTCGTGCTGGGCCTGCATGTACGCCTCGTTGCCGATGCGCACCGGACGGGCGTTGTCGTACCCGCTCAGGTGTTCCAGCGTGGACTCCGGCAGCTCCTCGCGGCCGTCCAGCCCGTACATGATCTGCAGCTTGCCCTCGGCGGCCTCGGCCACGTCGGTGATGAAGTAGAAGAAGTCGTTGGCCTCCCAGTCGTAGCCCAGGGTGTAGAAGGCCCACAGCGCCATCGTCGAGTCGCGGATCCAGGTGTAGCGGTAGTCCCAGTTCCGGTCGCCGCCCGGCGCCTCCGGCAGCGAGGTCGTCGCCGCGGCGGCCACCGCGCCGGACGGCGCGAACGTCAGGCCCTTGAGGGTGAGCGCGCTGCGCTGCAGGTGGCTGCGCCACGGGTGGTCGGGGAAGCGGCCCCGGTCCAGCCAGTGCTGCCAGTGGTGGACGGTCCAGACGAGCCGTTCCTGTGCCTCCTCGTAGGTGCCCGGCGCCTCGTGCTCGCTCCACGACAGGGCCACGAAACGCGCCTCGCCCTGCTTCAGCAGCGTCCTGGACGTGGCGAGCGACCCCTCGAAACCGACGTTCATGTCGGTGCTGAGGCGCAGCCCGACGCCGTTGCCGCGCGCGACGGCCTCGTGGTACCCGGCGCCGGTGTGCTCCCAGCGGGCGGGCGTCTGGCCGTAGTCGAAGACGGGCATGCAGTCGAGCCGGACCTGGACCTGGCCGTTCACGCAGCGCACCATCCGCAGCAGGACGTGGTCGGCGTCGTAGTCCGTCGGAGCCCTGCGGTGCGTGTGGGAACGTTCCGTCTCGTGGTGCCACGGGCCCATGAGCAGGGCGTCCGTCACCACCAGCCAGCCGCCGTGCACCCACCAGGTGGTCTCCATCACCATGGTGCCGGGGATGTAGCGCTGCGCCGCGGGCACCTCCACGCCCGCCGGACCGACCCGGAAGTACCCCGCGTCGCGGTCCAGGATGGACCCGAACACGCTCGGCGAGTCCATCTTGGGCAGGCACATCCACTCGATGTTGCCGCTCGGCGCGACCAGCGCGGTCGTCTCGCAGTCGGACAGGAATCCGAAATCGGCGATGGGGGCGAACGGGTCTCCCGCCCGGCCGCCGGCGACCTTCGGCCTCACAACGTCACCTCCTTGATCCATCATTCCCTTTCTCCCGCCATGGGTACGCCTTGCGCGGCAGTGTTCGCCCACTGCCGCACCCGGACTGGATTAGACCACTATCCAGCCTCTGAGCTGCGATGACGCCCATCCGTGGACCGGGCGCCGATCGAGTCCCGGCGACGCGGGTACAGTCCCGGCAAACGGGACAGCGGACCCGCTGCCGCCTGGGGAAACGCGATGCCGCGGTCCAGACGGCGGCGATCCGGCCCTGTCCTGGCAGGAACCGGAGCGAGAAGGAGCTCCCCGTGCCGAAGTTCGTGTACGACTTCACTGAGGGAAACAAGGACCTCAAGGATCTGCTGGGCGGCAAAGGCGCCAACCTGGCCGAGATGACCAACCTCGGCCTGCCCGTGCCTCCCGGGTTCACGATCACCACGGAGGCCTGCCGGCACTACCTCGAGCACGGAAGCCTGCCCGAGGGCCTCACCGGCGAGGTGGAGCGCCATCTCGCCGCGCTCGAGGCCGCGATGGGCAAGCGGCTCGGCCAGAGCGACGACCCCCTGCTGGTCAGCGTGCGCTCCGGCGCCAAGTTCAGCATGCCGGGCATGATGGAGACCGTCCTCAACATCGGCCTGAACGACGAGTCCGTGCACGGCCTCGCCGCGCAGGCGGGCGACGAGCGGTTCGCCTGGGACTCCTACCGCCGGTTGATCCAGATGTTCGGCAAGACGGTGCTGGACATCGACGGCGAGCTGTTCGAGGAGGCGATCGAGGCCGCCAAGAAGGCCCGCGGCACCAAGAACGACGTCGACCTGCGCGCCGGCGACTTCAGGGACCTCGTCCGGCGGTTCAAGGCCATCGTCCGCGAGGAGACGGGCCGCCCGTTCCCCACCGACCCGCGCGAGCAGATGGACCTGGCCGTCCGCGCCGTGTTCGATTCCTGGAACGCCCCCCGTGCGATTCTGTACCGCCGCCAGGAGCGCATCCCGGTCGACCTCGGCACCGCGGTGAACATCTGCTCGATGGTCTTCGGCAACCTCGGCATGGACTCCGGGACGGGCGTCGCCTTCACCCGCGACCCCGCCTCCGGCCAGCAGGGCGTCTACGGCGACTACCTGCAGAACGCCCAGGGCGAGGACGTCGTCGCCGGCATCCGCAACACGGTGCCGCTGACCGAGCTGGAGACGATCGACAAGGGCTCCTACGACCGGCTCCTCGAGATCATGGAGACGCTGGAGAACCACTACCGCGACATGTGCGACATCGAGTTCACGATCGAGCGCGGGAAGCTGTGGATGCTGCAGACCCGGGTCGGCAAGCGGACGGCCGGCGCGGCGTTCCGCATCGCCTGCCAGCTGCTCGACCAGGGGCTCATCGATCGGGACGAGGCGGCCCGGCGGGTCACCGGGCACCAGCTGGCCCAGCTGATGTTCCCGCGCTTCATCGCGAAGGTCGACGGCGTGCGGCGCCTCACCCGGGGCATGAACGCCTCGCCCGGCGCGGCCGTCGGCAAGGCGGTGTTCACCTCCGAGCGGGCCGTGGAGCTGGCCGGGCGCGGCGAGGACGTGATCCTCGTACGCCGCGAGACCAACCCCGACGACCTGGCCGGGATGGTCGCGGCCCAGGGCGTGCTGACCTCCCGCGGCGGCAAGACCTCGCACGCCGCCGTCGTCGCCCGCGGCATGGGCAAGACGTGCGTCTGCGGCGCCGAGGAGCTGGACGTCGACGTCAAGGCGGGACGGTTCACCGCGCCCGGCGGCGTGACGGTGACCGAGGGCGAGATCGTCTCGATCGACGGCTCGACCGGTGACGTCTACCTCGGCGAGGTGCCGGTGGAGGACTCGCCCGTCGTCCGCTACTTCGAGGGCGAGCTCGCGGCCGGTGACGGGGACGAGCTCGTCGCCGCGGTCGACCGCGTCATGGCGCACGCCGACGCCCGCGCCGCGCTGCGGGTGCGCGCCAACGCCGACAACCCCGAGGACGCCGCGCGCGCCCGCCGGTTCGGCGCGCGGGGCATCGGGCTGTGCCGCACCGAGCACATGTTCCTCGGCGACCGCCGGCGGCTGGTCGAGGACCTGATCCTCGCCGAGGACGACGCGGAGCGCCGGGCCGCGCTCGACGCCCTCGAACCGCTGCAGAAGCGGGACTTCGAGGGGATCTTCGAGGCGATGGACGGCCTGCCGGTCACGATCCGGCTCATCGACCCGCCATTGCACGAGTTCCTCCCCGACATCACCGAGCTGTCGGTCAAGGTGGCCCTCGCCGGCGACGACGCGGACCCGAAGGACCGGAGACTGCTCGAGGCAGTCAACCGACTGCACGAGCAGAACCCTATGTTGGGATTGCGGGGCGTGCGCCTGGGTTTGGTGATTCCGGGACTGTTCTCGATGCAGGTGCGGGCGATCGCCGAGGCGGCCGCCGCGCGGCGCCGGGCCGGCGGCGACCCGCACCCGGAGATCATGATTCCGCTGGTCGGCGCCGTCCAGGAGCTGGAGGCCGTCCGCGAGGAGGCCCGCGGCATCCTGGCCGAGGTCGGCCGGGCGAGCGGGGTGGACGTGCACGCGCTCATCGGCACCATGATCGAGCTGCCCCGGGCGGCGCTGACCGCCGCGCAGATCGCCGAGGCCGCCGAGTTCTTCTCGTTCGGGACGAACGACCTCACCCAGACCACGTGGGGCTTCTCCCGGGACGACGTGGAGGCGGCGTTCTTCTCCCGCTACCTGGAGCTGGGGATCTTCGGTGTCTCGCCGTTCGAGACCCTCGACCGGGACGGCGTGGGCCGGCTCGTGCGTGTGGCCGCCGAGGAGGGCCGCCGGGCCCGGCCGGGGATCAAGCTCGGCATCTGCGGCGAGCACGGCGGCGACCCCGACTCGGTGCACTTCTGCCACGAGGTCGGCCTGGACTACGTCTCCTGCTCGCCGTTCCGGATCCCGGTCGCGCGCCTGGAGGCGGGCCGCGCCGCGATCGCCGCCGGTGCCGGCGGCGGCCGCTGACCGTCCCGCGGGTCATCACGCGCCGTGGCGGCGGCCGGGTCCGGCCGCCGCCACGGCGTGTTGTGGAACGGGCGACACGCCGGACTTGTGAACCTTGCACGCACGCCGGACCATCTAAGTAACGTGGCCAGTGCGATGACCGTGGAAGTGGAAGTGCCGGAGATCGACCCGGACGAGATGGACGATGCGGAAGAGCGCCCCCGCCGGCGTGGGCGCCGGGGCCGCGGCCGGGGGCGGCGCGAGCGCTCGCTCTGGTTCGTGATCCCGGTGTGCGTGATCTCCGGGCTGGTGGCCATCGTCGTCCTCACGCCGCTCACGGTCGGGGCGCGGATCTGGTACCAGGCGCGCAAGGACGAGCGGCCCCGCTCGGACGCGATCATCGTGCTGGGGGCCGCGCAGTACAACGGCGTGCCGTCCCCGACGCTGAAGTGGCGGCTCCAGCACGCGCTGGAGCTGTACCGCGCGGGGGTGGCGCCCGCGATCGTCACCGTGGGCGGCAAGGCGCCCGGCGACAACTTCACCGAGGCCGACTCCGGCCGCAGGTGGCTGATCCAGAAGGGCGGGGTGCCCGCCGCCAAGGTCGTCGCGGTGCCCATCGGGCGGGACACGCTGGAGAGCTTCAAGGCGGTCGGCAAGGAGTTCAAGCGGCTGCGCTGGTCGTCCGGCGTGATCGTCACCGACCCCTGGCACGGCCTGCGCTCCAAGCGGATGGCCGAGGCCAACGGCATCAGCGCCGCCGCCTCGCCCACCCGCAGCGGGCCGAGCGTGGAGACCCGCGACACCCAGATGCACTACATCGTCCGCGAGACCGGCGGCTACCTGTCCTACGTCCTGCTGGGCAAGAGCGTGAAGGCGCCCGAGGAGACGATCAAGAGCATCCACCTCGACCCGGCCGACGGCGGCACGCCCGGCCCGTCCGGTTCGCCCACCGGGACGCCCACTCCCTGACCCGCCGCCCTTTCCCCGCGGTCATCGGCCTGTCACGCCGCCCGCTTACCCTGGAAGAAGATGACCGACTACTCCGACGCCGCCCGCGGGTCCGCCCCGGCCGGCTACTCCGACCGCGACCGCGAGCGCTGGGCCCCCGAGCCGGCCAAGCGCCGCGATCGCACCGCGTTCGAACGCGACCGCGCCCGCGTCCTGCACAGCGCGGCGCTGCGCAGGCTGGCGGCCAAGACGCAGGTGGCCTCCCCGGGCGCGGACGCCGGCGCCGACAACGTGCAGAGCCTGCGCACCCGCCTCACCCACTCGCTGGAGTGCGCGCAGGTCGGCCGCGAGCTCGGCAAGTCCCTCGGCTGCGACCCCGACCTGGTCGAGGCGGCGTGCCTGTCGCACGACATCGGGCACCCGCCGTTCGGCCACAACGGCGAGGCGGCGCTCAACGTCGTCGCCCGCGCCTGCGGCGGCTTCGAGGGCAACGCGCAGAGCCTGCGCGTCCTGACCCGGCTGGAGCCCAAGTCGTTCGCTCCGGACGGGCCGCCCCTGCACGGCCGCAGCGTCGGCCTCAACCTGACCCGCGCCGCGCTGGACGCGGCGATGAAGTACCCGTGGCCGCGGTCGGCCGCGGTCAACGGCAAGTTCGGTGTCTACGACGACGACCTGGAGGTCGCCCGCTGGGTGCGCGAGGACCCGGGCGGCGCCGGCGCGGACGGCGGCGCGGCCCCGGGCCGGACGTGCTTCGAGGCGCAGGTGATGGACTGGAGCGACGACGTCGCCTACTCCGTCCACGACCTGGAGGACGCCCTGGTCGCCGGGCACATCGACTTCGCCCGGCTCGCCGACCCCGGCGAGCGCCGGCTCGTCGCCGCCACCGCGGTCAAGCTCTACTGCGCCGACGCCGACCTGGCCGAGCTGGAGGAGCGCTTCACCACCCTGCTCGCCGAGCCGTACTGGCCCGACCGCTACGACGGCACCCCGCGCAGCCTCGCCGCGCTGAAGAACCTCACCAGCACCCTGATCGGGCGGTTCTGCCTGGCCGCCGAGACCGCCACCCGGGCCGCCTACGGCGACCGGCCGCTGACCCGCCACACGGCCGAGCTCATCGTCCCGAGGGAGCAGCGGCTGGAGAACGCGCTGCTCAAGGGGATCACCGCGCACTACGTGTGGATCAGCCACGAGGAGGTCAGGGCCCGCCAGCGGACCCTGATCACCGAGCTGGCCGAGCTGATGCTGGCCGGCGCCCCCGGCACGCTCGACCCGGGGTTCCGCGCCGCCTACGTCGAGGCCGGGGACGACGCGGCCCGGCTGCGCGCCGTGGTCGACCAGATCGCCTCGCTCACCGACCTGTCCGCGATCGCGCGGCACCGGATGCTGGGCGACCGAGCCCGCTGAGCCCCGCCGCGCCCGGCCGCCCCGACCTCGCCGGACGCGGGTCCCGGCCGCGCCCGGCGGGCCGCCCTGGTGACGCCAACCTGGCCCGACGCGCCGGACGGCGGCCCTTGTCTCATCACCTGGCGCCGCTGTAGGGATAGCTAGAAGCCATCTACAGGAGGTCGCCATGCCCGAGGAGACGTTCGTCATCGTCGGCGCCGGCCTGGCCGGCGCCAAGGCCGCGGAGACGCTCCGGGAGGAGGGCTTCACGGGCAGGGTCGTGCTGGTCGGCGAGGAGATCGAGCGGCCGTACGAGCGGCCGCCGCTGTCCAAGGGCTTCCTCCTGGGCAAGGAGGAGCGCGACAAGGCCCACGTCCACGAGGCCGACTGGTACGACAAGCACGATGTGGAACTGCGCCTCGGGGTCACGGCGGAGGCGGTCGACCGGGCGGAGCGGCAGGTCCGCCTGTCGACCGGGGAGCGGGTGCCCTACACGAAGCTGCTGCTGGCGACCGGGGCGTCCCCGCGCCGGCTCGACGTCCCGGGCGCCAAGCTCCAGGGCATCCACTACCTGCGGACGATGGCCGACTCCGCGGCGCTCAGGCAGGCGCTGGCGCCCGGCGGCCGCCGGGTCGTCGTCGCCGGGGCGGGCTGGATCGGGCTGGAGACCGCCGCCGCCGCCCGCGAGTACGGCAACGAGGTCACGGTCATCGAGCCGGAGCCCGCCCCGCTGCACGCCGCCGTCGGGCCCGAGATCGGCGGCGTGTTCGCCGCGCTGCACCGCGAGCACGGCGTCGACCTGCGTCTCGACCAGGGCGTGGCCGGATTCTGGGGCGCCGGCCAGGTGTCGGCGGTGGTCACCTCCGGCGGCGCCGAGGTGCCCGCGGACGTGGTGATCGTCGGCATCGGCGTCCGGCCGAACACGCGGCTGGCGGAGGAGGCCGGGCTGGAGGTCTCCGACGGGATCCTCGTCGACCAGTCGCTGCGCACCTCCGATCCGGCCGTCCACGCCGCGGGCGACGTGGCAAACGCCTACAACCCGCTGCTCGGCCGCCGGATCCGGGTGGAGCACTGGGCGAACGCGCTGACCGGCGGCCCGGCCGCGGCGCGCGCCATGCTCGGCCGGGAGGTCGTCTACGACCAGGTGCCGTACTTCTTCAGCGACCAGTACGACCTCGGCATGGAGATGGCGGGCGTGGCGGCGCCCGGCGAGTACGACGAGGTCGTCCACCGGGGCGACGTCGAAGGCCGGGAGTTCATCGCGTTCTGGCTGTCGGGGGGCCGCGTCGTCGCGGGCATGAACGTCAACGTGTGGGACGTCACCGACGACGTCCAGGCCCTGATCCGCGCCGGCCGCCCGGTGGACACCGCCCGGCTGGCCGATCCGCAGGTCCCGCTGTCCGCCCTGGCCTGACCGGACCGCCCGGCTCACCTGGGCTTTTTCAGCCAGCGAAACGCCGCTGGCGGTCGCCGGGGCGGGCGCCGTACAGTCGGCCGGATGGCGATGGAGACGGCCGTGCGGCTGCGCCGCGCGCGGGTCGCGGTGACGGTGGTGTTCACGGCGCACGGCATGGTCTGCGCCGCGTGGGTGGCGCGGATCCCGCAGATCAAGGAGCACCTCGGGCTGAGCGCGGGCGCCATGGGCCTCGCCATGCTCGGCGCGCCCGTGGGCGTCATGGTCGCCGTGCGGTTCGCGGGCCGGGCCGTCGGCCGGTGGGGGAGCCGCGCCGTCACCCTGGCGGCGGGCGTCGGCGCCGCGCTGTCGCTCGTCCCGCTCGGCCTGGCCTGGAACCTGGGCTCGCTCGTGTGCGCGCTGGCGCTGCTGGGCGCCGGGATCGGGCTGATGGACGTGAGCATGAACGCCCAGGGCGTGGCCGTCGAGCGCGGCTACGGCCGCCCGCTGATGTCGGGCATGCACGGCGCGTACAGCGTCGGCAACCTGCTCGCCGCGCTGGCCGGGTCCGCCGCCGCGCACGCGCATCTCCCGGTCGCGCTGCACCTGACGGTGGCCGCGGCGGTGCTGGTGACGCTGGTGGCGGTCGGCTGCCGGGATCTGCTGGATCGTTCCATCGACGTCGTGCCGGAGCCGGCCGCCGCAGGAGCGGCCGTCATGGGCTCCGGGCCCGGCGTGGACGGCGCCGGACGCCCGGCCGGGCGCTGGCCGCTGGTCCTGCTGGGGGTCATCGGGCTGTGCTCGTTCGTCGGCGAGGGGGCGATGGCGGACTGGAGCGCGATCTACCTGCGCGAGGACCTCGGGACGGGACCTGGCGTGGCCGGGCTCGGCTACGCGGGGTGCGCGGTCGCGATGACGGGCGCCCGGCTCTTCGGGGACCGGATCGTGGCCCGGCTCGGGCCGGTGCGGGTGCTGCGCGCGGGGGCGCTGGTCGCCGCCGCCGGGCTCGGCGCCGGGCTCGCGGCGGACGGG
>NZ_CAACVB010000166.1 GCF_900659635.1 Actinomadura roseirufa | reverse complement strand
GGGACTCCACCAGCGCGCGGCCGCCCGGCTCGGCGTCCGCCAGGGCCCGCCGCAGCTGCGACACCCGCGCCTGGAGGGTCGCCGCGGGGTTCGCCGGCAGCGCGGCGCCCCACAGGTCGTCGACGAGCCGGTCCGCCGGGACGACGCGCCCGGCGTGGGCGAGCAGGTTCGCCAGCAGCGCCCGGACCTTGCGGTCGGCGACCTTCACCGGCGTGCCGTCCTCCGTCCGCACCTCCACCGGACCGAGGACCCCGAAGCGCATACCGCCACCGTAGCGCCGCCCGAAGGGTTCCCGAAGCCGCCCGCCGCACGCTTCGTCCGTACCGACAAGGAGGATTCACCGTGATCGATGACACCATCGGCAAGACGCCCGTGACCGTCCTCGGGCTGGGGCTCATGGGCTCGGCGCTGGCCGGGGCGCTGCTGAACGCCGGGCATCCGACGACCGTGTGGAACCGGACGGCCGCCAAGGCCGCCCCGCTCGTCGCGCAGGGCGCCGTGGCCGCGGCGACCCCCGCCGAGGCCGTCGCCGCGAGCCCGCTGGTGATCGTGTGCCTGTCCGTCTACGCGGACGCGGAGGGCGTCCTGCCGGCCGAGGCGCTGGCCGGGCGGACGGTCGTGCAGCTCACCAACGGCACGCCCGCCCAGGCCCGCGCGCTCGCCGGGTACGTGACGGGGCACGGCGCCCGCTACGTCGACGGCGGCATCATGGCCGTACCGCCGATGATCGGCCGGCCGGAGGCGCTGATCCTCTACAGCGGCGACGAGGACGCGTTCGAGACGCACCGGGACCTGCTCGCGGTGCTCGGCACCCCCCGCCACCTGGGCGGCGACCCGGGCCGCGCGCCGCTGTTCGACATGGCCCTGCTGGACGCCATGTTCGGGATGTTCGCCGGCTTCTACCACGCCACCGCGCTCGTCCGCGCGGAGGGCGTCGAGGCCGCGGAGTTCGCGCCGATGGCCACCGCGTGGGTCAACGCGATGACGGGCACGTTCACCGAGGCGGCGCGGATGGTCGACGCGGGCGAGTTCGCCACGACGGTGTCGACCGTGGCCACCAGCCAGGTCGCCTTCCCCGAGCTGATCGAGCTGAGCCGCGAGCTGGGCGTCGACCCGTCCCCGCTGCTCCCGATGCGCGACCTCCTGGACCGCGCCGTGGCCCGGGGTCACGCCTCCGACGGCCTGGCCCGCCTGATCGACCTCCTGGAGACCCGCTGATCGAAGCCCCCTTGAGGCTTGCCCATGGCATCGCCTCAAGGGGGCCGGTGACGCGTTCGCGTGCGGGCCGAGATCGGTGCCCGCCCGGGTCGTGGATCAATACTGTCGCCGGTGGGGCTCGGGGCGGGGGGTGGGGGGTTCGGGGTCGGGGGAACGGAGCGGCGGGGCCTCGGCGGTGCGGGGCGCGGGCCGGGGCGCGGTGCTCTCGGGCCGGTCGTCGGGGAGGAGACCCGCGGTCTCCAGGTACTGGCGGCCACGCGGGGTGATGTCCCACGCGTTGTGCCGCCATTCCTTGCGCCGCCAGACCACGCCCGCCGACAGGAGCCTGCGTCCCACCCGGCTGATCTCGGTCTCGTCGGTGCCGAGCTCGGCGGCGAGCTGCTGGTTGGACAGGCCCTGCCTGCGGCAGACGGCCTGGAGGAAGCGGGCGGCGTGGCCGTCGGGCTGGAGGGCCAGCTGCAGGCCGGACGGCAGCCGCCGCAGCGCCCAGTGGACGACGTCGATGAGCCCGAGGATGCGGCCGCGCTGCTCGCGCTGCGGGCCGTCGAGGGCGTCGGCGTCGAGGTAGTGGCGGTGCAGCCACTGCAGGCCGTCCTGGCATTCGACGAGCGCCGGCTCGTCGGCGCTGAGCGAGGCATCGGTGATCAGCATGCCGAGCGCGCTGAAGTGGCCGTCGCTGATGACCTTCGCGTGCTCCATCGAGTCGAGGAGCCGCCGGACCTCGGTCCTGCGGTCGTGCCCGGACGGCTGGGTTTCTGTCTTCACGGCTGCTCCTGGATCGGAGAGGGAAGGCCGGACATGTCCAGGGTGCGCCGGTGCCAAGTGAATGTCAAGTGAGGATCGGCGGGGTTCTGTACCAGATGCCACTGAAACGGAGGTCGCAGGCGAGTTAACATCGGTCGACCACCCGTCACCTTCAAAGTCAATCCCCCGGGGGCGCCCATGACGGATCAGTTGGCGGCATACGGCCATCCGGCCGGCCCAGCTGATCTCTTCGTCCGGTTGTACGACGACGTGCCCGACCGCGTCTTCCAGGGCTGGACGGCCTCACGGTGGTACGACGATCCCGAGGTCCGGCGGCGCGCCGGCGAGATCGGCGAGACCGTCCTCGGCGCGGGCGCGCTCGATCCCGCCGAGGTCGAGCGGATCATCGCCGAGCAGGGCGACCTCGGCCGGTTCACGCTGCTGCTGGGCCTGGACATCGCGCTCGCGCACGCCAACCCGTACTCGCCGTACTTCGACGCCCCCGCGCTGACGGGCACGCTGGTGAACTACCTGACCGAGGGCCGGCTGAACGGCCCCGGCACGCCGGGCGCGCTGCTGCCGCGCTGCGCGTTCCCGGGCCGGCCGCGGGGCCGCCGGGGCAAGGCGGAGTTCTTCGGCGTGCACCGCGTCCCGCAGGCCGAGTGGGACCTGATCGAGCACAGCGTCCTGCCCGCGGTCAACGACCCGCGCTTCACGCCGGGCGAGCCCGTCGCGGTCGGGTGCGCGCCGGTGCTGGAGACGTTCGACGACATCGAGATCGACTTCGAGGAGCGCGCCGGCATGACCGTCTACCGGCTGCGCCCGATGGACTCGGCCGGCGTCCGCACCCGCATCAAGGCGATCATCCGGCGGCTGGACGAGGCGGGGGCGCGGCTCGCGGTGATGCCCGAGTCGTCGCTGTCGGACGGGCTGCTGGAGCACTGGAAGGAGGTCGCGTTCGACACCGCCGGACGCGACCGCGAGCAGCACCCGCTGCGGTTCCTGCTGGCCGGCACCGGCCCCCTCGGCGGCGGCGACCCGCCGCCGAACCGCGCCGTCCTGATCGACCGCTGGACGGGGCAGGAGCTGCTCGTCCAGGACAAGCTGTCGGGCTTCACGCTGGACGCCGCGCAGATGCGGCTGTGGCGGCTGCCCGGCGCGCCGGAGTCCGGCACCGCCGAGGAGTACGCGGCGCTCGGCACCCGGGTCCGGGTGCTGGACTCCTCCCTCGGCCGGCTCGCGGTGCTGATCTGCGAGGACCTCGGCCGCTCGATCGGCTGGGAGCGGGAGCTGAAGGCGTGCGGGATCTCGCACCTGCTCGTCCCGATCTTCTCCAAGCCCGTCCTGGAGCACCGCTGGGAGCAGCAGGGCGCCGAGCGGCAGGTCGCCGGGCTCGGCAGCTGGGTGGTGGTGTCCAACAGCCTGGCGGTCGGCGCCGCGATCCCCGACGAGGAGCTGCCGGGCACCCGGCACACCTGCCTCGTCGCGGGCCCGGCGAGCCTGGACCGCGGCGCGTACGCCACCGAGCTCCAGTTCGGCGGGGCCAGCGCGGGCGACGAGCTCGGCCGGCTCGCGACCGCGGAGCTGCCGCGGGTGCTGCCCGGCGCCGCCTACGACGTGTGGCTGGAGCACTGGCCCGCCGCCAAGGACGCGGGCCGCACCGCCGCGGAGGTCAGCCGACGGTGAACGGCGCCGGGCCGGTCGCCGGGCCGCCCGGGGTGGTGACCACCGGATGGCCGGAGACGGCGCCCGGCGGCACGGTGGTGCGCAGCCGCGTGTCGGTCACGTCGGTGACCGGCGCCTCGGCGCCGCCGAAGCGGACGCCGGTCGCCGAGCCCAGCCCGGTGCCGTGCACGGTGACCGCCGTCCCGGGCGCGCCGGACGACGGGTCGACCGCGGTGATCCGCGCGGCCAGCGCCTGGTCGCGGCCCGGCTGGGCGGGGGCGAGCAGCGTGGCGAACACGGTGCGCAGCTTCTCGGCGGTCTCCCGGGAGAACAGCCCGACCAGCGCCGCGATGGCCGTGATGCCGTAGGGGTTGATGTCGGACGAGCCGCCCGCGGGCGAGGTCAGGCCGCCGCGCAGCACGAGGTAGACGATCAGCCCGAGCAGCGCGCCGACGAACGGCAGGAACAGGTACATCATCAGCCAGCTGCGGCGCAGCGACCGGTTCCCGACGTACCAGTACAGCGAGCGCAGCGCGTGCACCACCGAGCCGAGCGCCCCCGCGGCGAGCACGATGGTGAACAGGCTCGCCTCCCGCGTCAGCCGCGGCGACCAGCCCGGCAGATGCACCGCCACCGCGGCGGCCGGGGGCTGGACGCGCCCGTCGGGGCCGGTGCCGGGCGCGGGCGGCCACGCCTGCACGAGGACCGTCACCAGCACGGCCGTGAGCAGCAGGAGCACGGCCGACGCGGCGACGATGTCGCGGGTGCGGGCGTACTCGGTGCCGACCGGCGACTCGTTGGTCACGTCGTTGCTCCTCCTTGGGCTCCGGCAGGTGCTTCCGTGCATGTCATCGGGACCCGCCGCCGCACCGTTTCGCCCGCTTCACCATGATCAGTGAACCGGTGCGGGGGGTACCGGAAATGAAGCCTCCAAGGCTCTCGCATACCGGGAGTGCCCGGTCGTATGATCTCGGTCACTTTCTAGCGATCGGTGCGTCCCATGAACGAGTTCGCTCCCGCACGCCCCGTCCCCGTACGCCCCGCACGTCCCGGCCCCGGCATCGGCGCCGACGGCTCCTACACCCTGCCGGGCCAGATCGCCGCGTTCGTCCTCGGCCTGCTGACCACCCTGCTCTGCCCGCCGATGGCGGTGGTCGCCGCCCTGCTGTACACCCGGGCCGAGGAGCGCTTCGCGGCCGGCGACCCTGGCCGCGCCCGGCGGCTGGTGGTCTGGTCCTGGCTCAGCGTGACGGTGCTCCCGCTCGCCCTCACCGGGTCCATCGTCGCCGCCGTGTTCGCGATCAAGGCGTCCGGGAGCTGAGTTCCCCCACGCTTCATCTCGCGCTCACGCGGCCGCAGGGCGCGCTGCCTAACGTCCGGGGCGGCCGTCGCCCACCGCCACCCCCTCCCCCAGGGGTGGGGCGGCGGCGCGCAGGAGGCTGTCATGAGACTGCGATCGAGACACGTCGTCGCGGCCGTGACCGGGCTGGCCTTGCTGAGCGGCGGGGCCGCCTACGCGGGCACCCCCCGGCACGCGGGCCCGCAGGGCGACGGCACCGGGATCACGCCGGTGGGCCATCGGGTGACACCGGCGGGCGCGCAGGTGACGCTGGGGTTGCTGCCGCTGGCATCCGCGCTCAGCCCGGACGGCTCACGGCTGCTCGTCGGCAACGACGGGCAGGGCGTGCAGTCGCTCCAGCTGGTCGACGTCACCGCCGGGAAGGTCGTGCAGACGCTGGAGTACAAGGCGCCGCAGGCCCTCTACGCGGGCGTGGCGTGGAGCCCGGACGGCCGGCGCGCCTACGCGAGCGCGGGCGGCAACAACAAGATCCGCGTGTACGACGCCGAGGGCGGGACGCTCAAGGAGACCGCGTCCCTCGCGCTGCCGGAGAAGAACCCCGATGGCGAGAAGGTCTCCATGTTCCCGGCGGGGCTCGCCGTCACGCCGGACGGGAGGCGGCTGGTGGTCGCCGACCAGCAGGCGGACGCGGTGTCGGTGGTGGACCTGGCCTCCGGGCGGGCGCTGACGACGGCGGCCGGGCACCGGCCGTACGGCGTGACGCTCGGCCGCGACGGCAGGACCGCCTACGTCGCGAACCAGGGCGGCGCCTCGGTCAGCGTCGTCGACGTCACCGGCGCCCCCAAGGTCACCGGGACCGTTCCCACCGGGACGCACCCGGGCCGGATCTCGCTCAGCCCGGACGGGTCCCGCGCGTTCGTCACCGCGGGCGACGGCGACGAGGTCGACGTCCTCGACACCGCCGCGGCACGGGCCGTCCAGAAGATCGACCTGCGGCCGTACCGGGGCGCTCCCGTCGGCAGCAACCCGGTCGCGTCCACGCCGTCCGGGGACGGGCGGCTGCTGTACGTGGCGAACTCCGGCAACAACGACGTCGCCGTCGTGGACCTGCGCCGCGGCAAGGTCATCGGGATGATCCCGACGGGCTGGTACCCCACGTCGGTGGAGCTGGCCGGCGACCGGCTGCTGGTCACCAACGCCAAGGGGCTCGGCGCCGGACGCAACGACGGCCCGGGACACCCCGACCCCTACGGCGGCGGCACGCCCGACCGGTACATCGGGTCGATGATCAAGGGGACGCTGTCGCTGATCGACCACCCGTCCGACCGGCGGCGGCTGGCCGCCTGGTCCCGGCAGGTCGTGCGCGACAACGGGTTCGACGAGCGGGACCGCGTGCGCGGCGGGCGCGGGGACGGTGGCAGCGTCGTCCCGCTGCACCCCGGCGGGAAGACCCCCATCAAGCACGTCATCTACGTCGTGCGCGAGAACCGCACCTACGACCAGGAGCTCGGCAGCCTCGGCAAGGGCGACGGCGACCCGGGCGTCAACCTGTTCGGGGACGACACGGCGCCGAACGCGCGGGAGCTGTCGCGGCGGTTCGTCACCTTCGACAACTTCTACGCCGACGCGGAGGTGAGCGCCCAGGGCTGGAACTGGGTGGTCGGCGGCAACTCCAACCCCTACTCCGAGCAGGTGTGGCCCGCGAACTACTCGGGCCGCGACGCCCCCTACCCGTCCGAGAACGGCAGCCCCGAGATCGCGCCGAACCGCGATGTGAAGAACGCCTACATCTGGCAGCGTCTCGCCAAGGCCGGCGTCCCGTTCCGCAACTACGGCTTCTACGTGAACCATGACGCGCGGGGACGCGCGTCCGCCGACGACCCGGTGCTGGCGGCGGCCACCGACCCGGCCTTCCACGGCTACGACCTCGCCTGCCCGGACAGCCCCGGCTCGTTCGCCCCGATGTCCACGACGTGCGGGACGCCGCGGGTGACCGAGTGGCTGACCGACTTCCGCCGCTACGAGGCGAGCGGGAAGCTGCCGCCGGTGGAGTTCGTCCGGCTGCCGAACGACCACACCGCGGGCACCAGGCCCGGCTCGCCGACGCCGCGCGCCTACGTCGCCGACAACGACTACGCGCTCGGCCTGCTGGTGGAGGCGGTCAGCGCGTCCCGGTTCTGGAAGGACACCGCGATCTTCATCACCGAGGACGACGCGCAGAACGGCCCCGACCACGTCGACGCGCATCGGACGATCGCGCTGGTGGTCAGCCCGTACACGCGGACGGGCAAGGTCGACTCGACGTTCTACAGCACGGTCTCGATGGTGCGGACGATGGAGCTGATCAGCGGGGTGGGGCCGCTCACCCAGTTCGACGCGTACGCGACGCCGATGACCGCGGCGTTCACGTCCCGGCCCGACCGCCGCCCGTACCGGGCGATCACGCCGTCGTGGCCGCGGACGGAGACCAACGCGGCGAACGCGGCGATGGCGGCGATCTCGGCGCGGCAGCAGCTGGGCAGGGAGGACCAGATCGACGAGCGGACGTTCAACGAGGCGATCTGGCGCAGCGTCCGCGGCCGGGACGCGCGGATGCCCGAGCCGCGGCACCTCCTTCCCGGCGCCCCGGCGCCCCGCGAGGACGACGACGATGACTGACGGCGGCTGACGCGGCGGGGCCCCGCGGGAAGAGGACGGGGACCGGGCGGGTTGGCAATGGGCATGACGCTCCGGTTCTCCGTCCTCGACCTGTCCCCCGTCGTCTCCGGCTCGACGTCGGGTCAGGCGCTGCGCAACACGCTCGACCTGGCCCGGCACGCCGAACGGCTCGGCTTCCACCGGTACTGGCTCGCCGAGCACCACGCGATGCCCGGGATCGCGAGCTCGGCGACCGCCGTGCTGATCGGCCAGGTCGCCGCCGTGACGTCGGCGATGCGGATCGGGTCGGGCGGGATCATGCTGCCGAACCACGCGCCGATGGTGGTCGCCGAGCAGTTCGGGACCCTGGAGGCGCTGTACCCCGGGCGGATCGATCTCGGCCTGGGCCGCGCCCCCGGAACCGATCAGGCGACCGCGCGCGCTCTGCGCAGGTCCCCGGACGCGTTGTCGGTGGACGACTTCCCGGAGCAGGTCGTCGAACTGCGCGGCTACTTCGACGACGGCGGCACGGTGACGCCCGCCGCGGGCAACGGGCCGCCGGTCTGGCTGCTCGGCAGCAGCGGCTACAGCGCGCGGCTGGCGGGGCTGCTCGGCCTGCCGTTCGCGTTCGCGCACCATTTCAGCTCGCAGAACACCGAGCCCGCGCTGGCGCTGTACCGGGACTCGTTCCGCCCGTCCGAGCACCTGGCCGAGCCGTACTCGATGATCGGGGTGTCGGTGACGGCGGCGGACACCGACGAGCGGGCCGCCGAGATGGCCCGGCCGCAGTCGCTGGCCTTCCTGCGGCTGCGGCAGGGGCGGCCGGGGTTGCTGCCCACCCCGGAGGAGACCGACGCCTACCCCTACACGCCGGTGGAGCGCGAGATCATCCAGTCGCGGGCGGCGGAGCAGGTCGTCGGCGGGCCGGAGAGCGTGCGGCGGCAGATGGACGACCTCATCGCCCGGACGGCGGTCGACGAGGTCATGATCACCACGATGGTGTACGACCACGCCGACCGCCTGCGCTCCTACGACATCGTCGCCGGCCTGTACGACCTCAAGGCCGCCGCGCCGCAGGAGGGCGCGCTCACCTGATCCCCGGCCGGGTCACCGCGGCCTGACCTCGAAGTCGAACGCGACGGTGCCGGGGTCGAGCAGGGCGGTGCCGCCGTCCACCGACAGGACCGCGCCGTTCACGTAGGACGACTCCGGGCCGAGCAGCCACAGGACGGCCGCGGCGGCCTCCTCCGGGGTGCCCGGCCGGCGCTGCGGGACGAGCCGGGTGACCTCCTCGTACGCCTCCTCCCGGCCGAGGCCGTGCGGCTCGCCGAACTCGCGCATCTCCTCGTCCGACATCTCCGTGCGGATCCACCCGGGGCACACCACGTTCGCGCGGACGCCGCGCGGCCCGTAGTCGGCCGCGATCGTCTGCGTGAGCATGGTGAGCCCCGCCTTGGACGTGGCGTAGGCGGCCACGCCGAGCGGGGTGCGCAGCGCGGCGACCGACGACACCGACACCAGCGACCCGCGCGTCTCGATCAGGTGCGGCAGCGCGGCCCTGGCCAGCAGGAACACCGAGGTCAGGTTCGTCCTCAGGGTGATGTCCCAGTCCTCGTCCGACAGGTCGAGGACGCCGCCGTTGCGCAGTGTTCCGGCGTTGGCGACCACGCCGTCCAGCCGTCCGTGGGCCGCCACGACGTCGTCCACGAGGGCGGCGACCGCGTCCGGGGAGGACACGTCGGCGACCCTGGCCTCGGCGCCGGTCGCGGCGGCGACCCGGTCGAGGGCCTCCTTGCGGCGCCCGCAGATCACCACCCGGTCGCCGCGGGCGGCGGCGCCGGCGGCGACCGCCGCCCCGATCCCGCTGCCGCCGCCGGTGACGATCAGCACGCGTCCCATGCCTTCTCCTTCGCTGGGGTGAACGGTGGTCAGCTCGCCGCCGCCTCGCCGAGATAGGCGGAGTGCAGCAGTTCGGGGGACTTGCGGAGCGGCGCCGCCGGACCCGAGTGGGTGAGCCGGCCGCCCGCCAGGACGTGCGCGGTGTCGGCGATGCCCAGCGCGAGCGTCGCGAACTGCTCGACCAGCAGGACCGCGACGCCGTCGTCGGCGAGGGACCGGACGGCGGGCAGCAGCCGCCGCACGATCACCGGCGCGAGACCGAGCGACATCTCGTCGATCAGCAGCACCGACGGCCCCATCGCCAGGGCCCGCGCGAGCACGACCATCTGCTGCTCGCCGCCCGACAGCAGCCCGGCCTGGACGTCCATCCGCTTGTCCAGCTCGGGGAACAGCTCCAGGGCGCGGTCCACGGCCGCGGCGCCGCGGCGGACCACCCGCAGGTTCTCCGCGACCGTCAGGGACGTGAAAACGGTGCGGCCCTGCTCCACGAGCGCGAGACCGCGCCTGGCCCGCGCCACCCGGTCGAGGCCGGCGAGGTCGGCGCCGCCCCCGGTCAGCCGTCCCGACGTGATCGGCAGGACCCCGGCGATCGCCTCCAGCAGCGTGGTCTTCCCCGCGCCGTTCGGGCCGAGCAGGACTGTGACCTCCCCGGCGGGGACGGTCAGCGACACGTCGCGGACGATCGGGGCGCCGCCCCGCGCGACCGCCACGTCCGCCAGCGTCAGATCCGTCACGGTCGTCATGTGAGGGCCACCTCGTCTCCCAGGTAGGCGCGGGCGACCTCGGGCCGGGCCAGCACCTCGGCGGGCGGGCCCGCGGCGATGACCTGGCCGAAGTCGAGGACGACGACGCGCGCGCAGGCCCGCCGCACCATGTCGAGGTCGTGCTCGATCAGCAGGACCGACGCACCGTAGCGGGCCGGGACCTCCACGAGCCGGTCGGCGAGCGCGAGGGACTCGGCGTGCGCGAGCCCGGCGGCCGGCTCGTCCAGGATGATCAGCTTCGGCCGGGCGAGCAGCGCGGCGGCCACCTCCAGGAGGCGGCGGCTGCCGACGTCGAGGTCGGCGACGTGCGCGTCCGGCGGAGGGCAGCCGAGGAACGCGCGGACCTCCGCCAGCTCGCCGGCGGGGACGGCGCGATGGGCCGCGAACCGCAGGTAGGCGCCGACGGTGAGGCCGGTCGGGACGCGGTCCTGCTGGAACGTGCGGCGCAGCCCGGCCGCGGCGCGGCGGTGCACGGGCAGGCCGCCGAGGGGACGGCCGGCGAGGGTCACCGACCCGGTGGCCGACGGCAGGAACCCCGACAGCGCGTCGGTCAGGGTCGACTTGCCCGCGCCGTTCGGGCCGATGAGGCCCATGACGGTGCCCTCCGGGACGACGAGGTCCACGTCCTGGAGCGCGACCACCTGCCCGAACCGGACGCTCAGGCCCTTGACCTCCAGAAGCGGCTCGGTCCCGAGCGGCGGGGTCCCGCCGTCCACCGGCGCCCGCGGCGCGGGGACCGCGGCGGGCCGGCGGGCGCGCAGCCGGCGGGCCACGCCCTCGCTGACGCTGCTGCCCTGCGACAGCGCGTGCACGGCGCCGACGCCGAACAGCACGTTCGCCCAGTCCTGGTTGATCCCGGCGCGGCGGAACAGCTCCGGCACGAACATGATCATGACGCCGCCCAGCAGCGCCCCGCCGACGTACTCCCCGCCCGCCATCACGGCGACGACGAACAGGGCCAGCGAGCTGATCGTCCCGAAGTTCTGCGCCGTGATCATGCCGACCTGACCGGCGAGCAGCCCGCCGGACAGGCCCGCGGCGAAGGCGCTGAGCGCGAACGCCGACAGCTTGGCGCCGGCGACGCCCGTCCCGGAGGCGGCGGTGGCCCGCTCGGAGAACCGGACGGCGCGCCACGCGGCGCCCGTCCGGGTGCCCCCGAGCCACTGGACCCCGACCGCGGCCACGACGAACACCAGGCCCGCGTACACGAAGTACTGCCGGTCGGTGGCGATGAACCCGGGCCGCAGGACCTGCTGGTAGGAGTCGACGCCGGGGAAGTTCACCGCGGAGATCACGACGTCGGCGGCGGCGGCGAACCCGAGCGTGACGACGGCGAGGTGCACACCGCGCAGCCGCAGCGCCGGCAGCCCGATCAGCACGCCGAACGGCATCGCGGCCAGGCCGCCGGCGAGCGTCCAGGCGATCAGCCCGCCGGGGGTCTCCCACACGTTGAGCTGGGCGACCGTCCAGGCGCCGACCGCGGCGAACGACAGCTGGCACAGCGAGTTCATGCCGGCCCGGCCGACGATGCCGAGGCCGAGCAGCGCGACCGCCGACACCAGCACCGACGTCGCGAGGAACAGCCAGTACTGCGGGACGGTGATCGCCGCGACGATGACGACCAGCAGCGCGCCGGCCGGCTGCGCGAGCAGGCCGGTCAGCGCCCGCCGGCGGGAGCGGCCGGGACCGGCCGGCCCGCTCGGCGCGGCGTCCCCCGGCGGCTTCGCGGGCTCCGCCTCAGCGTGCCGCATCCCACACCTCCTTGCGCTGGGACCAGATCAGGATGGCGAGGATCGCCACGAACGGCACCGTGTCGCGGTACTGCTGCAGCTCGGTGACGTGGGCGAGCGCGCCCTGCAGCGCGCCGAGCCCGAGGCCGCCCGCGACCGTCCGGCCGAGGCTGCGGAAGCCGCCGACGAGCGCGGCGGCGCCCGCCGGGATGACCATCAGCGACAGCGACGTCTGGTCGCTGGTCTGCTGCGGCGCGACGACGAGCAGGACGGCGGCGGCGAGCAGCCCGGTGACCGCCCACATCCCGACGCCGAGGCGGCGGGAGGGGATGGCGTGCAGCTCGGCGGTCGTCGGCCGCTCCGACAGCGCGCGCAGCCGCAGGCCGAGGACGGTCCGGGTGAGGACGAGCCAGGCGCCCGCCGCGACCAGGATCGACCCCGCGACGCACACCGCCGACGCCTTGGTGACCGTGATGCCGTCCACGGTGAACAGCGAGCCGCCGAACTTGCCCGGCATGCGGCGCGGGTCGGTGCCGAAGGCCAGGAACGAGACGGCGAGCAGGCCGACGAGGAACGCGATGGAGATGGCCGAGCGCTGGTCGGCGCCGGCCTCCCCGAACCACGTGCCCATCACCCAGCCGAGCGCGGCGGCGACCAGCGTGGCGGCCAGGAGGCCGGCGAGCGCGGCCGGCCCGTAGGGCCAGCCGTGCTCGGAGGTGATCGCCATCGTGTAGAGGCCGATCACGCCGATCGCGACCTGTGCGAAGTTGACGACCCTGACCAGCCGGAACATCAGCGTGAGGCAGAGGCCGAACGCGGCGTAGGCGCCGCCGCCGGCGAGGCCGGCGATCGCTCCCTCAAGCATTGGGCAGCTTGACCCAGTCGGGGGTGAGCACGGTCCAGCCGCCCTTCGCGTCCGGCTGGACGAACTTGGCGGCGAGGTTGGAGGCGTGGGACTTGCCGGACCCGAAGGCGAACGGCAGCCCGGTCATGCCCGACTCCAGCGGCTTGAGGTCCTTCATGGCCTTGGTGACGGCCTCGCGGGTGATGTCGCCCTTGATCCCCTTCAGCACCGTGACCAGGTGCTGGGCGGCGAGGTAGCCGCCCTGGGCGAAGGCGGTGAGCGGCACGTTGTGCTTGGTCATCGTCGCCCGCCAGTCCTTGTTGGCCTGGGACGCGGTGTCGGTGTACGGCTCGAACTCCGACAGCGCGACGACGTTCTTGCCCGCGGGGCCCAGCGCCTTGGACGCCTCGGCGGTGTAGGTGGAGGCCAGGAAGAGCCACTTGATGTTGTTGATCTTCTGCGCCTGCGCGGCCTTGACCCAGCCGATGGACATCGGCTCGACGCCGTTGAACAGCACCGCCTGGCAGCCCGCACCGCGCGCCCGCAGGACGTAGGGGGTGTAGTCGGTCGTGGCCGCCGACAGGCTCAGGTCGTTGATCAGCAGCTTCTTACCGGTGATCTTGGACCAGCGCTCGACGCCCTCCCGGTAGGCGTTGGCGGTGCTGCCGATGATCGTGAAGAACGCGCAGATCTTGCTGATCTTCAGCGTCTCGGAGGCGTAGTAGAGCGTCACGGTGGACCCGAAGAACGGGCCGGTGTTGACCGGGGAGATGTTCGGCGAGGTGAAGCAGCCGGGGTCCACGCCGACGCCGCGGACGTCGGTGATCTTGTTCCGGTCGTACAGCGGCCCGTTGACCTGGCAGTCGACCAGGCTGGCGCCGCCGGCCAGCGCCACCGCCTTCTTGTTCTGGATGACGTCGCGGGCGGCGAGCGCGGCGCTGGCCGGGTCGCCCTTGTCGTCGGCGGCGGTGTAGGCGATCTTGTGGCCGTTGACGCCGCCGGCGGCGTTGACGTCGTCGAAGACGGCCTTGGCCGCCTGGGACGCCTCGGGGAAGGTGACCGGCCCGCTCAGGGTCGACACCGACCCGACGTTGATCGGACCGGAGCCGGACCCGGAGCCGTCGTCGGCGCACGCGGCCAGCGGAAGGACGAGAAGAGCGGCTGCGACGATGGGGGTGATTCGCATCTCAGAGACCTTCGGTGCTGTGGACGATCCGGCCGTCGAAGACGGTCATCGCGACGGGAACGTCCGGGAGGTCGTGGGGATCGAGGGCGGTGATCGTCCCGTCCAGGACGGTGACGTCGCCGGCCTTGCCGGTTTCGAGGGTGCCCTTCCAGTCCTCGGCGAAGTCCTGCCATGCCGCGTTGACGGTGTAGGCGCGGACGGCCTCGGGCAGCCCGACCCGTTCCTCGGGGCCGAACGTCCGTCCGCTCGCCTTGGACTCGCGCAGCAGCATCGCCGCCACGCCCTGCCGCCAGTTGGGCGGGGCGACAGGGGCGTCCGAGCTGGCGGTGACCGGGATGCCGGCCTCGATCGCCGACCGGACGGGGTACTGGTAGGCGGCCCGGTCGTGCCCGAGCTGCTCCTCCAGCATGTCGACGATCATCCATTTGATCGCCGGGTTCATGTTCGCGCCGAAGCCGTGCCGGGCGAGCTTGCGCATGCTCTGCGGGCCGAGCAGGTCGGCGTGGATGACGTAGTGCCGGGGGTCGTCGCGCGGGTGCTCGGCCTGCGCCGCCTCGAAGGCGTCCACGACGGCGTCGATGGCGCGGTCGCCGGTGACGTGCACGCCGAGCTGGTGGCCCGCCACGTGCGCCAGCCTGATCATCTCGTTGAGCTCGCGGGTGCGCAGCGCGTCGGAGGCGCCGTGCACGCACAGGCAGCCGAAGTCGCCGCCGGGGTACTGCTCGCGCATCCAGGCGGTCTCGTTCGGCGGGATGCCGTCGGCGAACAGCTTCACGCCGAGGACGTTCAGGATGCGGGGGTCGACGTCCTCGGGGACCTTGGCGTTGGCCAGGCCCTCGGCGATGTCGGCGGCCGAGCCGCTGAGCCCGGTGAGCAGCAGCAGCACGCTGACCCGCGCGCCGAGGTCGCCGGCGCGGGCGAGGTCGCCGTAGACGTCCAGGGTGAGCTGGCCCGCCGCGCCCGCGAACAGGCTCTTGCCGCCCGGCCCGAGGCCGGGCTCGGTGTAGCTGGTGATGCCCTCCTGCTGGAGGGTCGCGACGGCCTCGCGGATCGCGCTCTCGATCTGGTCGCGGGTGTAGGGCGGCAGGTGACGCTGCAGGAGGTCCTGGGCGCCCTCGGCGAGCAGGCCGGTGGGGTTGCCGGCCCCGTCCACGTGAATGCGGCCGCCCTCGGGCGACACGCTGTCGGCGGTGATGCCCGCCAGCTCCAGCGCCCGCGAGTTGGCCCAGGTGAGGTGCCCGCTGAAGTCCTGGAGGTAGACCGGGTGGGACGGGGCGGCCGCGTCGAGGTCGGCGCGGTCGGGCATCCGGCCGCCGTCCAGGCACTCGGTCAGGTAGCCGGGGTCCCAGCCGTTCCCGCGGATCCAGCGGCCCTCGGGGACACGGGCCGCCGCCTCCTTCACCGCCGCCGTGATGTCGGCGATCGAGCGCACCGCCGGGTACGCCACGTCCAGGGCGAGCGGGGGGCGGTTCGTGCCGAACGCGCAGCCGTGCAGGTGCGAGTCGTTGATACCGGGCAGCGCCGTGCGTCCGCGCAGGTCGACGACCTGCGTGCGCGGTCCGGCCAGCGCGCGGACCTCCTCGGTCGAGCCGACCGCGGTGATCTTCCCGCCGGTGATGGCCACCGCCTGCGCCACCGAGAACCGCGCGTCGGCCGTGAGGACCTCGCCGTCCAGCAGCACCAGGTCCGGGGAGTGGTTCATGTACGCCCCTGTTCCTTAATTTGGGCCCAAACGTATTGCGAACGTATGGGGCCAAATGATGACCGGTCAATCACGAACGAGTAACAGTGTGACCTGCTTCACCATGATCCGGACATGCGAAGGCCGCCGGCCTCCGCAAGGAGGTCGGCGGCCCACGGGCGCAGGACGAACGCCCAGGTCAGACGGCTGTCAGAGAGCGAACGCCGCCTCGATGACGTCCAGCCCCTCCAGCAGCAGCCGCTCGGGGATGACGAGCGGCGGCAGGAACCTCAGCACGTTCCCGTACGTTCCGGCCGTCAGCACCAGCAGCCCGCGCGCGTGGCAGCGGCGCGCGATCTCGGCGGTCAGCTCCGGATCCGGCTCCTTCGTGCCCTCCCGCACCAGCTCGATCGCGATCATCGCGCCGCGGCCGCGCACGTCGCCGATCGCCGGGTACCGCCCGGCCAGCTCGCGCAGCCGGGGCAGCATGATCTCCCCGATCCGGCGGGCCCGCTCGACGAGCCCGCCCTCCTCGATCTCCTCCAGGACGGCCAGCGCCGCCTCACAGGCCAGCGGGTTCCCGCCGTAGGTGCCGCCCAGCCCGCCGCCGTGGACCCTGTCCATGATCTCCGCGCGGCCGGTCACGCCCGCCAGCGGCAGCCCGCCCGCGATTCCCTTGGCCGTGG
This sequence comes from Actinomadura roseirufa, assembly GCF_900659635.1. Taxonomy (GTDB): domain Bacteria; phylum Actinomycetota; class Actinomycetes; order Streptosporangiales; family Streptosporangiaceae; genus Spirillospora; species Spirillospora roseirufa. The sequence goes on along the minus strand of NZ_CAACVB010000166.1, from coordinate 1,547 downwards.
TGACGATGTCCGGGACGATCCCCTCGTGCTCGCAGGCGAACAGGTCGCCCGTCCGCGCGAAGCCCGTCTGGACCTCGTCGGCGACGAACAGCGCCCCGCTCTCCCGGCAGAACTCCGCGATCGCGGGCAGGAACCCGGGCGCGGGCTCGACGAACCCGCCCTCGCCCTGGATCGGCTCGACCACGACCGCCGCCACGTTCGACGCGCCGATCTGCTTGGTGATCTGCTCGATCGCCTGCGCCGCCGCCTCCGGCCCGCAGTTCGCCGGGCCGGTCGGCCAGCGGTACGGGTAGGCCATCGGCATCCGGTAGACCTCCGGAGCGTACGGCCCGAACCCCTGCTTGTACGGCATGTTCTTGGCGGTCAGCGTCATCGTCAGCAGGGTCCGGCCGTGGTAGCCGTGGTCGAACACCACCACCGCCTGCCGCCCCGTCGCGTACCGGGCGATCTTGACGGCGTTCTCCACCGCCTCCGCGCCGCTGTTGACCAGGAACGACCGCTTCTCGTGGTCGCCCGGGGTCAGCCGGTTCAGCCGCTCGCAGACCGCCACGTACGACTCGTACGGCGCGACCATGAAGCACGTGTGGGTGAACCGCCCGGCCTGCCGGGCCACCCGCTCGGCGACGCGCGGGTTGGCGTTGCCGACGTTGGTCACCGCGATGCCGGAGCCGAAGTCGATGAGCGAGTTGCCGTCGGCGTCGACGACCACGCCGCCGTCGGCGTCCGTCACGTACACCGGCAGCACGCTGCCGACCCCGGGCGGCACCGCCGCGATCCGGCGCTGCTGCAGTTCCCGGGACCGCGGCCCCGGGATCTCGGTCACGACGCGGCGCTCCTGCGGCAGGCGGGCGGCGGTGCCCGCGGTGGGAGCGAAGTCCTGGCTGGTCATGGCGCGAACATAGGCCGCCGAACGCCTACGATGAACCGTACGGGACGGCGAAATCCGTCCCGTGATCTGGACGTCCTGCACAGGAGCCGCCCGAGCCGCGCGAGGATCGCGATGCCGCCCACCCTGGCCGCCGTGGCCGCCCTCCCCCGGCTCAGGCTGCGGCCGCTGACCGGCCCGCCGCCCGACGCGCCGGTGGTGTGGGTCGCGGTCAGCGAGCTGGAGGACCCGACCTCGTTCCTGGAGGGCGGCGAGCTGGTGCTGACCACCGGCATGCGGCTCACCCCGGACAACGCCGCCGGATACGTCGACCGGCTGGTCGCCCGGGGCGTCGCCGGCCTCGGCGTCGGGGTCGGCGTCATCCACGACACCGTCCCGCCCGCGCTGGTCGCCGCGGCCCGCGACCGCGGCCTCGCGCTGCTGGAAGTCCCCCGGCCCACCCCCTTCATCGCCGTCGGCAAGGCCGTCTCGCGGATGCTGGCCGCCGAGTGGTACGAGGACGTGACCCGCGCCTACCAGGCCCAGCGGGAGCTGACCCGCGCCGCGCTGGCGGGGCCGGGCCCGCTGGTCACCCGGCTGGCCCGCCTCCTGGACGGCTGGGCGCTGCTGCTCGACCCGGCCGGCGCGGTCCGGCACGCCGAACCGGCCGGCGCCCGCGACC
>NZ_CAACVB010000165.1 GCF_900659635.1 Actinomadura roseirufa | reverse complement strand
GCAGGCTGCGCGACTGGGGGCGCACCGTCGAGGGGCTCGGTTTCGGCCTGCTGATGGTCTCCGACCACGTCGTGATCACGTCCGACGTGGCCGAGCAGTTCCCGGTGCCGTTCCCGGTCCACCACCAGCTGTTCGGCCGCGGCGGCGTGCTCGGGCGGCGGCGGCTGCCGCAGCCGGGCGAGCCGCAGGTGCCGGCGCCGGTTGCGGGCCAGGTTGCAGACGGTGGCCCGCAGGTAGGCCGGGGCGGTCTCGGGGCGCCGCAGCGTCTCCGCCCGGTCGTGGAGCCGGGCGAACGCCTCCTGCGCCACGTCCTCGGGATCGTCCGCGCCCAGCAGGCCGGCCAGCCCGACCAGCCGGGAGTAGTGCGCGGCGAACAGCTCCTCCAGCACCGGCGGGGCGGGCGACGCCCGTCCCCCTGCCGAGATGTCCTTGACAGTCATCACGCCGGTAAGACACCCGGACGCGAAACCAGATGACAACGAACGCCCCACTCCCCCTTCCCGCCGCCCAGCGTTCACTTCTCCTTCACCAGGTGGCGTCAACCGTCGGAACGCGTCGTGTGTCTCTGACCCGTGTATAGACGATCACGGCGAAGGATCCACCGGGCGGGGGGCGCCGCCCTGGCACTGGCGCTGTCGCCGGCGCTGGCCGCCGCGTGCGGGACGACCGGTGGCGCCGAGCCTCCGCTCGTCCCTCCCGAGCGGGTGGTCGCCGCGAGCCAGAGCAAGGCGATGTGCCTGGGATACAACGGGCTGGAAGGGCAGAACCCCGTGGCGGAGGTGCGCGCGGGACGGTTCCGGGCACCGGGCCTCGCCCCCGTGCGCGTCGCGACCGGCACGGACGTGGACTGGGGCCTCGACCCCTACCACGACCGCACGTGGCAGCTGTGGCTGCACTCGCTGGAGTGGCTGGGCGGCGCGATCAGGGCCCACGAGCGGTCGGGGGACCGCGCGGCGCTGGAGACCGCGGCGGGGATCGCCCAGGACTGGCTGAAGGACAACGGCTCCCCGGAGCGGTTCTCGAAGGACCGCCGCGAGGCGGTCTCGGAGGGCACCAAGTTCCGTCTCGCCACGCTGGTGTGCCTGCGCCGCCGCTACTCCGCGCCCTGGCTCGACCGGGCCATCGCCCAGCACGCCGAGTGGCTGGCCCGCCCCGAGCACTACTCGGGCCCGTGGAACCACGGCACCGACGAGTCGATGATCCTCATGACGGCGGGCTGCGGGATCGGCCGCGCCGACCTCGCCGAGGCCGGGTACCGGCGGCTGCTGGAGGCGATACTGGACCCGCCGGGCGGCGCCCGCCCGGCGATCGACGCCGAGGGCGCCGACAACGAGCAGTCGACCCACTACACCGTCTACAACCGGTCCCGATGGCGGCTGGCCTTCGACGTGATGCGCACGTGCGGACGGTCCGTCCCCGCCGAGCTGGAACGCAGGCGGGAACTGATGGACGAGTTCATCGCGTTCCAGAGCACCCCCGGCGGCGACATGCTCCAGATCGGCGAGTCGTACGCGGCCAGGGCCTCCGAGCTGAGCCGGCCGGGCGACGGCCTGATCCGCTACGTCGCCACCGGCGGGCGGAAGGGCCGGCGGCCCCCGCACCGCACGCGCGTCTACGAGGCCGGATACCTCATGGGCCGCTCCGGATGGGGCGGCCGGGGCGGGCGCCGCTACGCCGACGAGATGGCCTACACCGCCCGCTTCGGGCCCGGCCGGTACGCGCACGGCCAGAACGACCACATGGCCCTCACCTTCCACGCGCTCGGCTCCGACATCCTCGTGCCGAGCGGGCACATCGGCTACAGCGACCCGCCGTGGCAGGCGTGGCTGCGCTCGCCCGAGGCGCACAACACCCTCGTGGTGCCCGGCGCGCGGTTCAGCGGGAAGACCCCGACGGCCCTCACCGCGCACCGGTTCGCGCGCGGCGCCGACACCTTCCGCTTCGCCGACACCGCGTTCGAGGGGACGACCCGGTCCCGGTCGGTGCTCGCCGCGTCCGATCCGGACGCCCTCGTCGTGCTGGACGAGGCCCGCTCCGCCACGCCCCGCGTCGCCGAGCAGCTCTGGCACCTGCCCGCCACGTTCTCCGCCGTCCCGAGCGGCACGGGCGCCGTCGCCACGGCCGGCGGGCTGCGCGTCGACTTCCTGCGGATCCCGCTGCCGGGCACGCGGCCGCAGCCCACCCGGGTCGTCCAGGGCAGCCTCAGCCCGCCGCAGGGCTGGATGGTGCCGTCGTCGCGCCGGACCCTGCGGGCGCCGACGGTGGCGCTGCCCGAACAGGGGACGCTGGTGAGGACGCTGACGCTGATCGCGCCGACGCGCGACGGCAGGGCCCCCGCGGTCCGGACGGTCTTCCCGCCGGGGGGCGGCGTGCGCGTCGAGGCCGAGTTCGCGGGCCGGCGCCTCGGGTTCGAGGTCGCCGCCGACGGCACGCTGCGCCGTCTTCCCTGAGTCGCGCGGGCACGGCGCCGGCCCGCCCCGGGAGGGCGGGCCGGGCGGACGCCGTGGATCAGGGGGCCAGCATGTCGGCCGTGAGGTTCGCCTCGGTGCCCGGGATGCCCTGGTCTCCGGCGCGCTTGTCGGCCATCGCGAGCAGCCGCCGGATCCGCCCGGCGATGGCGTCCTTGGTCAGCGGCGGATCGGCGAGCTGGCCGAGCTCCTCCAGAGACGCCTGCTTGTGCTCCAGCCGCAGCCGCCCGGCGTTCACCAGGTGCTCGGGCGCGTCGTCGCCGAGGATCTCCAGTGCGCGGGCCACCCGCGCGCCCGCCGCGACCGCGGCCCGCGCCGAGCGCCGCAGGTTCGCGTCGTCGAAGTTGGCGAGCCGGTTGGCGGTGGCCCGCACCTCGCGGCGCATCCGCCGCTCCTCCCAGGCCAGCACGCTGTCGTGCGCGCCGAGCCGGGTGAGCAGCGCGCTGATCGCGTCGCCGTCGCGGACCACGACCCGGTCGACGCCGCGGACCTCGCGCGCCTTGGCGTGGATCTTCAGCCGGCGGGCCGCGCCGACCAGCGCGAGCGCCGCCTCGGGGCCGGGGCAGGTCACCTCCAGCGACATCGACCGGCCCGGCTCGGTCAGCGACCCGTGCGCGAGGAACGCCCCCCGCCACGCCGACTCGGCGTCGCAGGCCGCCCCCGCGACCACGTGCCGGGGCAGCCCGCGGACGGGGCGGCCGTTGTTGTCGATGAGGCCGGTCTGGCGGGCCAGGGACTCCCCGTCGCGGAACACCCGGACGACGTAGCGATTACCCTTGCGCAGCCCGCTCGGCGCGAGCACCACGACCTCCGAGGTGTGCCCGAACACCTCCGCGATGTCCTTGATGAGCCGCCGCGCCGCCACCCCGGTGTCGATCTCGGCCTCGATCACGATGCGCCCGCTGACCAGGTGCAGCCCCCCGGCGAACCGCAGGAGCGTCGAGACCTCGGCCTTGCGGCAGCACGGCTTCAGCACCGTGAGCCTGCTCAGCTCGTCCTTGACCACACCGGTCATCGCCATGGATGAACCCTCCCCCTATCCGACTCCCAGCAGTGTGGCCGATGACGGCCCGGCCGGACGTCACTCACTGAATATCTGTACGAAGGCTTGGGCCAGGCGGGCGGGTTCATGACGCGGCGAGCCGTCGTCGGCGGCGACGTCGGCCAGGACGAGCCGGCCGCCGAGCGCCTGGACGGCCTTGTCCAGGGCGTCCGGGTCGTCGACGACGCCGCCGTCGGCGAGGACGACGTCCACGCGAAGGTCGGGCGCGTGGGCCTGCAGGACCTCCAGGTGGGTCTGGGGGGAGAAGTCGTCGGTCTCGCCGGGCTGCGGCGCCAGGTTCAGCGCGACGACGCGGCGGGCGCGGGCGGCGGTGAGCGCGCGGGCGAGCGCGGGCACCTTCAGGTGCGGCAGCACGCTGGTGAACCACGACCCGGGGCCGAACACGATCCAGTCGGCGTCCTCGACGGCCGCGAGCGCCTCCGGGCAGGCCGGCGGGTCGGCGGGCACGAGCGAGACGCCGAGCACGGCGCCGGGCGTCTTCGCGCACGCCACCTGGCCCTTGACCCGCGTCACCTCGGCGGGCCGGTCCGGGTCGGCGCCGCGCACCTGCGCGACGATGTCCATCGGGACCGCCGCCATCGGCAGCACCCGGCCGTGCGCGCCGAGCAGCCGCCCGACCCAGTCCAGGCCCGCGACGGTCGAGCCGGGCTCGTCGCCGCCGAGCAGCTCCCACAACGCGACGATCAGCAGGTTGCCGACCGCGTGGTCCTTCAGGTCCCCCTCGCTGCGGAAGCGGTGCTGGACCACGTCGCGCCAGGTCTGACCCCACTCGTCGTCGCCGCAGAGCGCGGCCAGCGCCATGCGCAGGTCACCGGGGGGCAGCACGCCGAGCTCGCGGCGCAGCCGGCCGCTGGAGCCGCCGTCGTCGGCGACCGTGACCACGGCGGTCAGCCGGTCGGTGACGCGGCGCAGCGCCGACAGCGAGGCGTACAGGCCGTGGCCCCCGCCGAGCGCGACGACCTTCGGGCCGAGGGGCTTCACCGTGCCGCTTCTCTCCTTCTCCGGGCCCCCGGCCGGGTCACGGCCAGGGGGCTCACTCGCGGCCGAGGTCACGATGGGCGACCTGCACCTCGATGCCCGCGTCCCGCAGCCTGGCGGCGATCTGTTCCGCCATGGCCACACTACGGTGTTTGCCGCCCGTACAGCCCACGGCCAGCGTGACGTAGTGCTTGCCCTCCCGCTCGTACCCGTCGGCGAGCAGCCGCAGCACCTCGGCGTAGGCGTCCAGGAACTCCTTGGCGCCGCGCTGGCCGAGCACGTAGTCGCGGACGGCGGTGTCGCGGCCCGTCTTGGGCCGCAGCTCCGGCACCCAGTGCGGGTTCGGCAGGAACCGGCAGTCGACGACGAGGTCGGCGTCCACCGGCAGGCCGTACTTGTAGCCGAACGACACCACGGTGGCGCGCAGGCTGGACTCCCCGGTGTCGTTGCCGAAGAATCCGATGATCTTGTTGCGCAGCTCGTGCACGTTCAGCCCGCTGGTGTCGATCACCAGGTCGGCCTCGGCGCGCACCTCGCGGACCAGCTCGCGCTCGCGGGCGATGCCGTCGACCAGGCGCCCGTCGCCCTGCAGCGGGTGCGGGCGGCGGACGCTCTCGAAGCGGCGCACCAGATCGGCGTCGCCGGCCTCGAGGAACACCACCCGCGGGTGGACCCCGCGCGCCTCCAGCTCGGCGATCGAGGAGTGCAGGTCCGCGGTGAACGCGCGGCTGCGCACGTCCACGACCACGGCGATGCGCGGCACCGCGTCCTTCACCCGGCCGCCGAGGTCGGCCATCGTCGCCAGCAGCCCCGGCGGCAGGTTGTCGACCACGAACCAGTCGAGGTCCTCCAGCGACTTGGCCGCCGTGCTGCGCCCCGCCCCGGACATGCCCGTGACGATGACGATGTCCGGGATCTTCGTGTCGCTGCTCATGGCCGTTACCCCCTGTGCTCCCCGTCGCCGCCCGCGACGTCCCCTCGCCCCTTGTCCGTCCGGGCCGTCCCGGGCGCGCCGCGCAGCGCCGCGACGATCCCCTCGGCGCTGCGCGGGCCGATGCCCGGGACCTCGGCGACCTGCTCGGGCGTCGCCTCCTTCAGCCGCTTGAGCGAGCCGAAGTGCTTCAGCAGCGCCGCCCGCCGCGCCGGGCCCAGACCCGGAACGTTATCGAGTTCGCTCACCGTCATGGCCTTGGAACGCCGCTGCCGGTGGAAGGTGATGGCGAACCGGTGCGCCTCGTCGCGGACCCGCTGGACGAGGAACATGCCCTCGCTGTTGCGCGGGAGGATCACCGGGTCGTCCTCGCCGGGCAGCCAGATCTCCTCCAGCCGCTTGGCGATGCCGCACACCGCGATGTCGTCGACGCCCAGCTCCGCCAGCGCCCGCCGCGCCGCTGCGACCTGCGGCGGGCCGCCGTCGACGAGCACCAGGTTGGGCGGGTAGGCGAACTTGCGGGGCCGGCCGGTCTCGGGGTCGATGGGCTGGTGCGCCGCCGCGTCCGCGGCGTCCCCCGCCCCCTGGACGGCCTCCGCCGCGCCCTCCTCCGCCGCGTCCTCGCCCGCGTCATCGGCCGCGCGGTCGCCGAGCGCGTCGAGCTCGCCCGTCCGCTCGCTCTCGGCCAGGTACCGGCGGAACCGGCGGGTGATCACCTCGTGGATGGAGCGGACGTCGTCCTGGCCCTCCACCGCCTTGATCGTGAACCGGCGGTACTCGCTCTTGCGGGCCAGGCCGTCCTCGAACACGACCATGGACGCCACCACGTTCGTGCCCTGCAGGTTGGACACGTCGTAGCACTCGATGCGCAGCGGCGCCTCGTCCAGCTCCAGCGCGTCCTGGATCTCCTGCAGCGCCCGGCTGCGGGTCGTCAGGTCGGACGCGCGGCGGGTCTTGTGCTGCTTGAGCGCCTCGTGCGCGTTGCGCGCGACCGTCTCCAGCAGCGTCCTCTTGTCGCCGCGCTGCGGGACCCGCAGCCGGACGGGGCCGCCCCGCTGCTCGCTCAGCAGCTCGGTCATCGCGTCGGTCTCGGGGGGCAGCTCGGGGACCAGCACCTCGCGCGGCACCGAGTCGCTCTCGCCGTAGATCTGGATGAGGAAGTGCTCCACCAGGTCGGCGGTGCTGACCTCCTCGACCTTGTCGACCACCCACCCGCGCTGCCCGCGGATGCGGCCGCCGCGCACGTAGAAGACCTGGACCGCCGCCTCCAGCTCGTCCTCGGCGAAGGCGACCATGTCGCAGTCGGTGGAGTCGGCGAGGACGACCGCCTGCTTCTCCAGCGCCGCCTCCAGCGCGCGGATGTCGTCGCGCAGCCGCGCGGCGCGCTCGTACTCCTGCGACGACGCCGCCTCGCGCATGTCGCGTTCGAGGCGCTTGATGAAGCGCCCGGTGTCGCCCGCCATGAAATCGCAGAAGTCCTCGGCCAGCAGCCGGTGCTCGGCGGGCGAGAGGCGGCCGACGCAGGGCGCCGAGCACTTACCGATGTAGCCGAGCAGGCAGGGCCGGTCGAGCTGGTGCTGGCGCTTGAACACGCCGGCGCTGCAGGTGCGGACGGGGAAGACGCGCAGCAGCTGGTCGACCGTCTCCCGGATCGCCCACGCGTGGGAGTACGGCCCGAAGTAGCGCACGCCCTTGCGTTTGGCGCCTCGCATCACCATCACCCTCGGGAACTCCTCGTTGAGGGTGACCGCGAGGTAGGGATAGGACTTGTCGTCCCGGTAACGGACGTTGAACCGGGGATCGAACTCCTTGATCCAGGAGTATTCGAGCTGCAGCGCCTCGACCTCGGTCCCGACGACGGTCCAGTCGACGCGGCACGCGGTCCGCACCATGGTCTGGGTGCGCGGGTGCAGTGCGGAGAAGTCGGCGAAGTAGGAGTTCAGCCGCGAGCGAAGGCTCTTGGCCTTGCCCACGTAGATGACCCGGCCGTGCTCGTCCCGGAACCGGTACACCCCCGGTGACTCGGGGATGGAGCCGGGTGCGGGCCTGTAGGTCGCCGGATCTGCCACGGTGAAAAGCCTAGTGGCCCCCGCCGACACGCCGCCCCCGCGCGGCCTCGCGGCCAGGCACGTCCGCCGCGGGAGTGACGCAGGTCTCGCCCGGCCGCCGGATGATCGCGCCTTGATCGGAAAGGGACGTCCGGACGGAAGCACCCGCACGCTCGGAGGAGGTCGTAGCGAACGTGTCCGCGCTCTGGGCATGGATCGTCCTGGCGGCCGTGGTCGCCATCTCAGTGATCGTCGTCGAGGGGGGCCGCCGGCTGCTGGCGGGCCGCCTGTCGTCCCGCTGGCCCGCCGTGGGGCGGGTCGCCCGGCGCTGTACGGCGCCGGCGTTCGCGTTCGCCGCGGTGACCAGCGCCGGCACGGCCATGCCCTACCGGTACATGCGGGACGGGCCGGACGACCCCGTCCGGCAGGCGCTGCGGATCGCGGCCATCGGCGCCACCACCTGGCTGGTCCTGCGCATCACCTACGCGCTGACCGACCCGCCGCTCGCGCGGCTGACGCGCATCGAGGGCGAGCGCAACCGGCGCGCCCGCCGGGCCCGGACCCAGATGATGCTGCTGCGCCGCATCGCGGCCATGGTCGTGGTGATCCTGGCGGTGGGCGCCGCGCTGTTCACCTTCCCTGCCGTGCGCGCCGTCGGCGCCGGGGTGCTCGCCTCGGCCGGCGTCGCGGGCCTGGTCGTCGGCATCGCCGCCCGGCCCACGCTCGGGAACCTGCTGGCCGGGCTGCAGCTGGCGTTCAGCGACGCGCTGCGCCTGGACGACGTCGTGGTGGTCGAGGGGCAGTGGGGCCGCGTCGAGGAGCTCACCCTGTCGTACGTGGTGGTCTGGCTCTGGGACGACCGGCGGCTGATCCTGCCGGTCTCCTACTTCACCGAGCAGCCCTTCGAGAACTGGACCCGGCACAGCAGCCGCGTCATCGGCTCGGTCGAGCTGCACGTGGACTGGTCCGTGCCGCTGGAGGAGCTGCGCGCCGAGCTGTACTCGATGCTCCGGGAGCACCCGCTGTGGGACCGGCGCGAGTGGGTGCTGCAGGCCATCGGCGTCCAGCCGAACGGCCTGGTCACGCTGCGGGCCCTGATGAGCGCCGCCGACTCCGCCAGCGCGTGGGACCTGCGCTGCGACGTCCGCGAGCACCTGATCGCCTACATCCGCGCCCATCACCCCGAGGGGCTCCCGCGCTTTCGCGTGACGCCGGACCACCCGGACGGTGCCGCCGCGGATCAGGCCGCCGCCGACCGGGCCGCCACGGACGGGGACACCGCCGATCGGGCCGGGGACGGCGCCGCCGCCGGCGGGACCGCCACGGGCGGCCCGGCGCGCGCGATGCCGCTCAGGTGAGGGTGATCTGACCGCCCTGGACCGTCACCGTCTTCTTCGGCAGCGGCTCGGTGGCGGGCGGGTTCGCCACCGAGCCGTCAGTGATCTTGAACTTGCTGCCGTGGCAGGGGCAGTTGATCGTGCCGCCGGAGACCGACCCCACGGTGCAGCCCCGGTGGGTGCAGATCGCCGAGAAGGCGGTGAACTGGCCCTGGGCGGGCTGGCAGACCACGACCTTCTCTCCCTCGAACACCTTCCCGCCGCCCACGGGGATCTCGCTGGAGGCCCCCAGCGCCTTGTTCCCGCCGCCGGGCCGCGATCCCGCGGACCCTCCGCCGTCCCCCTCGTCCTTGGACGAGTCGTCGCCCCCGCCGCATGCCGCCGCCAGCCCGGCGACCCCGGCCAGCCCGGCGCCGACGAGGACTCCGCGGCGCGTGTTCCCGGGGGCCGGTGCCCCCGGCGCTCCGGCCGCCCCGGGCCGCTCGGCCGTGACCGTCCTCGTCTCGGACTCCTGTGGCATGCTCTCCGCCCTCCGCCGGGTACCCGCGGGTCCCGTTCGATCGCGATCCGTCACCGGTGTTACGTATCCGCGAGGACACCGGTTCAAATTCGAAGAAGATCAATGATCCCGGCTTCGGACGACCACGACGACGTCACCCCCCGTCCCGGACCTCTCCCCCGCCGGGCGAGGGCACCGGGTCGGCCGAGAAGCGCGCCGTACGGGGGTCGCGCTCGGTGCCGGTGCGGTGGGTGAGCACGCCGTACAGCTCCGGCCTGCGGCCCTGTATCCAGCGCCGGCCCGTGGACAGCGGCAGCAGGTCGAGATCGAGGTCGGCGGTGACCATGGCGTCGCCCGCCGCCCAGGTCTCGGTCAGGATCCGCCCGTACGGGTCCAGGATCATCGCGTTGCCGGTGCGGATCTCGTCGTCGTCCACTCCCACGCCGTTGCTGAACAGCACGAACAGGCCGTTGTCGTGGGCGCGCGCGGGCAGCCACCGCATCAGCCACCCGCGCCCGTTGGGGCCGCGCAGTTCCGCCTCGATCGCCTCCCGGTTCCGCAGCCGGTCGTGCCACAGCCGCTGCGGGATCGGCTTCATGCCGTGCGGGCTCCGCGACGCCGTCCCGCCCGTCTGGTGCGGCGCCACGAGCACGGACGCGCCCAGCAGCGCGGTCGCCCGCACGTTCTCGACGAGGTTGTTGTCCCAGCAGATCAGGATGCCCATCCGCACGCCCCACGGCGTGTCGAACACGGTGTAGCCGTCCCCGCTGGAGATCGCCTCGTGCTCGAACGCGTGCAGCTTGCGGTGCACGTGGACGGCCCCGTCCGGCATGCACACGGCGTAGGAGTTGAACAGCCGGCCCGCCGCCCCCCGCTCCAGGAAGCCCACGCCGACGGCGACGCCGTACTCGGCGGCCAGGCGCCGCACGGCCTCGACGGAGGGGCCGGTCGCCGGCTCGGCCAGCTCGGCGAGCCGTTCCGCGCTCTGCCTGCGCAGATGCCAGTAGCCGAGCAGGCACATCTCCGGGAAGGCGACCAGCTGGACGCCGTCCGCCGCGGCCTCGCGCACGTAGGCGCGCACCCGGGAGAGGTTGTACTCCTTGTCATCGGGCCGATGTTCGAACTGCACGGACGCGCAGCGCAGCATGTCTCCTCCTGCGGGTCGTTCGGGGGATCCAGGGAACCGCGACGCCCATCCATACGTCCAATGAATCTTTGGACCGCTCACATAACCTGATGGAATGGACATTCGCCTGCTGCGCGGTTTCCTCGCGGTCGCCGAGCACCGCGCCTTCGGCCGGGCGGCGCGCGCGTGCTCGATGACCCAGCCCGCGCTCACCAAGCAGATCCAGGCCCTGGAGGCCCAGGCCGGCGGCCGGCTGTTCCACCGCGGCAGGCACGGCGCCGCGCTCACCGCCCTCGGCGCGGCGCTGCTGCCCGAGGCGCACGACCTCGTCCGCCGCGCCGACGCCCTGGCCCTGCGGATGGGCCGCCTGGCCCGCGGCGAGGTCGGCCGGCTCGCCGTCGGGTTCGGCATGTCGACCCTCGAACTCGCGCCCCGGGCCGTGGCCGAGTACCGGCGCACCCACCCGGACATTGACATCACGCTGGACGACATGTCCACGCGCGACCAGCTGGAGCGCCTGGCGTCGGGTGACCTGGACGTGGGCTTCGTCCGGCTGCCCGTCGACGCCCGGTGGGGGCGCCTGGTCCTGCGCACCGACCGGCTGGCCCTGGCCTCCTCCCTCGGCGCCGGGGAACGGGAGCCGGAGAACGAGCCCTGGACGGGGGCGTTCGTCCGGCTCGCGACCGCCAAGGGACCGGGGCTCGCCGCGCAGGTCGAGCGCTACCGGGAGGCGGCCGGGATCGCCGGGCCCGTCGTCCAGGAGGCCCACGACCTGCAGACCGTGCTGGCACTGGTCGCGGCGGGCGTGGGCCGGGCGCTCGTCCCGGCGGGCGCCGGGGCGGTCGCGCCGCCGCAGGTCGCGCTGACCCCCATCGACCATCCGGCGGCGCGCTGGCGCGTCGGCGCGGTCTGGGACCGGGACGCCGCGGCGCCGCCGGTGCGCGCGTTCCTGGAGGTGGTCCGCGCGCTCGCCGCTACGCCTCCGTGAGGATCTTGCTGAGGAAGGTGCCGGTGTGGCTGGCCTCGACCTTCGCGATGTCCTCGGGCGTGCCGGTCGCGACGACCGTGCCGCCGCGCGAGCCGCCCTCGGGGCCCATGTCGACGATCCAGTCGGCGGTCTTGATGACGTCCAGGTTGTGCTCGATGACGATCACCGTGTTGCCCTTGTCGACCAGGCCGTTGAGCACGCCGAGGAGCTTGCGGATGTCCTCGAAGTGCAGGCCCGTGGTCGGCTCGTCCAGCACGTAGATGGTGCGGCCCGTCGAGCGCTTCTGCAGCTCGGCGGCCAGCTTGACGCGCTGCGCCTCGCCGCCCGACAGCGTCGGCGCGGGCTGCCCGAGCCGGACGTAGCCGAGGCCGACGTCGTTGAGCGTCTTCAGGTGCCGGTGGATCGCGTTGATCGGCTCGAAGAACGCGGCGGCCTGCTCGATCGGCATGTCGAGCACCTCCGAGATCGTCTTGCCCTTGTAGTGGACCTCCAGCGTCTCCCGGTTGTAGCGGGCCCCGTGGCACACCTCGCACGGGACGTAGACGTCCGGCAGGAAGTTCATCTCGATCTTGATGGTGCCGTCGCCGGAGCAGTTCTCGCAGCGGCCGCCCTTGACGTTGAAGGAGAACCGGCCGGGCTGGTAGCCGCGCACCTTCGCCTCGGTGGTCTGCGCGAACAGCTTGCGGATGTGGTCGAACACGCCGGTGTAGGTCGCCGGGTTCGACCGCGGCGTGCGGCCGATCGGCGACTGGTCGACGTGCACGACCTTGTCGAGCTGGTCGACGCCGTTCACCCGGCGGTGCTTGCCGGGGACGGTGCGCGCCCCGTTCAGCTGCTTGGCCAGCGAGTTGTACAGGATGTCGTTGACCAGCGTCGACTTGCCCGAGCCCGACACCCCGGTCACGGCCGTGAGGACGCCGAGCGGGAAGGCGACGTCGACGTTGCGCAGGTTGTTCTGCTGGGCGCCCTTGACGGTGATCTCGCGGCTCCTCGCGCGCGGCCGGCGCACCGCCGGGACGGCGATCTCGCGCCGGCCCGACAGGTACGCGCCGGTGAGCGAGCGCTCGGAGGCCAGCAGCTCCTCGACGGTGCCCGAGACCACGATCTCGCCGCCGTGCTCGCCCGCCCGGGGGCCGATGTCGACGACCCAGTCCGCGGCGGCGATGGTGTCCTCGTCGTGCTCGACGACGATCAGCGTGTTGCCCATGTCGCGCAGCCGCAGCAGCGTCTCCAGCAGCCGGTGGTTGTCGCGCTGGTGCAGGCCGATGGACGGCTCGTCCAGCACGTACAGCACGCCGACCAGGCCGGACCCGATCTGGGTGGCCAGCCGGATGCGCTGCGCCTCGCCGCCCGCCAGCGTCGCCGAGGCGCGGTCGAGGGTGAGGTAGTCCAGGCCCACGTCCAGCAGGAACCCCAGCCGCGCGTTGATCTCCTTCAGCACCCGCTCGGCGATGTGCCTGTCGCGCTCGTTCAGCTCCATGGCCAGCAGGAACTTGGCCGCCTCGCCGATCGGCATGGCGGCCACCTCGGCGATCGACACCCCGCCCATCGTGACCGCGAGCACCACCGGCTTGAGCCGGGCGCCCTTGCACGACGGGCACGGGATCTCCCGCATGTAGCCCTCGAACTTCTCCCGGCTGGAGTCGCTCTCGGACTCGGCGTGCCGCCGCTGGATGTAGGGGAGCACGCCCTCGTAGGCGGTGTAGTACGAGCGCGTCCGGCCGTAGCGGTTCTTGTACCGCACGTGGACCTGCGTCTCGTGCCCGTTGAGGATCGCCTTGCGCGCCTTCGCCGGGAGCGTGTCCCACGGCGTGTTGAGGTCGAAGCCCATCGCGTCGCCCAGGGCCGACAGCAGCCGCAGGAAGTAGTCGCTCACGTGGCCGTTGGACCACGGCTGGATCGCGCCCTCGCCGAGGGTCAGCTCCCCGTCCGGGATGACGAGCTCGGGGTCGACCTCCATCCGGGTGCCGAGCCCGGTGCAGTCCGCGCAGGCGCCGTAGGGGGAGTTGAACGAGAACGAACGCGGCTCCAGCTCCTCGAACGACAGGTCGTCGTAGGGGCAGTAGAGGTGCTCGGAGTACATCCGGGTGCGGTGCTCGTCGTCCTCGGGGAGGTCGACGAAGTCGAGCACGATCGTGCCGCCGGCGAGGCCGAGCGCGGTCTCCACCGAGTCGGCGAGCCGCTGGCGGGCCGACTCCTTCACGGCGAGCCGGTCGACGACCACGGAGACGTCGTGCTTCTCCTGCTTCTTCAGCTTGGGCGGCTCGTCCAGGCGGATCATCCGCCCGTCCACCAGCGCCCGGGAGTAGCCCTTGGACTGGAGCTCGCGGAACAGCTCCAGGTACTCGCCCTTGCGCCCGCGGATCACCGGCGCCAACACCTGGAACCGGGTGCCCTCGTCCAGTTCGAGCACCCGGTCGACGATCTGCTGCGGGGCCTGCCGGCTGATCGGCCGCCCGCAGTCGGGACAGTGCGGATGCCCGATCCGGGCGTACAGCAGCCGCAGGTAGTCATAGACCTCGGTGATGGTCCCGACCGTCGACCGGGGGTTCTTGCTGGTCGACTTCTGGTCGATCGACACCGCGGGCGAGAGCCCCTCGATGAAGTCGACGTCGGGCTTGTCCATCTGGCCGAGGAACTGCCGGGCGTAGGCCGACAGCGACTCCACGTACCGGCGCTGCCCCTCGGCGAAGATCGTGTCGAACGCCAGGCTGGACTTGCCGGACCCCGACAGACCGGTGAACACGATCATGGAGTCCCGCGGAAGGTCCAGCGAGACGTCCTTCAGGTTGTGCTCGCGTGCTCCACGCACGATGAGTCGGTCATGCACGGCGTTGTTCCGGTTCCTCTTCTGGGCGCGGGTGATGGGACAGGTCGGTCCCAGGCTAGCCAGGGGGTGCGACAGATTCCCCCGAGTCCATAACAGCGGTGGTCACCGCCACCATTCCGGGCGCACGAGCGCCCTTCCGAACCGTACACGTGTTCGAACGCCCCTGCCACCGGATCCCCCGGCGCGTCCCCCCGCCGCCCGGCCGCGCTCCCCGGGCGCAAACGGTCCCGGGGCGCGCGGGATCCGGGTCTGGCACGGGCGCTGGTGGTGCGACAGGATTGGGCCTCCTGCGGACGAGGGGGCTCCTGTGGACGTGCGAGACGTCATCGTCGAGGTGGATCTGGGCGTGGAGCGGGTGGTGCGGACCCTGACGGCGCTCACCGACCGGGACGTGCGCGCCCCGTCCCTGATGCCGGGGTGGAGCCGCGGGCACGTGGTCACCCACATCGCCCGCAACGCCG
The DNA here is from genome assembly GCF_900659635.1 of Actinomadura roseirufa. Lineage (GTDB taxonomy): Bacteria > Actinomycetota > Actinomycetes > Streptosporangiales > Streptosporangiaceae > Spirillospora > Spirillospora roseirufa. Next base: position 3,275 of record NZ_CAACVB010000165.1, on the reverse strand, counting down.
ACTCGCTGTGGAACCTGCTGGAGTGGGCGCGGACGGGGGTGAAGACCCCCCAGTATCCGAGCATGGAGTCCCGGGACGCCGACCTGGCCGCCGGGGCGGCGCGGACCCCCGCCGAACTGGCCGAGGACGTGCGCGCCTCGCAGGCCCGGTTCACCGAGCGGGCGCGGACGCTGCCGGAGGAGGCGTGGAGCGCTCCCGTCCAGGCGATGATGGGCTGGACCCATCCGGCGTGGTACACCGTGCTGCGCCGCTGGCACGAGGTCGAGGCGCACCACGTGGACCTCGCCGCCGGATACGGTCCCGCCGACTGGCCCGAGGCGTACGTCCGGTGGGCGCTGACCAGCACGCTGGCGGATCTGGCCGCGCTCCCGGAGACCTCCTGGGCGGCTCTGGCGGGCCACCGGATCGTCGCCACCGACTCCGGGGAGACGGCCGGGCTCGGCTGGGTCCCCGGCGGGCCGGAGGCGTCGGGGTCGGGCCGGGCCCTGCTCGGCTGGCTGAGCGGGCGCTCGTCCGGCGCGGGCGTCGCCCTGCGGCCGGACGGCCCGCTCCCGCAGCCGCCCCCGTGGCCCCATCCGGCCGCCGGCTTCTGAGCCCGGCACCGGCCGGAGCGGACGGCCCGGAGCGGGTCAGTCCTCGCGCCCCGAGAGGCGGTGCAGGGCCTCCACCGAGCGGACGACGATCACGTTGCGGGTCACCGTGAGGTGGACGGGGTCGGTGGCGAGGATCTGCGCGACCTTGCGCCGCCCCATGCCCGCCCAGCGGCCGAGATCCTGCTGGGAGACCGGGACCCGCACCTGATGACCGCCCACCGCCGCGCCGTCCGGGCCGTCCGGGCCGTCCTCCTTCAGCGGCGCCCCGAAGCGCTCGACGAGGCGGAGCAGCCGGCCGGCGAGGCGGCGCTCGGGGTCGTCGGGGAAGTGGGCGACGCGCAGCTCGTTGGCGTCCCTCAGCCGCTCGGCGAGGACGGCGGCGACGGCCCAGGCGGAGCCGGGGTGGGCGTCCAGGACGGCGCGGAACCGCGCGGCGGGCAGCACGAGCGCCTCGACCGCGGTGAGGGCCTCGACGTTGGCGTGCCGGGCGCCGCCGTCGACCGCCTCCAGCTCCCCCACCAGGTCTCCCGGGCCGAGGACGTCGAGGATGGCGATCTCGCCGGCCCGCGACACCCACACCCGCACCGCGCCGGAGCGCAGCACGAAGACCTGCGAGGCGCGGGTGTGCTCGCGCGTCAGGAAGGCGCCCGGCCTGATCATCGCCGTGGTGCCCGCCCGCCGCAGCGCCTCGCGCGCCCGCTCGGGCAGGGCGTCCCAGAACGGGGTGGTCCGCATCCCGCCTCCTCGCCTGGCCCCGGGCCGGGGCGTGGTGCCCCGGGTTCCAGTCAACGTGCCGGGGCGACGTCGGACCGCGTACTACGTCACATGTCGAGCGACGCGTCCTCCAGCCATTTGTCCAGGACCCGCGCGCGGCGGGCGCAGTCGGCGGCCGCGGCGGTGTCGCCGAGGGCCAGGTGCGAGTCGCGCAGCAGGCCGAGGGCCTCCCGCTGGCCGCGGTGGTCGCCGGTGTCCCGGCGGATGGCGATCTCGGCGCGCAGGTGCTCGGCGGCGCGGGTGTGCTTGCCGAGCATCTGGGAGGCGCAGGCCATGGTGTGCAGCGCGTACGCCTGCTCGCGGGTGTCGCCGAGCTCGGTGGCCAGCGCCAGCGCGCGCCGTCCCGTCTCCAGCGCCTCGTCGGCGTGGCCGAGGTCGAGGTGGATGCCGGCGAGGTGGGCCAGCGCCGTCCCCTCGCTGTGCCGGTCGCCGACCTCGCCGAGCACGCGCAGGGCGTCGTGCTCCATCGCGAGGGCCTCCCGCGGGCGGCCGCTGCGGCGCAGGACGGCGGCGAAGGTGTCCATCCCGACGCCCATGCCGTACCAGTCGCCGATCCGGCGGCGGATCTGCAGCGCCTGGCGCGCCGCGTGCTCGGCGTCGCGCGGCAGCCCGAGCCGCAGGTAGGTGCGGGCGAGGCTGCCGAGGGTGCCGGCCAGCCCGCTCTGCGCGCCGAGGTGATGCCACAGGTCGAGGGCCTCCAGGCCGAGGACGAAGGCCTCCTGGTGACGTCCGAGGCGGCGCATCACGACCGACAGGTGCTCCAGGTCGTGGGCCTCGCCGTGCTGGTCGCCGATCTCGCGGCGGATCTCCAGGGCGCGCAGCAGGTGCTCGCGGGCCTCCCGGTACCGGCCCAGGCGCCAGTGGACGATGCCGATCTGGGCGAGGGTCTCCGCCTCGCCGTGCCGGTCGCTGATGTCGCGGTGCAGGCGCAGTGCCTGACCGCAGTAGGTGAACGCCTCGGCGAACCGGGCGGCGTCGCACATGAGCATGCCCAGCGTGGTCAACGCGCGCGCTTCCCCATAGCGCGCTCCAAGCGCGCGGTAGGCGCGTAGTGCCTGGTCCGCGTCGCGCTGGGCCAGCTCCCGGAGCCCGAGGGCCGCGTTCATCCGGGCGAGCTCCGTCAGTGCTTGGGCCGCGCCGTGCCTGTCGGCCTCCTCCTGCCTGATGTAGAGGGCTTCTAGCGCGTGCAGGACGGCCTCGTGGACATTGCCCCGGCGGCGGTGGATCTGCGCCACCGTGAGCAGGGTGCCCGCCACCCCCGGACGGTCGTCGATCGCGCGCCTCACGTCGAGGGCCCTGGCCGCATGGCGGAGGGCCGCCTCGTAGTCGCCGAGCCCCAGCAGCGCCCGGGCGATCGTGTCGTGGCCCTTGCCGATGCCCTCGTCGTCCCGCAGTTCCTCGTGGACGGCGAGGGCGCGGCGCGTGTGCTCGATGGACGTCAGGTACCGGCCCAGCGCGGCGTGCACGTCCGCGAGCGTGTCCAGCGCGGCGGCCTCCCCGTACCGGTCGGGCGGGTCCATGGCCCGGAAACCGCGCCGCGCGTCCTCGCCGTACCCGATGGCCTGCACCGAGCGTCCCGACTCGAAGTGCGCGACGGCGAGGTTGTGCAGCATCACCGCCGCGGCGCCCCAGTCCTCCTCGGTGCGCGCGGCGTGCAGGCCGGCCTGGTGGACGGCGATGTTGTCATCGCCGTAGCGGCGGAACTCCTGGAAGTCGAAGAGCGCGTCGGCCAGTTCCCAGCAGGTCCGGTGCAGCCCGAGGCGCGCCGCCTGGTGGACGGCGGCGACCAGGTTGCGGCGCTCGGCCTCGAACCACGCGAGGGCGGCGGCACGGGCGGCGGCGGGCGGGCGCCCCCGCGCCCCGCCCGAGATCGGAAGAGCGTCGTGTAGGGAAAGAGTGTAGATCTCG
>NZ_CAACVB010000164.1 GCF_900659635.1 Actinomadura roseirufa | reverse complement strand
GTCGTCATCGCGGCCCGGTCACGCCGGAGCCGCGCCGCCGGGGCGCCGGGCCCGCTCCGCGGCCTCGGCGAGCGCCTCCAGCAGCTCGGCCGGGCCGCCGGCGGCGTCCTCGTAGTGCCAGAACCGGATGATCCGCTCGCCCTCCGCGCCCGGCTCGAACCGGCCCGGCGCGAAGCGGCCCGCGCCCGCCAGGCGGCCGATCACCCGTTCGGTCTCGTCCAGCCGCGCCAGGTAGGCGGCCGCGTCGATCAGCCCGATCGCCGCGCGGGCGTTGCGGTCGTCGTCGCGCGGATCGGCCCGGTTGATCCGCCATCGCGCGTAGGGCCGCAGGTAGTCCGCGATCATCCAGGTCTTGAGCACGCCGGTCCTCTCGAGGATGCGGAATGCTCCCCAGCGTCGCGGCGCCGGCCCGTCCCGGCGAGCGCTTTGACCGGCCCCTTGCTCCCGGATGCCGCACGTTGACCCGCGCGTTCGCCGGGGACCGCGCGCCGCCCCGGTGGGACCCGAGGTCAGCCGGACGGGTCGGCCAGGTCGTTCTGGAAGGCGTAGGTGACCGCCTGGGCGCGGTCCCGCAGGCCCGCCTTGGCGAACAGGTTGTTGATGTGGGTCTTGACCGTCGCCTCGCTGATGAACAGGTCACCGGCGATCTCCGTGTTGGACCGCCCGCGGGCGATCAGCGCGAGCACCTCGGCCTCCCGCCGGGTCAGCCCGTCGGGCAGCCCGCCGCGGCCCTGCCGGCGCGGCCGCTCGTCGCCCGCGACCGCCTCCACGAGGCGCCGCTGGACGGCCGGGTCGAGCTGGGCGGCGCCGCCGCGGACGGCGGCGACGGCACGGGCGATCTCGTCCGCGCCGGCGTCCTTGGTCAGGTAGCCGCGGGCGCCGGCGCGCAGCGCCGCGAAGATCGACTCGTCGTCGGCGTAGGTCGTCAGGACGACGATCTCCACACCAGGATGGTCCCGCTTGATGCGCCGGGTCGCCTCCACCCCGTCCACCCGCGGCATCCGCAGGTCCATCAGCACGACGTCGGGGCGCAGTTCCGCGACCATCGCCACGGCCTGCTCGCCGTCACCGGCCGAGCCGGCCACCTCGAGGCCGGGCAGCAGCTCCAGCAGGAGGACCAGGCCCTCCCGCACCACCGTCTGGTCGTCGACGACCAGGATCCTCGTCTTGTCGCTCACCACACCGCCCAGTGTCACGTCGGCACTCGCAAGGACACCCGGAATCCCCTGCCCCGTGGTCCGGTCTCCAGGGTCCCATCGATCAGCTCTGCCCGTTCTCGCATCCCCACCAGCCCGTAGCCCCCGCCGTCCAGCCGCAGGCCGGCCTCGGTGCCGCCCGAGTCGGCCACCTCCAGTTCCACGGCGTCCTCCAGGTAGCGCAGGACGAGACTGGCGCGCGCGCCGGGCGCGTGCTTGCGGACGTTGGTGAGCGCCTCCTGCGCGGTGCGGACGACGGCGAGCCCCGCCTGGGGAGACAGCTCGCGCGGGATCCCCGTCACGTGCACGTCGCAGGTGCGGCCGGTCCCGGCGTAGAACTCCTCCGCCAGTTCCGCGAGGACCTCCTTCGGCTCGGGGATCTCCCCGCGGAGCGTCGCGAGCGCCCGCCGGGTCTCCTCCAGCCCCGAGCGGGCCAGGTTCCGCGCCCGTTCCACGCGGTCGAGGGCCTGGACGCGGTCGCCGTCGCGCGACAGCAGCAGCCGGGCCCCCTCCAGGTGGACGATCTGCGCCGAGAGCGAGTGGGCCAGGATGTCGTGGATCTCCCTGGCGATCCGCGAGCGCTCCGCCAGGACCGCGTTGGCGGCCTCGGCTCGCCGGGCGGCCTCCTGCGCGGCGGCGCCCTGCCGGCTCGAGACGGCGCCGAGGGTGATGCCCGCGAACGCGACCAGCAGCCCGAGGTCCGCGCCCTCGGCGCGGAACCGCTCGCCCAGCCCAGTGATCGTTCCAGCGGTGACCACCGACGCGACGAGACCCCAGGGAAGCGGGAGCCGGGACAGCAGCGCCCAGAGGCCGACCAGCGTGAAGGTGAAGTTCCCGGGAGCGTCGGGCGCGATGGCGTACAGCGCCAGCGAAGTCGCGACGGAGGCCGCCAGCAGGCCGATGCCCGCCCGCCACCGGCGCGGCTCGCGCTCGCGCACCGCCCACGCTCCGCAGCCCAGCAGGACGATCGTCACCGCGTTGAGCACGAGCAGCACGAGCCCGGTGCCGTGCAGGCCCGGCGCCGGGCTGGAGTGCAGCAGCCCGCGGGTGTACGACACGACCGCCCAGCCCAGCACGACGGCGATGAGCACCGCCCGGACGGCCCGCCCCTCACTGGCGAACCCGCTGATCCTCATGACATGACACCGGCCGTCGCGGTCGCCGTGATCGCCCGCCCGCGCAGGCCGACGACGAGGTTCTGGACGAGCAGTGTCGCGCCGAGGAGCAGCAGCACACCACCGGGCGCGGGCCTGATGCCGCCCGCGTACCCGGCGCCGATCAGCGCGGCGCGGGCGGCCGCCGACACGGCCCAGGCCACGGCGGTCCGGGCGGTGCCGCGCCGCCAGAGCGTGCCGCCGGGCTCGCGCCACAGCCGCACCGTGGCGGCCCGCAGCACGCCGAAACCGATCGCGGCGACGGCCTGGCCGGCGAACAGGGCGACCGCCAGGACGGGATGCGCTCCGCCGACGAGCCCGCCCTGCGCGATGCCGACGACCATGAGGACGGCGGGCACCGCGTAGAGCCTGCGCTCGTCCACCGGTGCGGCGCGGAGCTGCCGGCGGAGAATCAGGGCGAGCATCGCCCCGGCCAGGAGCACGCTCTCCAGCGCGTTCATGGCTTCGACGCTAGAGACCCGCACGGCCCGGCGGATCGGAGCGAGGCTGGACTTGCGGCCCTCCACCGCAGGGTGGAGGGCCGGGCCGCCACGGGTCGACGCGCCCGCTAAAGGTCGATGCGCTCGGTGTCGAGCTCGGAGGCGCCGGCGGTGATGAACTCCCGGCGGGGCGCCACGTCGCTGCCCATCAGCAGGTCGAAGATCTTGGCGGCGTCCTCGGCGTCCTCGATGCGGATCCGGCGCAGGATCCGGTGCCGCGGGTCCATGGTGGTGTCGGCCAGCTGGTCGGCGTCCATCTCGCCCAGGCCCTTGTAGCGCTGGACGGGCTCCTTCCAGCGCTGCCCCTTGCGCTCGAACTCCACCAGCTTGCGGCGCAGTTCGCCGTCGCTGTAGCAGTAGACGTACTTGTCCTGGCCCTTCTTGGGCTTGGTCAGCTCGATGCGGTGCAGCGGCGGGACGGCGGCGAAGACCCGGCCCGCCTCCAGCATCGGCCGCATGTAGCGGTAGAGCAGGGTGAGCAGCAGGCAGCGGATGTGCGACCCGTCGACGTCCGCGTCGGCCATGAGGATGATCCGGCCGTAGCGGGAGGCGTCGAGGTCGAACGTGCGGCCCGAGCCGGCCCCGATCACCTGGATGATCGCGGCGCACTCGGCGTTCTTGAGCATGTCGGCGACGGACGCCTTCTGCACGTTGAGGATCTTGCCGCGGATCGGCAGCAGCGCCTGGAACTCGGAGTCGCGGGCGAGCTTGGCGGTGCCGAGGGCCGAGTCGCCCTCGACGATGAACAGCTCGCTGCGGTCGTCGGCGGTGCGGCAGTCGACGAGCTTGGCCGGCAGCGCGGAGTTCTCCAGGGCGTTCTTGCGGCGCTGGTTGTCGCGCTGGGTGCGGGCGGCGATGCGGGTCTTGGCCGCGCCCACCACCTTCTCCAGGACGGCCCGCAGCGGCTGCTTCTGGCCGCGTGAGGGGTTGTCGAACAGGGCCCGCAGCTCGCGCATGACGACCTGGGAGACGATGCGGGTGGCCGCGGAGGTACCGAGGATCTCCTTGGTCTGGCCCTCGAACTGCGGCTCGGGCAGCCGGACCGTCACCACGGCCGTGAGCCCCTCCAGGACGTCCTCCTTGATGACGTCCTCGTCGCCGTTCTTCAGCAGGCGCACGGCGCGCAGCTGCTCGTTGAGCACCTTGAGCACGGCGCGGTCGAACCCGCGGACGTGGGTGCCGCCCTTGGGGGTGGCGATCACGTTGACGAACGACTTGGTGATCGTGTCGTAGCCGGTGCCCCAGCGCAGCGCGACGTCGACCTCGAGGTCCCGCTCCACGTCGGTGGGGGTGAGATGGCCCTGCTCGTCCAGCACGGGAACGGTCTCGGTGAAGTGACCGCGGCCCTGCAGCCGCAGGACGTCCACGATGGGGGCGTCCTTGGCGAGGTAGGTGCAGAACTCGCCGATGCCGCCGTCGAACCGGAAGGTCGCCTCGACGGTCTCCTCACCGCGCTCGTCGCGGACGTCGATGGTCAGGCCCGGGATGAGGAACGCGGTCTGGCGCATCCGGTCCATGACGAGGGCCTGCTCGACCGTGGCGTCCTTGAGGAAGATCTGCAGGTCGGGCCAGAACCGGGTGCGCGTGCCGGTGACCTTGCGCGCCACCTTGCGGGCCTGGCGCACGCCGGAGCGCTTCTTGAAGCGGGCGTTCGGGCGGCCCTCGTCGGCGAACTCGCCGGGCAGGCCGCGCCGGAAGCTGATCGCGTGGGTGTGGCCCTCCCGGTCGACCTCGACGTCGAGGCGGGCCGACAGGGCGTTGACCACGGACGCGCCGACGCCGTGCAGGCCGCCCGAGGCGGTGTAGGACACGCCGCCGAACTTGCCGCCCGCGTGGAGCCGGGTCATGACCAGCTCGACGCCGGGGAGGCCGGTCTTGGGCTCGAGGTCGACGGGGATGCCCCGCCCGTTGTCACCGACCTCGAACGAGCCGTCGGCGTGCATCGTCACGCTGATGTGGGTGCAGTACCCGGCGAGGGCCTCGTCGACGGAGTTGTCGACGATCTCCCACAGGCAGTGTGCGAGGCCTCGGCTGTCGGTCGACCCGATGTACATTCCGGGTCGCTTCCGCACGGCCTCCAGCCCCTCGAGCACCGAGAGGTGCCGGGCGGAGTAGCCGTGCGGGTCGTCGGTGGTCGCTTCGGCGGTCGCGGCGGTCAACTGCTGTGCTCCTCGGGGGTAGGACATTCGGCAGAAGGGTACCCCCGGCCGGCGACAAACCGCCGAAGGGCTCGCCGCCGGGGACTTTCGGACCTGCCGGGAGCGCGGGTCGCGGGACGGTCGGGCGGCGGCTCCCCGCCGGCGGGGTGGAGGACGATACGTCCACCTATGGATTGGTGCGCGCGATCTATGTCATTGCCTACGCTCCCGAAGCATGGCACAAACGATCGAGGTCACCGGCCTGCGCAAGCGCTACGGTGACGTCCTTGCCGCGGACGGGGTCACCTTCGCGGTGGACGAGGGCGAGTTCTTCGGGATCCTCGGGCCCAACGGGGCCGGCAAGACCACCACCTTGGAGATCATCGAAGGTCTCCGCGAGGCCGACGAGGGCGAGGTGTCCGTCCTCGGGATGGCGCCGTGGCCGCGCAACCCCCGGCTGCTGCCCCGGATCGGCGTGCAGTTGCAGGCGTCCTCGTTCTTCGAGCGGCTGACCGCCCGCGAGCAGCTCCGGACGTTCGGCTCGCTGTACGGCGTCCCGGCGAAGAAGGCCGACGTCATGCTGGAGGCCGTCGGGCTCACCGACAAGGCCGACGTGCGGGTCGAGAAGCTGTCGGGCGGACAGGCGCAACGGCTGTCGATCGCGTGCGCTCTCGTCCACGACCCGGAGCTCGTGTTCCTCGACGAGCCGACGGCAGCGCTGGACCCGCAGGCCCGCCGCAACCTCTGGGACGTCCTGAAGGAGATCAGCACCGCCGGGCGCACGGTGGTGCTGACCACGCACTACATGGACGAGGCGGAGGCCCTCTGCGACCGCGTCGCGATCATGGACGCGGGGCGGATCCTGCGGCTCGGCCCGCCCGCGGCGCTGGTCCGCGGCCTGGACGCGCCGGCCCGCATCAGCGTGGCCAGCGGCGTGCTGGAGGCCGGTGAGGCCCGGCTGCTGCCCGGCGCGGACGACGCCGACGACGACGGGGTGTCCCTCATCATCTCCACCCGGGACCCCTCGGCGGTGGTCGCGGCGATGGCAGCCCGCGACGCCCTGGACGGCGTCCAGATCCGTGGCGCCACCCTGGAGGACGTCTTCCTCGACCTCACCGGACGGGAGTACAGGGCGTGAGCAACTACGAGAGCTTCAAGAGCCTGGCACGCGCCATGTTCCTCGGCTTCCGGCGAGACCGCGGAGCGCTCTTCTTCACCGTCCTGTTCCCCCTGATGTTCCTGGTCATCTTCGGTGGGGTCTTCGGGCACCAGACCACGTCCAAGGTCAAGGTCCTGGAGATCGGCCAGGTGCCGGTCGTGGACCAGGCCGTCGCGCGCGACGGCGCCGGGCTCGGCAAGGTCATGAAGGTCACCCGGAGCACCGACCGGGCCGAGGCGCTGCGCAAGGTGGAGAAGGGCGACTCCGACGCCGTCGTGGAGCAGAGGGGCGGCGAGCTGGTCGTCCACTACTCGGCGGCCGACCAGGTCAAGTCCGGGACGGTCCGGGGGCTGATGGACTCGATCGTCCAGTCGGCGAACCTCGCGGCCACCGGCAGGCCACCGGCCTTCAAGGTGACGACCCAGCAGGTCGAGGACGACTCCCTGAAGGCGATCCAGTTCTTCACGCCGAGCCTGCTGGGGTGGGCGCTGGCGTCGGCCGGGGTGTTCGGCGCGTCACAGACGCTGGTGACGTGGCGGACGAAGGGGATCCTGCGGCGGCTCCAGCTGTCGCCCGCCCCGATCCCGACGGTCTTCGCCGCGCGCGTCGCGGTCAGCCTCGCCGTCGCGCTCGTCCAGTTCGCGCTGTTCGTGCTGGTGGCGCAGCTGCCGGTGTTCGGGCTGAAGCTCGGGCACTCGTGGTGGATGGCCGTCCCGATGGTGGCGGCCGGGGTCCTGGCGTTCCTGTCGATCGGCATGGTGATCGGAGCCTGGGCCAAGTCGCAGGAGACGGCGCAGGCCGTGACCCAGCTGATCGTCCTGCCGATGGCCTTCCTCGGCGGCTCGTTCTTCCCGCTCGACGACGCCCCGACGTGGATGAAGACTCTTTCCTACGTCTTCCCCTTGCGTTATCTCAACGAGGGCATGCTGAACGTGATGGGTCGTGGGCTCGGACCGACGTCCGCATTGCCGCAGATCGGCGTTCTGCTGGGCGTGGCGGTCGCCGGTGCACTGATCGCGACGCGGTTGTTCCGCTGGGACGCCGCCTGAACACGCGCCGGTGTGACCTCGGTCACTAATTGGTCCATTCTGCTGTGGGCGTACGAAGAAACAGGTTGGGAACGTCCACGTCGGGTTAGATGTTCTCCTAAGTACCGACCCCGAGCATGAGGAAGGTGCCGTGACTGGAGCCCTTGCCCCAACCAAGCCGTTGACCGTCGCCGACCGTTGCGACCGCTGCGGCGCCCAGGCCTACGTCCGTGCAGTCCTTGTAGGCGGCGGCGACCTTCTGTTCTGCGCCCACCACGGGCGTAAGTACGCAGAGGCCCTCCGCGCCAACGGGGCCGACATTCAGGACGAGACCGACAGGCTCAACGAAACCCCGGCTACCACCGTGGACGACGAGCGGTAGGCATCGAAATATAACCACTCCCCGCACGGCGGTCACCAGAGGCGGTGACCGCCGTTCGCATTTCCCGCTACTTCCGACTACACACCAGAGAACTCCATAGAGTGATGCATCAATCACTCTCCGCATCGAAAAACGGTGACGCGGTGACGTGAATCACGCAAAGGGTGGGAGCATCATCCCATCGTGACCGTCTTCATCGAGTCGTACCGCGCTTTGGGGGGATCGTGCACATCCTGCTGCCACCGTCGGAGAAGAAGGCCGGTGAGGGGGACGGCCCTCCCCTGGATCTGGGCTCCCTGAGCTTCCCCGAGCTCAACCCGGTCCGCGCGCGCCTCCTGGCGGCCCTGGGCAAGGCGTCCCGGCGCAAGAACGCCCGGGAAGTGCTCGAACTGCCCGCCGGGCAGGTGGAGGAGGCGCTGGCCCGCAACATGGCGCTGATGGAGGCGCCGACCCTGCCGGCCGGGCGGCTCTACACCGGCGTCCTCTACGACAACCTGAACCTGCCCGCGCTGGACGAGCGTGCCGCCGCCGAGCGGATCATCGTCTTCTCGGGGCTGTGGGGCGCGCTGAGGCTCACGGACCGCATCCCGCCCTACCGGCTCGCGATGGCGGTGACATTGCCGCGCATGGGCCGTCTGGGGGCGCTCTGGCGGCCGGTGATACGCGAGGCCCTGCATCTGGACGGCCTGGTCGTCGACATGCGCTCCGGGCCGTACGCGGCCGCGTGGAAGGCTCCACAGCCGGCCGTGGCGGTGCGGGTCTTCAGGGAGCGGATCGTCGGCGGCGTTCCCAAACGGACGGTCGTGAGCCACATGGCGAAGGCGACCCGGGGGCGGATCGCCCACGATCTCCTCAGCGCGGGCGCGTCGCCCCGGACTCCTGGCGAGTTGCTCAAAGCCGTCGCGGACCTCGGCCACACGGTCGAGCTGAACGGGACGGACCTCGACGTCGTCCTGCACGACTGAGACCGGCCGGAAGCGGCCCGGGAGGGTCACACGGACCTGGGCGCGCCCGGATTCGGGCGCGCAACGGGCCCGTCCGTCCCCGGACGGGCCCGCTCACGACGTGACGGACGGTCAGTCGAGGTAGTCGCGCAGAACCTGCGAGCGCGACGGGTGCCGCAGCTTCGACATGGTCTTGGACTCGATCTGCCGGATGCGCTCCCGGGTCACCCCGTACACCTTGCCGATCTCGTCCAGCGTCTTCGGCTGGCCGTCGGTGAGGCCGAACCGCATCGACACCACGCCCGCCTCGCGCTCGCTCAGGGTGTCCAGCACCGAGTGGAGCTGCTCCTGCAGCAGCGTGAAGCTGACCGCGTCGGCGGGAACGATCGCCTCGGAGTCCTCGATGAGGTCACCGAACTCGCTGTCGCCGTCCTCACCGAGCGGGGTGTGCAGAGAGATCGGCTCCCGGCCGTACTTCTGGACCTCGACGACCTTCTCCGGGGTCATGTCGAGTTCCTTGGCCAGCTCCTCCGGGGTGGGCTCGCGGCCCAGGTCCTGGAGCATCTGCCGCTGCACGCGCGCCAGCTTGTTGATGACCTCGACCATGTGCACCGGGATGCGGATGGTGCGGGCCTGGTCGGCCATCGCCCGGGTGATGGCCTGCCGGATCCACCAGGTGGCGTACGTGGAGAACTTGTAGCCCTTGGTGTAGTCGAACTTCTCGACCGCGCGGATCAGGCCGAGGTTGCCCTCCTGGATCAGGTCCAGGAACAGCATGCCGCGGCCGGTGTAGCGCTTGGCCAGCGAGACGACCAGCCGCAGGTTGGCCTCGAGCAGGTGGTTCTTGGCCCGGCGGCCGTCCTCGGCGATCCACTCGAAGTCCTCGGTGTCCTCCTCGGACATCGCGGGACCGTCGGCGGCCAGGCGCTCCTCGGCGAAGAGGCCCGCCTCGATGCGCTTGGCGAGCTCCACCTCCTGCTCGGCGTTGAGCAGGGGGACCTTGCCGATCTGCTTGAGGTAGTCCTTGACCGGGTCGGCGGTGGCGCCGGCGGCCGCGATCTGCTGAGCGGGGGCGTCCTCGTCGTCGTCGCCGAGGGTGAACGCCTCCTCCTCGCTCGCCGGGGCGACGCCCTCGGCGCCGGGCTTGCCGCCGGTGGCCTTGGCCACGGGCGCGGGGGCCGGCTCGTCCTCTTCGGCCTCGGCCGGCTCCTCGGCCTCGACGGCCGTGTCGACCTCGAGGTCGACCTCGAGATCGGTCAGGTCCTCGTCGAGGTCGACGTCCACCTCGTCGTCGAGGTCGGGCTCCTCGCCCGCCTTCTTCGCCGGGGCCGCGGCCGCGGCCTTCGGCGCCGGGGCGCCCTTGCGCGCCGGCGCGGGCTTCTTGGCCTTGGCGGCCTTCGGCGCCGCGGGCTTGCGGGGCGCCGGGCGCGGCCCGGCGGCGGTCTCCTCGGCGGCCTCGTCGTCGCTGACGACGGCGGTCACCGTGTCGGGCTGCTCCTTGGCTGCAGCGGCGGTCTTGGGCCTGCGCGCCGGCGGCGCCGCGCGCTTGCGCGGACGCTTGGGCGCTGCGGAGTCGGCAGCGCTCACCATGACGGTCACACCCTCCTTGCTGAGGCTCCGCAAGATGCTGGAGGCCTTCGACACGGGGATGTCGGCCTCCTCGAACGTACGTCGTACGTCGTCGGCTTCGAGGTAACCCTGGGACCGTCCACGCTCGATCAGTTGCGCGATGACGTGCTCGTGCAGATCTGACGCTTTCGAGGTCGAGCTAGCAGGCGACACAAATACCTCTCGAACGAACGTGTGGCTGGGTTGACCCAAGTGCCCTGACGGGCCCGGCCTCACACATGGTGGGACCACACACAGGGCGGGACCTCCGGTGCGGGACCGCAGCGTACCCGCTCTACAAGGGTCAAGCATTCTGGCACTGCTGCGCATTCCGCTCAGGAGTCCTACCCGGTAACACTCCACCTTAGAGGGCGCGGGACGGTCCTTCGTACGTACGGCACCGTCTTCGCGCCGCCTTCGGCGGCCTCACGCGGGCTTGGGCGGGACGTGCAGCGCAAGCACGGTCACATCGTCTACCTGCTCATACCCGGCAAGCATCCGATCGACCAGGAAGTCGACGAGTCTTTCTGGATCTCCTACCACTTCAGGTGGGGCGTCGGCCGCCACGGCGACGAGCTCCTCCAGCCCGGCGTCCACCCCACGCCTACGGTTCTCCACAAGTCCATCGGAATAGAAGACCACAGTGTTGCCGGTCTCGATGGAAAAACTTGTCTGCTGTCGCTGGCTCGGCCAGCCGAGGGGCGTTCCGGGTTCCAGGGAGCTGACGCGGGCGGGCGTGTCGGCCGAGATCAGGAGGGGTGGCGGATGTCCGGCGTTGCTGAAGGCGCCGTGGCCGGTCTCGGGGTCGATGACCACGTAGGCGACGGTGGTGAACTGCTCTTCGTCCTCGGTGGCGCTGAACAGGCGGTCCAGTCCGGCGAGGACGGCGGCGGGCCGGGGGTCGTTGAGCGCGAGGGCGCGCAGGGCGTTGCGGACGCGTCCCATTCCGGCCGCGGCGAGCACTCCCTTGCCCATCACGTCGCCGACCGCGACGGCGAGCCGGTCGTCGGGGAGGCGGAACACGTCGTACCAGTCGCCGCCGACCTGGACATGGCGGGTGGCGGGGTTGTAGCGGGCGGCCAGGACCATGCCCGGCAGCTGCGGGAGATCGCTGGGCAGGAGGCTGCGCTGGAGCTCCTCGGCGGTCTTGTGCTCGCGTTCGAACAGCAGGGCGCGTTCCACCGCCAGGGCGCACTGGCCGGCGAGCGCCTCCAGGAAGACCCGCTCCTCCTCGGTGATCTCCCGGGGGCGGGTGAAGGAGAACCGCAGGGCGCCGATCGGGGCACCGGCCGCCAGCAGCGGCAGGCCCACCCAGGCGCGCTCCTCGGTGTGCTGGGCGAACAGGCCCTTCTCGTCCCGGCCCAGCTGAAGGCGCAGGCTGTCGGGGTGCTCGGCCAGGAACGGCCGGCTCTCCCGCACGGCCACCGACATGACGGTCTGGTCACTGACCTTGATGTCGTCCCGGACGACGGGCCTGACCTCGCCCTCGACGCCCGGCTGGGACGGCGCCACGATGCTCAGCCGCAGCTTGTCGTCGTCCAGCAGCGCCACCGCTGAGTAGTCGGCGCCGATCGCCGACCGGCCCACCTCGGTGATCACCTGCACGACCTGCGACACCGTCAGCGCCTCGGCGAGCATCGAGGTGGCCTGCTGGAGCCGCGCGGTGCGCAGCGCCGCCGCCGACAGCTGCTCGGTCAGCCGGCCGCGCATCTCCTCGGCCTCGCGCTGCCCGGTGACGTCGGTGTTGGCGCCCACCCACTCGATGACCGCGCCGCCCTGCCAGATCGGCACGGCCCGCACGTCGAAGTGCCGGTAGGTGCCGGTCTTGGTGCGGACGCGGTAGTTGGTCTCGAAGACCCGGTTCTCCTCGACGCACTCGCGCCAGATCGTCTCGATGCGGGGGCGGTCCTCGGGGTGCACCACCGACATCCAGCCGCCGACCGCGTAGTCGTCGGGCGTCTGGCCGGTGATCGCGCGCCATTCGGGCGCGTCGTCGATCACTCCGCCGCCCGGGGCGGCCACCCACACGACCTGGGCGCTGGCCTCCACCAGCGAGCGGTAGCGCTGCTCCTTGCGGCGGATGACCTCCTCGGCGCGGCGCCGCTCGGTCACGTCCAGCGCCGTCAGGACGACGCCCAGGGGCTCGCCCTCGGCGCCGCGCGAGGGCAGCCACGTGCAGGCCAGGATCCGCTCCTCGAGGGCGGTGGCGACCGCGCCCCCACCGGGCGCCTCGGCGGACGGCACGACGAGGTCGAGGTCGCTCAGCGGGCGATCCTCGGCGAGGACCTTGCGCAGGGCCGTCTCGAACGCCAGCGCCAGGCCCTCGGGCAGGACCTCCGCGGGCCTCCGCTTCTGCAGGTCGCGGACGGGGACGCCGAGCAGCCCGGCCAGCGCGTCGTTGGCCCGGCGGAAGCGCAGGTCGCCGTCGAAGAACGCCAGCCCGGCGGGCGCTTCCTTGAGCAGGGTCGCGTACAGCGCGGCGTCGGATGCTTCCATGGGCTGCCCCTCCACCCCGGAAACGCGAGGATGCGGAACGGACGTCTCGGTGCTCATGGACAACACCTCCGCCCCAGAAGGTCCCGTACCGCGCGGCAAGTTTTCATCACTATGAGTGAATGGGAGCAGGCTAGCGCTCCCGCCTCCATCACAACACCGGTCGAGTCAGGTTCTCATCATCCCGATGGTTCGCCGCCTACGGAAGCCCTGTTGACATCCTTGTCCCCGTGCTCCCGGGCAACGGCGTGGATCGGACCGCCGTCCTCACGGCGCGCCGGAGGCGGTCCGCTCGGAGGGCGAGTTGGAGATTTTACGGCGCGCGGGCGCCACGGGCCGTGAACCCCGGCCCGTTCGGCGAGTTCCGGTCACATTTTACTTGCCCGCCTTGGCGGCGGCCTTCATCTCCTGTTTGAAAGCCCGGACCTTGGCCAGCGACTCGGGCCCGGTGATGTCGGCCACAGAGCGGTGGGAGCCCTCTTCGCCGTAGGCGCCGGCGGCCTCGCGCCAGCCCTCGGGCCGGACGCCGTACTGCTTGCCGAGCAGCGCCAGGAAGATCTGGGCCTTCTGCTTGCCGAACCCCGGGAGCGCGTTCAGCCGCTTGAACAGCTCCCTGCCGTCGTCCACGCCGTCCCAGACCTTCTGGGCGTCCCCGTCGTAGTTCTCCACGAGGTATTGGCACAGCTGCTGCACCCGCTTGGCCATCGAACCGGGGTACCGGTGGACGGCCGGCTTCTCCGACAGCAGCGCCGCGAACCGCTCCGGGTCGTACGCGGCGATCTCGTGGGCGTCCAGGTCGTCCGAACCGAGCCGCTGGACGATCGTGTAGGGCCCCGAGAACGCCCACTCCATCGGAACCTGCTGGTCGAGCAGCATGCCGATCAGGGCGGCGAGCGGACTGCGCCCGAGGAGTTCGTCGGCCTCCGGCCGCTGCGCTAGGTGAACCTTCGTGGCCATGCGCCCAGCTTAGAGCGGACCGTCACCGGACCGGCGGGGTTTCCCTCCGGCTCTGCGGCGGCTCTATTGGAAGATCTGTCGAAACCCTTATGGCCCCGCGGGTGGTGACGAAACTGTGGCGTCGGTGCTCGAATGGAGGGGTGAGCGAGGAAGAGCGGGCGGAAGGCAGTCCCGTGGGACGGCGGATCGTGCTGGGGATGCTCGGGCTCGGCGCCGCCGGGGTCGCCGTGGGGGCGTCCCTACAGGAAAGGGTGAACCACGCCCTGGCGCCGGTGGGGCAGCTCGGAAACGTTCTCCCTGCGGCCGGCGGATTCCGCTACTACACGGTGACGGGCAGTGTGAAGCACTACAGCGGCGCCGACTGGCGGATGACCGTGGACGGGTTGGTCGACAAGCCGAGGACGTTCGGCATGGCGGATCTGGCTCGGCTTCCCCAGACAGCGCTGGACAAGGATTTCCAGTGCGTGACCGGATGGCGGGTGCCGGACGTGCGATGGGCCGGGGTCGCTCTGCCGGATCTGCTGCAGGTGGTGGGCGTGGCGCCCCAGGCGAAGGCCGTGCGGTTCACCTCCTTCGACGGCGTCTATACCGAGTCGCTGACCCTGGACCAGGCCCGGCGGAGGGACGTGCTCGTCGCGACGCGAATGGAGGGCGGGCCGGTCACCCATGACCACGGCGGGCCGGTTCGGCTCTACGTGGCGCCTATGTACGGCTACAAGTCCCTCAAATGGCTGGGCGGCATCGAGCTCACCGACAGGGTCAGGTCGGGTTACTGGGAGCGCCGGGGATACGACGTGGACGCATGGGTCGGACGATCGAACGGACGTGACGATGCGCCCACGTGATCCGGCCTGGGAGTCCCGTCTCGTGCGGTTCACGCGGGCCGAACGGTCGATCCATCATGTGACCGCCCTGCTGATGCTGGTCTGCCTGGGCACCGCCGCCGCGCTGTACTTCCCCACCCTGTCCACCGTGGTCGGACGCCGGGAGCTGCTGAAGACCGTCCACATCTGGTGCGGCTTCGCCTTGCCGGTGCCCATCGTCCTCGGGCTGGCCTCCCGCGCGTTCCGGGCCGACATCCGGCGGCTGAACAGGTTCGCTCCGCACGACTGGGAGTGGCTCAAGCGGGGAGACCGGCGGGCCGTCCACGATGGGCGCGGCGTCCTGCCGGTGGGCAAGTTCAATGCCGGGCAGAAGCTGAACGCCGCGTTCACCGCCGGGGCCGTCATGCTCATGCTCGGAACCGGGGAGGTGCTCACGTTCCCTGATCCCTGGGCCGACCGGTGGCGGACGGGCGCCACGTTCGTCCACGACTGGCTCTTCCTGGCCGTCCTCGCTGTGACGGCGGGGCACCTGTGGGAGGCGCTGCGGGACCGGGGCGCCATGACCGGGATGCTCACCGGGCGGGTGGACCGCGACTGGGCGGCACGGCACCATGCGGGCTGGGTGGACGCCGTCCAAAGCGAGCACGTCCAGAACACGAACGGTCAGGAGACCGGGACGGCCCGTTGAACGGGATGGCCCAGAATTTGCGAAACGTCGCCCCGGTATCCCTTGACTCTCCTCACAAAAACGCTGAAATGGGACATCGAGGTGAGGTCACGGCGGAAACTCCCCGAGCCAGGGTGGGGCCGGCGTGCAACGTCGGCCGTCGTACGGTCCCAGCGCTGGTCACAGCGCCGGGCACCGGGCCGGCGCGTCCGCGCCTCGTCCCGCCGGCGGTTCGGTCCGTCCGCCGGAACCCCGTGCGCGGAGGTGTGCGCAGATGCCTGCACTGACCGATCATCGGAGCGAACCCCGCGAGGCGCTGGCGCGGCGGCTTTCGAACGAGTTCGCGACGTTCTCCTCCGAGGCGGTCCGGCGCTGTGTCGCCGACGTCCATGCCCGCATGACGCACCTGGGGCTCGACGCCACTCCGGCCAGGGTCGAGCGGATGGCGCGGGAGCATCTGCTGGGGATGGTGAACTCCGAGCCACCGTCCGGGCGGCCGCCCGGGGATCCGGATGATGCCACGGCCCACCCGAATGCGCTGGCCAGAGGCGCGCAAGGCACCGGCGGCGACAAGGACGGCTGACCTGCGCGCCCCGTCGCGGCGCCTTCCCGCCCGGCCTTCACAGGACATCCCAAAACGGGCGAGCGTACACGTCCCATTGCGGTCTCCGCCGCCGTACTGGACTACGCGTGGCGCCGGATCTGAGAAACTGGGGACGTGAGTCCCCGCAGCCGCCACCGCTCCTCCGGGGACCCGGCCGGGGACGGCCCGCCCCCCTCGGACGAGGTTTCCGCGATCTTCGATGGGATGCTGCGCCATGCCCGCGAGCTCCTGGCCGTGCGCAGCCCGCTGGACGCCGAACTGATCGTCAGCGAGATCCTCGGCTCCTGGTGGGGCCACCACGTACCGGGCGGCGACGTCGAGCAGGTCATCGGCGAGGCCCTGGTCGACCACGCCGCGCGGGCCGGGACCCCGGCCGCGCTGGCGCTCCTCACCGGCATGGCCTACCTGGGCACCCCACGTCAGGCGGCCAAGGCCGAGCGCGCGGCGCTCGAGCTGATGGAGCGCGGCGTAGCCCGCCCCGGCTGGGCCGACCGTGTCGGGATGGTGGCCCCCGAGGAGTGCTTCGTCTCCCGCGACGTCTACGGCGACCAGGACTCCGTCGTCTGCACCTATACCTACGGCGGCGCCGAGCGGCACGCCCTGGTCATCCTGGTCGACCGCAACAAGGCGGGGGCCGTGCAGTACGCCCTCGACCCGTTCGCCCGCGCCGCGCGCACCGGCCGGCCGCCCACCAGCGGGATGGTCCGGGACGCCTGGGTCTCCTCCCAGGTCGGCAAGCTCCTCGACCACTGCCGCCGGGAGGGCCGCGACAACCCCCTCATGCGGTTCGAGCAGCTCGACCCGCGCGACACCAAGGCGCTCCTACGCAGCGCCCTCGAACTCACCGACGAGACCGACGACCCGCCGGTCAGCGACACCTTCGGCTCCTACCACGCGTTCGTACGCGCGCGCATGAGCATCCTCCCGCCGGGCGGGCGTCTCCCGCAGCCGCCCGTGTACGGGCGCGACCGGCGCGCCACCATCGCGGCCCGCTTCCTGGCCTCGGACGAGGCCGAGGACCTGTCGGACCGCTCGGCCGCCAGCCACTGCGTCGACCGCATCATCGACTACGGCTGCACCCACGACTTCGGCCGGCCGCTGAGGGTCAGCCCCATCAAGTGCGAGATGTTCCTGCTCGACTGGCTGCCCCGCAAGGTGCTCCTGTCCCCCACCGAGCAGGAGGCCGTGCCGCACGTGCTGGCCGCGTGGGTGCGCTGGGCGGGCAAGCGCACCGGGCTGCCCGAAGAGGGCGTCAGGGCCACGCTGGACGCCGTCTGGGACGCGACCGCGAAGTTCGCCGAGGCCTACCGCGACCCGGCCGCGTTCGGGCTGGACCGCGAGCTCGTCGACCGGCTCCTGCCCGACGGCGAACTGGAGGCGCTGCCCCGCCGGGCGTTCGCGCTGCCGTTCCTGTCCGGCACCCACCGCCGGCCGGGACGCCACGACTCCATCGACCTGTCCGCCCTCGACCCCGCCGACCCCGCCGACCGCCGCGTCATGCTGGAGTTCGAGCATCCCGGCGCCGACGACGCGCACCTGGACGCGCATGAGCGGCTCACCGAGCGGCTCTGGAAGGGCGACCCGCCCCAGCTGTGGGAGACCGCCCAGGCCCTGCTCGACGTCGGCTACGAACGCCACGAGATCCTGCACCGGCTCATCGACGTCCTCGACCGCCACGACGGCCGTCCGGGGGACCTGCGCGAGGCCCTGCGTGTGCTGCGTCACGAAGCCCCGCCAGAGTGAACTCCCGGTTTGCGCACGGCGTCCGCGGCGACAATCATCGGGTCCCGGGCATGGTCTCGCGGGGGCCCGGGAGTCCGCCCGGCCGTAGGGAGTGATCTTGTTGGAGTGGTCCGAGTTCGCCCGGCGGCTGGGGCGTGAGCTGGCGGGTCTCGAACGGGACACCATCCTCATCGTGCGCGAGCGCGACGAGAGCCGGCACTACGTCCAGGCCATGCGCGAGCCCGACCGGCTCTACGCCGAGGCGGTCAGCAACAACTTCCTCGACGGGCCCCTGCTGCTCACGCCGGCCGACGAGGAGGTCATGAGCGAGGCCGGCTGGCGCCCGCCCGCCGAGCCCGCCCCGCGCAACTGGTGGACCGAGCTTCCGGCGCCGGGCGCGCCCGGCGGGATCCTCGCCGTCACCGCCGCCGACTACGCGCGCCTCGCCGAGGTGATGGTCACCGCGCTCCGCGACGTCCAGGGCGTCCGGCGCCCCTCCGACCTCGTGTACGAGTCGTTCCACCGGCACGGCACGGGCCTGATCGAGCTGGTCGACTTCGGCATCGAGACCGCCGATCCGTCCCGCGTCGCGCGGCGCCGCTCGTCCGTCGAGGCCCTGGGCGCCGACGCCCCGGCCGGGCCGCCCGCCGCCGGCCCCCTCCCCGCCGGG
>NZ_CAACVB010000163.1 GCF_900659635.1 Actinomadura roseirufa | reverse complement strand
GGAACGGGCGGCCGGACGGCCACCGGCGCCGTCCGGCGTGCCGGCCGGGTCTGCGGGGGGTGGGCACGGGGGCTCCCGGGTGCGGGCCGGCGCGTGCCGGCGTGGACCGGTCGGGCGCACCTTATCCCTACGAAGCGGGGCGAATCGAAAGATCCGGCAAATGGTCGCGGGGGGCCGGGCGGGACGCCGGGGTCCGGCGGGCCCGGCGCATGGGGCATACTGGAGAGTGGCTGGGAGACTGCCACAACGATCCGTTTTGACCCGTGCCCGCGCGGCTGGGTATCCTGCGGGTTTGTTGTGCGCGTCGACGCCCGCCCGTGAAGGCGGGCGGAGAACGCGAGCGACGTGTCGGTGTGCCCCGTGTGCTCGCGCGCGGCCCCGGCCTCCCGGAGCGCCAGGTCGGATGCAGATCTCTGATCGGCGCGAGCAGGATATCCGCTGAGAAGTCGACGAGAAACGAAGGCTGCGACCGTGCGCACGTACACCCCTAAGCCCGCTGACGTCCAGCGTCAGTGGTACGTCATCGACGCGACCGATGTCGTGCTGGGCCGTCTCGCCAGTCAGGTCGCGCAGCTGCTCCGGGGCAAGCACAAGCCGATCTACGCGCCGCACCTGGACACCGGTGACTTCGTCGTCATCGTGAACGCCGGCAAGGTGGCGCTGTCCGGCAACAAGCTGGAGCAGAAGAAGGCCTACCGGCACTCCGGCTACCCGGGCGGCCTCCGCTCGGTGGCCTACGCCGACCTGCTGGCCAAGCACCCCGAGCGGGCCGTCGAGAAGGCGATCAAGGGCATGCTGCCCAAGAACACCCTCGGCCGGCAGATGTTCGGCAAGGTGAAGGTCTACGCCGGGCCGGAGCACCCGCACCAGGCGCAGAAGCCGGTCCCGTTCGAGATCACCCAGATCAGCCAGATCAAGAAGTGACGCCCGCGCGGGCGACCGCGCGCCGTCGGCAGTAGTGGCCGCCGGGGCACCCGGACGTACCGGGCCCGCCGCCCTGGCTAGAACACCCAAGGAGAACCGTGGACGAGTCCACCGGCACGGAGGCGCCCGCCGAGGGCGCCGAGTTCGACTCGTACGAGGACGCGCCGTCCGAGTACAGCACCGAGACTCCCGAGACCGCGGGCGAGGGCTTCCTCGGCCAGCCGGTCGCGACCGGCCCCGCGGCCGGCACCGGCCGCCGCAAGCAGGCCATCGCGCGGGTCCGCATCGTCCCCGGCTCCGGCCAGTGGAAGATCAACGGCCGTACCCTGGACCAGTACTTCCCGAACAAGGTCCACCAGCAGATCGTGAACGAGCCGTTCGTGCTGCTGGGCCTGGAGGGCCAGTTCGACGTCATCGCCCGGGTGAACGGCGGCGGCACCACCGGCCAGGCCGGTGCGCTGCGCCTCGGCATCGCCCGCGCGCTGCAGTTCGCGAACATCGAGCACCGCCCGGCCCTGAAGAAGGCCGGCTTCCTCACCCGTGACGCGCGGGTGCCGGAGCGCAAGAAGGCCGGTCTCAAGAAGGCCCGTAAGGCTCCGCAGTACAGCAAGCGCTGATCGACCGGCACGAGCCGCCGCACCCCGTGGTCCTGTCCCGGGGGCGGCGGCTCGTCCGCGTTTCCGGGGCGCGCACGGGGAACGTCCTGTGAGGGGCTTGCCGGGACGCCGGACGCGGCGGTGCACGGCCGTTAGATTTGATCGCACGGAGCGGCCGGGGCGTGGGGTCTCGTCCGTCTCCGCGCGGTCTTTTGTGTCGTCTACCGGGAGTTGAACTGTGGGTCGTCTGTTCGGGACCGATGGCGTGCGCGGGCTCGCCAACCGGGATCTGACCGCCCCGCTCGCCATGGACCTGTCCGTCGCGGCGGCGCGGGTCCTGGCCGAGGAGGGCGCGTTCAAGGGGCACCGGCCGCTGGCGGTGGTCGGGCGCGACCCGCGCGCCTCGGGCGAGTTCCTGGAGGCCGCGGTCGTCGCGGGCCTGGCCAGCGCCGGCGTGGAGGTGCTGCGGCTCGGCGTGCTGCCGACCCCGGCGGTGGCGTACCTGACGCACACGCTGGACGCCGACCTCGGCGTGATGCTGTCGGCCTCGCACAACCCGGCCCCCGACAACGGGATCAAGTTCTTCGACCGCAGCGGGTACAAGCTGCCCGACGAGATCGAGGACCGGATCGAGGCGCGGCTCGGCGCGCCGTGGGACCCGCCGACCGGCGCGGGCGTCGGCCGGGTCCGCGAGGCGCACGGCGCGGTCGAGCAGTACGTGGCGCACCTGCTGTCGACGCTGCCGGTGTCATTGGACGGCCTGCGCGTCGTGGTCGACTGCGCCAACGGCGCGTCCAGCGACGTGGCGCCCGAGGCGCTGCGCCGGGCGGGCGCCGAGGTCATCACGATCGGCGCGGCGCCGGACGGGCTGAACATCAACGCCGGGTGCGGCTCGACGCACCTGGAGGCGCTGCAGGCGGCCGTCCGCGAGCACGGCGCGGACGCGGGCATCGCCAACGACGGGGACGCCGACCGCTGCCTCGCGGTGACCGGCTCCGGCGAGATCGTGGACGGCGACCAGATCATGGCGATCCTGGCGCTGGACCTGCGGGAGGCGGGCGTCCTCGCCGCCGACACGGTGGTCGCGACCGTGATGTCCAACCTCGGGTTCAAGCTGGCGATGCGCGAGGCCGGGATCTCGGTGGTGGAGACCGCGGTCGGTGACCGGTACGTGCTGGAGGCCATGAAGGAGGGCGGCTTCGGCTTCGGCGGCGAGCAGTCCGGCCACGTGATCATGCTGGACCACGCCACGACCGGGGACGGCGTCCTCACCGGCCTGCACCTGCTGGCGGCGATCGTGCGCCGGGGCCGCCCGCTGGACGAGCTGGCCAAGGTGATGACGCGCCTGCCGCAGGTGCTCATCAACGTCCGGGGCGTCGACAAGGCCCGCGCGAAGACCTCCCCGGAGCTGGCCGAGGCCGTCGCCGCCGCCGAGGGCGCCCTGGGCGACACCGGCCGCGTGCTGATCCGCCCGAGCGGCACCGAGCCGATGGTCCGCGTGATGGTCGAGGCCGCCTCGCAGGAGCAGGCCCAGACCGTGGCCGAGCACCTGGCGGACACCGTCCGCACGACCCTGTCCTGACCGGGCGCCGAACCGTCTCGAAAGGCACGGTCCGGCGCCCCTTCTCAGCAGCTCGCCAGGAAGTTCTGTAGCGCGTTGTGGTCGGCCCGGGTCACGGGGAGTTCGTACTTCTTGGCGACGGCCACGTACTTGACCGCGTAGGTGCACTGGAAGGCCTTCTGGGGCTTCCATTCGCCGGGGCCCGAGTCGCTCTTCTGGCGGTTGGGGACGCCCCAGACGGCGAGCAGGTTGTCGTGGTCGTTGGCGAAGCGTTCCCGGCGGTCCTCGGGCCAGCGGGAGGCGCCCATGCGCCAGGCGAGGGCGAGCGGGTAGACGTGGTCGATCTGGACCTCGGCGGCGTCGGACTTGGCGAAGGTGATGTCCTTGCCGCTGTACGGGTCGTGCAGGCGGCCCGCCAGGACGACGCAGTCGCCCTTCTTGCTCACCTTGGTGAGGTCGCGGGCGAGGACGTCGTTGCGCTGGTCGCAGCCGTTGTGGTCGGTGTCCTTCCAGCGCGTGCCGAACTTGTCGCGCTTGTAGCCGGAATCGCCGGCCTCGCCCGCGACGCGGAGCGAGGTGAGGTCGCGGCGGGCGCGGCCGGTGTCGCCGGACGCCGGTTTCGCGCCCGCCGGGGCCGGGGAACCGGTGTCGGACAGGCTCACCTTTCCGTCGCATCCCGCCGCCGCGAGGGGGACGGCGAGCGCGAGGGCCGCCACCGCCGTCAGGTTCCGTCCGCGCAGCCCGGTCCGGGAGTGCCACGCCGTCATGTCGTCACCGCCAAGGGGTTTTCGTCGCTCTTCGCCTACTTTGCCGCAGATAAACGATCACACCCTATGACCTGGGCGGGCGGTCACATCACCCTCGCGGTTAGGGCACCATGTGGGGCGTGCTGCACCTGAGAGCGATCGTTCCCAAGGACCGGACGGAGGCCGTCTGCGAAGCGCTGGCGGACTGCCCCGGGGCCACCAACGTGGTCGTCGTCCCGGACGCGGCGCGGTCACCGCGCGGCGACCTGGTGCTCGGCGACGTCGCCCGCGAGGCCGCCAACGAGGTGCTCGCCGCGCTGCGGGCGCTGGGCGTCGAGCGGGACGGGTCGATCGCCGTCGAGCGGATCGACCTGTCGCTGTCGGAGGCGGCGGATCTGGCCGAGCGGCGGGCGCCCGGTCACGGCGACGACGCGGTGGTGTGGGCCGAGCTCGACGAGCAGGTCACCGAGGGGGCCGCGCTGACCTGGTCGTTCGTGGCGTTCCTCGTGCTGGCCACGCAGCTGGCCGCGATCGCCGCGCTGATCGACTCGCCGGTCCTGGTGGTCGGCGCGATGGTGCTCGGCCCGGAGTTCGGCGCGGTCGCGGCGATCTGCTACGGGCTGACGCGCCGCCAGCCGCGGCGGATCGGGAGGGCGGTGTGGACGCTGCTGGCCGGGTTCCTCGTCGCGATCGCGGTGACCTACGTGTGCGCGCTGGTGAGCTGGTGGACGGGGGTGATCGAGACGGACCGGCTGCCGGCCGAGCGGCCGCTGACCGCGTTCATCTACAGCCCGGACCGCTGGTCGTTCATCGTGGCGCTGCTGGCGGGCGCCGCCGGGGTGCTGTCGCTCACGGCGGGCAAGTCGTCGGCGCTGGTCGGCGTCTTCATCTCGGTGACGACCGTGCCCGCCGCCGGGAACCTCGCCGTCGCGCTGGCGCTGCGGCACGGCAGCCAGATCGACGGCTCGCTGCTGCAGCTCGGGGTGAACTTCGCCGGCATGATCATCGCGGGGACGGTGACGCTGCTCCTCCAGCGCGCGGTGTGGGCGGTCGTACTCCGCGGGAGGGGGGCTCGTCAGACCTGAGGGGGACGCGGGCCACACCGGTCAGGGACTAGGTTCGGGACATGCCGATCATCGCCACCCAGGGGCTGACGATGAGGTTCCCCCGGGTGACCGCCCTGGACGACCTCTCGGTGGCCGTCGAACCCGGGGTCGTCGGGCTGGTCGGCGCCAACGGCGCCGGCAAGTCGACGCTCATCAAGATCCTGCTGGGGCTGCTGCCGCCGAGCGCCGGGACGGCGAGCGTGCTGGGCCTCGACATCGCCGCGGAGGGCGCCCGGATCCGCGAGGTCGTCGGGTTCATGCCCGAGTACGACTGCCTGCCGCCGGACGTGTCGGCGACCGAGTTCGTCGTGCACATGGCCCGGATGGGCGGGCTGCCCCCGTCGGCGGCCCGGGAGCGCGCGGCCGACACGCTGCGCCATGTCGGGCTGTACGAGGAGCGCTACCGTCCCATCGGCGGGTACTCGACGGGCATGCGGCAGCGGGTGAAGCTGGCGCAGGCCCTGGTGCACGACCCGCGCCTGGTGTTCCTGGACGAGCCGACCAACGGCCTCGACCCGGCCGGGCGGGACGAGATGCTCGACCTGATCCGCCGGATCGGCGCCGAGTTCGGGATCAGCGTGCTGGTCACCTCGCACCTGCTGGGCGAGCTCGAACGGGTCTGCGACCACGTGGTCATCATCGATGGCGGGAAGCTGCTGCGCTCGCAGGCCGTGGCGGCCTACACCGAGGCCAGCGGCGTGCTCACCGTCGAGGTGGACGAGGGCGGCGACCGGCTCGGGCGGCTGCTGCGCGAGCAGGGCGCCGCCGTCCGCGAGGAGGGCCGCCTCCTCGTCGTCGACATCGCCGGGGAGCCGACCTACGACCTCGTCCGGGACGGCGTCGCCGATCTCGGGCTGCGGCTGATCCGGATGGAGCAGCGCCGCCACCACATCGAGGAGATCTTCCAGGACGGGCCGGGCGCGACGGCGGCGCGGGCTCCGGCGGAGGCCGTGTCCGCGCCGCGTCCCGGAGTCCCGGGCACGGGGCCGGAGGGGGCGCCGCGATGAGCACCAGCACGATCCACGACATCGGCTACCGGCACTACGACGGGCGCCGCAACGGCCGCGCGTACGTGCTGCGGTCGCTGTTCGTGCACAACCTGCGCGCCGCGTACGGCCTCGGCCGGCCGGCCCGCGCCAAGGTGATGCCGTTCCTGCTCGGGGCCATCATGCTGCTGCCCGCGGCGGGGTCGGTGGCGGTCTTCGCGGTCACCGACCGGCCCGAGACGCTGATGCGGTACTCGTCCTACCCGCCGAACCTCCAGGTGATCATCGCGATCTTCCTGGCCACGCAGGCGCCGGTGCTGGCCTCCCGGGAGCTGCGCTTCCGCGTCGTCCCGCTGTACTTCTCGCGGCCGGTGGGCCATCTCGACTTCGTGGTCGCCAAGCTCGCGGCGCTGGTCACCGCGCTGTTCGCGCTGATGGCGGTGCCCGTCACGGTGCTGTACGTCGGGGGCCTGGTGACCAAGGCGCCCGACCCGGGCGATCAGCTGCTGCGCTACCTCGGCGCACTCCTCGGCTGCGCGCTGTTCGCGCTGGTCCTCTCGGCGATCGGGATGGTCGTCGCGGCGTTCACGCCGCGCCGCGGGTTCGGCGTCGCCGCGGTCATCGCGGTGTACATGGTCAGCACCGCGGTGGTGCTGATCGTGCAGGGCATCGCCGAGCAGGAGACCAACTTCACCCTGTCGGGCTGGATGGGGCTGTTCGCGCCGTTCAACCTCGTCGACACCGTCCAGGTGCGGCTGCTCGGCGCGAGCAAGTCGTCGGTGCAGGTGGCGCCGGGCACCGGCGCCGGGGTGGTCGCGCTGGCGCTGTGCGCCGTCATCGTCCTCGGCTCGGTCGCGGTCCTGTACCGCCGGTTCAGGAAGGCGGGCCTGTCGTGAGCGAGCTGCGGCTGGAGGGCGTGTCGCGCTGGTACGGCAACGTCGTCGCCGTCAACGGCGTGTCCATGACGGTCGGCCCCGGCGTCACCGGCCTGCTCGGGCCGAACGGCGCGGGCAAGTCGACGCTGATCCACATGATGGGCGGGTTCCTCGCGCCGTCGTCGGGGACGGTGACGCTGGACGGCACGACGATCTGGCGGAACCCCGGCATCTACCGCCACCTGGGGCTCGTCCCCGAGCGGGAGTCCGCCTACGACTTCCTCACCGGCGAGCAGTTCATCGTCGCGATGGCGAAGCTGCACGGGCTGGACGATCCGGGCGTGGCGGCCCGCCGCGCGATCGCCCGGGTGGAGATGGAGCCCGCCGCCGGGCGGACGATCGGAACCTACTCCAAGGGCATGAAGCAGCGGATCAAGATGGCGTCGGCGCTGGTGCACGACCCGCCCGTGCTGCTGCTGGACGAGCCGTTCAACGGCATGGACCCGCGCCAGCGGCTCCAGCTGATGGACCTGATCCGGCAGATGGCCGCCGAGGGCCGCACGATCCTGTTCAGCTCGCACATCCTGGAGGAGGTCGAGCGGCTCGCCAGCCACATCGAGGTGATCGTCGCGGGCCGGCACGCCGCGTCCGGCGACTTCCGCAAGATCCGGCGGCTGATGACCGACCGGCCGCACATCTTCCTCGTCCGCTCCTCCGACGACCGGCGGCTGGCCGCCGCGGTCATCGCCGACGGCTCGGCGCGCAGCGTCCAGCTGACCGACAAGGGGCTCCAGGTCGAGGCCGTCGACTTCCAGCGCTTCACCTGGCTGCTCCCGCGGGTGTCGCGCGACACCGGCGTCCGGCTGTGGGAGGTCTCCCCGGCGGACGAGTCCCTGGAAAGCGTCTTCTCCTACCTGGTGGACCGATGAACAGCACCATCGCGATGATCACGTTCCGGGCGATGCTCGGCCGGCGCCGGGCGCTGCTGCTGCTCGCGTTGCCGCTGCTGCTGCTGGCGCTGTCGGTCGTGCTGCGCTCCACCGGCTACGACGACCTCGACGTCTCCGAGGACGTCCTGCAGAAGTTCGGGCTGGCGACGCTGCTGCCGCTGCTGGCGCTGATCGCCGGCACCGGCGTGATCGGGCCGGAGATCGACGACGGCCAGCTCATGTACGTGCTGACCAAGCCGGTGCCGCGGCAGGTGATCGTGCTCACGAAGCTGGCCGTGGCGAACGTGCTGGTGGTCGTGTTCGCGGTCGTCCCGGTGCTGCTGTCCGGCCTGGTGCTCACCGGGACGACCGCGCGGATGACGCCCGCGTTCACGGTGGGCGTCCTCGTGGGCGGCCTCGCCTACACCGCGGTGTTCGTGGCGCTGGCGGTGGCCAGCCGCAACGCCGTCACCATCGGCCTGCTGTACGCGCTGGTGTGGGAGTCGCTGCTCGGCAACTTCGCGCCGGGCGCGAAGTCGGCGTCGATCCAGCAGTGGGCGCTGTCGGTCACCGACGCGCTGACGCCGGCGTCGCCGGTCCGGGCGAGCGTGGGACTGGCGGTGGCCGTGCCGCTGCTGGTGCTGGTCACGGCCGCCGCCACGGCCCTGGCGACCTACCGGCTCCGCTCGCTCACGGTGGCCAGCGCCGAGTGACCCCGCACCGGCGCGGGGTGCGCCCGGGACGGCCACCAGCTCCGCTCGCCGAGCAGCGTCAGCAGCGCCGGGAGCATGAGGACGCGGACGACGAACGCGTCCAGCAGGACGCCCGCGGCCAGCACGAAGCCGATCTGCTTCATCTCGATCAGCGACAGGAACACGAACGTCGCGAAGACCGTCATCATCACCACCGCGGCCGAGGTGACGACGCCCGCCGACCGGCCGATGCCGTCGACGACGGCCTCCCGGGTCGGGACTCCGGCCTGGACGGCCTCCCGGATGCGGCTGACGACGAAGACCTGATAGTCCATCGCCAGCCCGAACAGGATCACGAACAGGAACAGCGGCACCCGGGCGCCGATCCGGCCGCTGGAGGTGAAGCCGAGCAGGCCCTCGGCCCAGGTGTGCTGGAACACCAGGACGAGCAGGCCGAACGAGGCCGCCGCCGACAGCAGATTCAGCGCGATGCCGACGAGCCCCATCACCACCGACCGGAACGCCCAGACCGTCATCGCGTAGGTCACCAGCAGCAGGAACCCGATCACCCACGGGAGCTTGGAGTCCTGGTGGGCGAGGTAGTCGACGTCGCGGGCGACGTCGCCGGTCACCGCGACCTCGGCGCCCTGGACCCGTCCGACGGTGGCGGGCACTTGCTCGTGCCGCAGCCGGTCGAGCGACGCCTTGGCCCGCTCGCCGCTCACCCGGTACGGGACGGCCAGTTCCAGCGACGCGACCCGCCGGTCGGCCGACACCCGCGGCTCCGGCGCCGTCGTCCCGGGGCGGGCGGCCTGCCGGGCGAGGTCCCGCAGCGCCGCGCCGACCTGCGCGGACCGCTCGGGGGCGGCGCGCACGACGACCTGGTGGGTGGCGAGCTCCTCCGGAAACGCCGCGGTCAGCCGGTCGTACTCGCGGACCTCGGGGATCTTCCGGGAGAACGAGTCGATGCCCTCGACGCCGAGCTTCAGCCCGAGCCCGGGGGCGGCCAGGGCCAGCAGCGCGGCGGTGGCGACGCCCAGCGTGAGCGCCGGGTGCCGGACGGACGGCCGTAGCAGCACCGCCCACATCCGCCCGCCGCGCTCGCGGCGCTCGCGGTACGGGCGCCCGCGGCGGTCCAGCTTGGCCAGCAGCGCGGGCAGCGCGGTCAGCGAGCTGACCATCGCCACCGCCACCACGATGATCGTCCCGGTGGCCAGCGAGGAGAAGATCACGTCGGTGGCCAGGTAGAGGCACGCGGTCGAGACGATCACCGCGAGGCCGGACACGACGATCGCGCGCCCGGCGGTGGCCGCGGCGAGCTCCACCGCCGCCGCGGCGTCGAGCTCGCCGCGGGCCCGCTCCTCCCGCTCGCGCTTGAGGTAGAAGAGCGAGTAGTCGACGCCGACGGCCATGCCGATCAGCAGGATCAGGTTGTTGCCGACCCCCGCGTCCGGGAGCACGTGGGAGACGAGCATCGACAGGCCCATGGCCGCCGCGATCGACGACAGGGCCAGCAGCACGGGCACGCCCGCCGCGAGGATCGAGCCGAACGCCACCAGCAGGACGAGCAGCGTCACCGGCAGCGTGAGCATCTCCGACAGCTGGAGGTCCTTGCCCCGCTGCTTCTCGACGCCCTTGCTGACCGAGCGCCGCCCCGCCTCCACGACCCGGACGTCCGGATGCGCCGCCCGGACCGCGTCCGTCTGCGCGCGCAGCGCGCCGACGTCGTCCTTCGCGGTGATCTCGTCGCCGCGCATGGAGACCGTGACCAGCAGGGACTTCCCGTCGGCGGAGCGGCGCGGAGCGGCGACCCCGATCACCTCGGGCAGCGCCCGCATCCGCCGGGTCACGTCCGCGACCGCGGCGTCCGCACCGGGCCCGGCCTCCACCCGCACGTACTCGACGGGCGCGCGCAGCAGCCCGCCGTCCTCGGCCATGGCCTCGGCCCGGCCCGCCTCACCGATCCGGTAGTCGGCGCCGCCGGCCTGGACGCCGCCGACCGTTGCTCCGATCACCAGGCACAGGACGACGAACGCGAACCAGCCGGCGATGGCGCGCCACGGGTGCCGGGCGCTCCAGACCGCGATCCGCACCGTGACGGGACGGCCGCGCGGTTTGCTTTCGAGCAGCATGAGCTGCTCTCCTTTCCCTAGGAAACGTGTGCGTGTTCAGGCACGCCGTTCAGGCGTGGTCGTGCTGTTTCCGCCTTCCGGGGGGACGAGTGGCAGCTCGTCCCCCCGGACTCCTCAGCCGATGTCGCGGAGCAGGCCCTCGACGGCGGCGACTCGCTCGCTCAGCTCCGCGAGCCTCGTCTGTGTCTCCTTCTGCTGTTGCACGGACTCCTGTGCGATCGAGCGGAACCGCTCCAGCTCCCGCGCCAGCGTTTCGGTGCGGTGCCGTTCGAACCGGAAGTAGGCGACGAAGCTGCCGGTGATGGCGCCGCCCAGGATGAGAATCACCGCGATGGGGATCACCACGGAGCCGACGTCCTTCACTGCGGGCTCTCCTTCTCCTCGTCCGCGCGGAGAGCCGCGAGGACCGTTCCAGTGGTCAGGTGCAGGTCGAACGGGACGAGCTCGAAGTACTTCAGCGCCTTCCCGTCCGGTGACAGCTCCAGGCTCCCCGCGACCAGCCCGGCCTTCTCCAGCCGTTCCAGATGCAGGTAGAGCAGTGGCCGGGAGATGCCGAGGCGGCGCGCCAGCTCGCTGACGTGCACCCGGCCCTCGGCCAGCGCGCCGATCACCCGCAGCCGCTGCGGGTGCCCGATCGCCGCGAGCGCGGCGAGCAGTTCCTCACTGGTCAGCGTCCCGTCCCTACTGTCCGCTCTATCACCTGTTAGTGAAGACTGACAGGTGAAGGCGGTCAATGTCAACGCGTTCACCTGGGAGGACGGAGATCAGGAGCCGGACGACCGGTGTCGCCCGGTCAGCGCGGGACCTCGCTGAACCACTCGCGGCCCATCAGGAGGCCGAAGACGGGCACCGGGAGGCGGACCAGGGCCTGCATGAACCCGGCCGGGCGTCCCGTGCCATGGGTCTGTGAATGGTGCGCGGCCAGCGCGGCACGCTTCTGCCGGGCGAAGAGGCGCACGTCCACCCGGTGGGTGATGGCCGAGCGCGGGCTGTAGACCCGGGCCATTGCCTCGCGGTCGTAGGGGAAGGGGATCCACAGCAGGCGGATCAGCGTGGCGAGGCGGGCGACGGCGTCGCGGGGCATCGTGGCCTCCAGGAGGCGGACGCCCCCTGCGAGCGCGGCGGCGCGCCGGGCGACGGCGTGGACCCGGACGTGGTCGCGGTGGCCGTAGCCGCCGTTCGCGTCGTAGCCGAGCAGGAGCGAGGCGTTCTCCTCGCGGAGGACGGCGGCGAGCCGTCCGGCGGCCTCGGCGGTGCTCGCCCGGACGAACCGGACGCGATCCGGCGGATCGGGGTAGAGCAGCGCGCCGTGGCCGCTGTCGGCGTAGCCGAGGTGGACGACCCGAGCCGCGCCGAGCGCCGCCGCGCTCGCCCTCAGCTCGGCCAGCCGCGGCGAACCGCCGTCCGGGACGGCTCCCATGACGCCGTCGGTGGCGACCACGAGGACCACGCGGTGGCCCTCGGCGGCGGCGCGCGCGAGCGTGCCGCCGGTGAGCAGGGCCTCGTCATCGGGGTGGGCGTGGAACGCCACGACGGTCGCCATGGTGGGAACCTAGGGCGTCGGCGTCTCGGTGAGACGGATGAGGGTCGTGAGGAGCTCGGAGACCTGGACGGGGTCGAGTTCGCCGAAGGACTGCTCGGCTCGCTGGTAGGAGCCTTTATAGAGGGTGACCCGGGTCAGTGTCTGCTCGGCGTACTCCTCCGGGGCGATCACGCGGACACCGGGGTCGAGGTCGACGAAGACGCTGGACTCCCTGCCGACCGCGCACGAGACGTGCCGCTGGAAGCCGCCGGTCTCCTTGTCGCCGAGCCGCCAGCCGCGGTCGGCGAGGCCGAGGACCCGCCCGAAGTGCACCGTGCGCCCTTCGAAACGTTCCAGCCGGCTCGCGTCCCGCTCCTTGTCGGTGAGCGTGTGCACGGAGCGGCCGAGCTGCGGGAAGGGCTGGAGGATCTCGTAGTCGGCGAAGACCTCCGACCAGGCGCCGAGGTCGTGGAGGTGTAGTGGGTGGGGCAGCCGCACCTGGGCGTCCGGCGCGAGGGTGAACACGTCGTCGCGGACGTCGGCGAGGGAGCGGTCCTCGGCGACGCGGAAGGCGGTGCCGTCGGCGGTCCAGACGAGCCGCCGGGCGATGTGCGAGGACAGCGGATGCCGCAGGAAGAGGTTCTCGAAGTCCCCGGCCGTCCAGGCGCGGCCGGCCAGCATCGCGGCCTCCATGCGCTTGATCTGGTCCGCGGCGACGGCCCGCGCCTCCTTCTTCAGCGCGGTGAAGCGCGCGTAGGCGGCGGGGGCGAGGGCCTCGTCGTCCTTGACGCCGGGCTTGGGCAGGGACGCGCGGCGCTTGCCGTCCTCGCCGGTGACGAACGGCTTGAGCCGCTCGTCGAACCCCACGGTGAAGCGGCGCGGGCCGTAGTCGAGGGTCAGCCCGCCCTCGGCGTCCAGGCCCAGGTGGGGGACGAGCCGGTCGGCGAGCTGCGCGGTGCCCAGCCCGCGCGCGCGGGCGACGCTGTTGAGCCTGGCCTCGGCGTAGGGCCGCATCCTCTTCTTGTCCGCCGCCTTCCGCGTGAGCAGGTCTAGCTGCCGGAGGGCGGCGTCGGTGCCGATCGCGACGAACACGTCGAGAACCTTCAGGCCGTTGCGGTACCAGACGGTCGCCTTGTCCCAGCGGACGGCCCGGTCGCCGAGCCGCGCGGCGGTCTCGTCGTCACCGAACCGGCCGAGCGCGTACTCGGCCCCGGGGGAGGCGAAGCGCTTCTCCCGCGGCTCGGAGGTGTACAGCGCCCAGGCGAGCTCGGCCAGGGACGCCGGGTCCAGCGCCTCGGCGACCGGCTCGACGCCCGCGTAAGGCTCGCCGGGGGAGGAGATGAGCAGCATCGTCACCAGGGCGCGGACCGCCTCCGCCGGGAGCGCGAGGTTCCGCCCGCGCAGCAGGACCGGAGGTAGCGCGGCGAGGTCGAAGCCCGGCTCGGGCAGCGGGTCGGGGTAGCGGTCGAGTGGGTCGGCGCCGAGCGCGGTGACCGCCCGCGCCGCCTCGTCGCCGTACACCCGCGCGGCCTCGGCCACGGCCTCGACGCCGTGCGCGTCGATGATCTCCAGGATGATCTCGGTGGCGCGCTCGCGCTTGGGCCCGGGGGTGCGGAAC
The DNA here is from genome assembly GCF_900659635.1 of Actinomadura roseirufa. GTDB lineage: Bacteria > Actinomycetota > Actinomycetes > Streptosporangiales > Streptosporangiaceae > Spirillospora > Spirillospora roseirufa. The sequence continues at coordinate 4,539 of NZ_CAACVB010000163.1, read as the reverse complement.
ACGTCCGGCACGATCAGGCGCGCGGCGGCGGGACCGTGCTTGGCGAACCACGCCCGGGCGCGGGGGCGCTGGTGGCCGTCCGGCAAGGCCTTGATCATGATCTGTGCGATGTCGGCGTCGATGAAGGGGCTGAGCGCGCCGACGTACCCGACCCGCTCCTTGCTCCTCCGCACGGCCATGGGCAGCGCCCTCATGCCGTGACGGGCCACGATGCCGTTCAGCGCGTCGTAGTCCCAGTACCCGTCGATGGGCCGGTCGCCGTCGAGGACGCGCAGGGCCACCTCCTCCGGGCCGTGCAGCAGGAGCGAGGCCAGCCGGAAGCGGTCGACCTCCGCCCCGGCGGAGAACTCCGCGGCGATCGCCTCCCAGTCGGTGTCCCCGGGCGGGGCGGGATGGCGCGCGTGGGCCTTCGCCGTCCACTCCTCCCGCTCACCGGGTGACCAGCGGAGTTCGGTCGGGTCCTTCGGCGCCTTCAGGCCCTTGAGGACGACCGGCTCACGCGGGCCGGCGGTCCGCGTCCAGGGCGGCGCCGTCAGCAGCGGCGGCAGCGCGTTCGCGGGGGCCTCTTCGACGGAGAGCGGGGAGCTTTGCGTCATTTCTCCTGGTCTTCCGTGGGTCCGGATGAAGATCGTGACACCCGGAAGACTCTCGTACTCGCGCGTATGTTCCCCCGAAAGCGGATATTTCTGTCCGGCTCAGATCCGGCGCAGCCGGACGCGCTGGACGGCGTGCTCGCGGTCCTTGTGCAGGACGAGGGTGGCGCGGGCGCGGGTGGGGAGGATGTTGGAGACCAGGTTGATCTCGTTGACGTCCCGCCAGACGCGCTGGGCGAACGCGGCGGTCTCGTCCTCGTCCAGCTCGTGGGCGTACTTGTGGAAGTACGAGCGGGGGTCGGTGAAGGCGGTGCGGCGCAGCGCGAACAGCCGGTCGACGTACCACTGCCGGATGTCCTCGACGCGGGCGTCCACGTAGATCGAGAAGTCGAAGAAGTCCGACACGCCGAGGGCGCCCGCGGGCGGGGCCTGCAGCACGTTGAGGCCCTCGACGATGAGGATGTCGGGCCGCCGGACGGTCTGGGCCGCGCCCGGCACGACGTCGTACTCCAGGTGCGAGTAGACGGGGATCGACTGCTCCCGCGCGCCCGCCTTGATCGAGGACACGAAGCGGACGAGGGCGCGCCGGTCGTAGGACTCGGGGAAGCCCTTGCGGTCCATGATCCCGCGCTCGGTCAGCACCGCGTTGGGGTACAGGAAGCTGTCGGTCGTCACCAGCTCGACTGTCGGGTGCTCGGGCCAGCGGGCCAGCAGCGTGCGCAGCAGCCGCGACGTCGTAGACTTGCCGACCGCGACGCTGCCCGCCACGCCGATGATGAACGGGGTCGGCTCCACGTGGCCGCCGAGGAAGCCGCTGACGGTGTCGCGCAGCCGCGTGTCGGACAGGAAGAACAGGTTCAGCAGCCGCGACAGCGGCAGGTAGATGTCCTCGACCTCGGCGATGTCGATCGGGTCGCGCAGTCCGCGCAGCGCGTCCAGCTCACCGGGGGTCAGCGGCAGCGGCGTGCTCTCGCGCAGGGCGCGCCAGGCGTCCCGGGAGAGTTCCACATAGGGGCTCGGCACGCTGTCCCATCCGCTCGTCATGGCTGAACAGTAACCGCGCGTTCAGTCCGGTTCCGCTGAGTTCACCGGCAGTCCACGCTAGCGTCACCCACACGCGCCACGCGCTGGTAGGTCCCGCGATGGACATTGAATAGGCTTGCCGTCATGTGCGGAATCGTGGGTTACGTGGGCGGCAGGCCGGCGCTCGAGGTGGTGGTCGAGGGGCTGGCGCGGCTGGAGTACCGCGGCTACGACTCGGCCGGGGTGGCCGTGCTGGCCGACGGGACGCTGGCGACGGCCAAGCGCGCGGGCAAGCTGGTGAACCTGCGGGACGCGCTGGCGGAGGAGCCGCCGCCCGCCGGGACGATCGGGATGGGCCACACCCGCTGGGCGACCCACGGACCGCCGAACGACCGCAACGCGCACCCGCACGTCGACTGCACCGGCACCGTCGCCGTGATCCACAACGGGATCATCGAGAACTTCTCGGCGCTGCGCGGCGAGCTGGAGGAGGCCGGGCACAAGCTCGGCTCCGACACCGACACCGAGGCCGTCGCCCACCTGCTGGAGGACGAGCTGAAGGGCGGCGGCGACCTCGCCGCCGCGATGCGCCGGGTCTGCGGCCGCCTGGAGGGCGCGTTCACGCTCGTCGCCATGCACACCGGCGACCCCGACCTCGTGGTGGGCGCGCGCCGCAACTCCCCCCTGGTGGTCGGCGTCGGCGACGGGGAGAACTTCCTCGCCAGCGACGTGTCGGCGTTCATCGAGCACACCCGCGACGCCATCGAGCTCGGCCAGGACCAGGTCGTCGAGCTGCGTCCTGGCGGGGTGACGGTCACCGACTTCGAGGGCCGCCCGGCCGAGGTGACCGAGTACCACGTCGACTGGGACGTGTCGGCCGCCGAGAAGGGCGGCTACGACTACTTCATGCTCAAGGAGATCGCCGAGCAGCCGCGCGCGGTCGCCGACACGCTGCTCGGCCGGATCGGCGCCGACGGCCGGCTGACGCTGGACGAGATGCGCATGTCCGACCGGGAGCTGCGCGAGGTCGACAAGATCATCATCGTGGCCTGCGGCACGTCCTACCACGCCGGGCTGATCGCCAAGTACGCCATCGAGCACTGGGCGGGGCTGCCCTGCGAGGTGGAGCTGGCCAGCGAGTTCCGCTACCGCGACGCGATCCTCTCGCCGACGACGCTGGTCATCGCGATCTCCCAGTCCGGCGAGACGATGGACGCGCTGATGGCCGTCCGGCACGCCCGCGAGCAGAAGGCCAAGCTGCTCGGCATCTGCAACGTCAACGGCTCCACGCTGCCCCGCGAGTGCGACGGCGTGCTCTACACGCACGCCGGGCCGGAGATCGCCGTCGCGTCCACCAAGGCGTTCCTGACCCAGCTCGTCGCGGTCTACCTGATCGCGCTGTACATCGCCCAGGTGCGCGGCACCAAGTGGGGCGACGAGGTCTTCGCCATGGTGCAGCTGCTGGAGCGGATGCCCGAGAAGGTGGAGAAGGTCCTGGAGACCATGGAGCCGGTCCGGGAGCTGGCCCGGTCGCTGGCGGGGGAGCGGTGCGTGCTGTTCCTCGGCCGCCACGTGGGCTTCCCGGTCGCCCTGGAGGGCGCGCTGAAGCTCAAGGAGCTGGCGTACATGCACGCCGAGGGCTTCGCTGCGGGCGAGCTCAAGCACGGCCCGATCGCGCTGATCGAGCCGGGCCTGCCGGTCGTGGTGGTGGTGCCGCCGCGCGCCCGCGCCGTCCTGCACGACAAGATCGTCTCCAACATCCAGGAGATCCGCGCCCGCGGCGCCCGCACGATCGTGATCGCCGAGGAGGGCGACGCCTCGGTGGAGCCCTACGCCGACACGCTGATCGGCGTCCCCGCCGTCCCGACCCTGCTGCAGCCGCTGGTCACGACCGTCCCGCTGCAGGTCTTCGCGTGCGAGCTGGCCACCGCCAAGGGCCACGACGTCGACCAGCCCCGCAACCTGGCCAAGTCCGTCACCGTCGAGTGACCGTATAACGGCCCGGTCACGAACCGGGCCGTCCGCAACCGGCCGCGCCCGGGTCGCGTCCCAGAGGGACCGATCCGGCACGGCGGGAGGACGCGGATGGCCCGGCGAGGCGACGACGGCGCGTTCGGGGTCGAGGCGCACGGTGTGACGCGCCGGTTCGGCGAGGTGCACGCCCTGCGCGGGCTCGACCTGACCGTCCCGTACGGGCAGGTCACCGCGCTGGTGGGGGCGAACGGCGCGGGCAAGACCACGCTGCTGCTCGTCCTGGCGACGCTGCTGGCCCCCGACGGCGGGACCGTCCGGGTCGCCGGGCACGACGTCGCGCGCCGCCCCCTCGACGCGCGCGGCGCGCTCGGCTGGATGCCCGACACGTTCGGCGTGTACGACCAGCTCACGGTGGACGAGTACCTCGCCTTCTTCGCCGACGCCTACGGGCTGTCCCGGGCCGAGAAGCCGCGCCGGATCCGCGCCCTGCTCTCCCTCGTCCACCTGGAGGAGCACCTCGGACGGCCCGTGCACGCCCTGTCGCGGGGCCAGAAGCAGCGGCTCGGCGTGGCCCGCGCGCTGGTGCACCGGCCGCGGGTCCTGCTGCTGGACGAGCCGGCGTCCGGCCTCGACCCGCGCTCGCGGGTGGAGCTGCGCGATCTGCTGCGGTCGCTGGCGGCGGACGGGGTGGCGGTGCTGGTGTCCAGCCACGTCCTCAGCGAGCTGGAGGAGGTCGCCGACCGCGTCGTGCTGGTCGACCGGGGCAGGACGGCCGGGGAGCACGCCATGGCGGAGCTGGCCGGGGCCGCGGCCGCCCACGTCCGGTGGCGGATCCGCTCCCTGGACCCCGGGCGGCTGGCGGCCGCGCTGGCGGAGGTCCTGGCGGAGATGCCCGCGCGGGCGCCGGGGGAGGCGCCGGGGCCCGAGCCCGTCCGCGACCTGCCGGGCG
>NZ_CAACVB010000162.1 GCF_900659635.1 Actinomadura roseirufa | reverse complement strand
GGAGTGCACCGCGGAACGGCACTTCGAGGCCGGCGACCACGTCGTCGTCATCGGCCGGGTCCACGGCGGCGGCGGCACGCGGGCGACCTGGGACAATCATCGGGTGATTGAGCGGTACACACTTCCGGAGATGGGGCGCGTCTGGAGCGACGCGCACAAGTACGAGCTGTGGTGCCAGGTGGAGGTCCTCGTCGTCGAGGCCCACGCCGAGGCCGGCACGATCCCGCCGGAGGTGGTCGAGCCGGTGCGCAAGGCACCGCCGCCGACGCCGGAGGCGGTGCACGCGATCGAGGCGGTCACCCAGCACGACGTGATCGCGTTCCTGTCGGCGTGGGCGGACAACACCGAGCCCCGCGAGGCCGCCCGGTACGTCCACTTCGGCATGACCTCGTCCGACCTGCTCGACACCGCGCTCGCCCTCCAGCTCGCCGAGGCCACCGACATCCTGCTCGCCAAGGCCGACCGGCTCGTGGCGACGCTGCGCGACCACGCGCTGGCGCACCGGGCGACCCTGCGCGTCGGCCGCACGCACGGCATCCACGGCGAGCCGGACGTGTGGGGGCACCGGGTCGCCGACTTCGCCTTCGCCATGGCCCGCTCCCGGGACCGGCTCCGCCGCGCCCGCGAGGCCGTCGCCGTGATGGCGATCTCCGGCGCGGTCGGGACCTACTCCAACATCGACCCGGCCGTCGAGCGGCACGTCGCCCGCAGGCTCGGGCTCGCGACGGCCGACGTGTCCACCCAGGTCGTCATCCGCGACGGGATCGCCGAGTGGACGTCCGCGCTGGCGATCATGGCGACGGTGTGCGAGGCGATCGCGCTGGAGGTCAGGCACGGCCAGCGCACCGAGGTCCGCGAGCTGTGGGAGCCGTTCGGCAAGGGCCAGAAGGGCTCCTCGGCCATGCCGCACAAGAAGAACCCGATCATCTCCGAGCGGCTCGCCGGGATGGCGCGGATCGTCCGCGCGCAGATCGTCCCGGTGCTGGAGGGCATCCCGCTCTGGCACGAGCGCGACATCTCGCACTCCTCCACCGAGCGGATCGCGCTGCCCGACGCGTCCATCGCGCTGGACTACATGCTCAACCTCACCGACCGGCTCATGTCGGGCCTGGTCGTCGACGCCGACCGCATGACGGCCAACCTGGAGTCCACCGGCGGCCTGATCTACACCTCGACCGTGCTGCTGGAGCTGGTCGAGGCGGGCATGTCCCGCGACGACGAGGCGTACCCGCTCGTCCAGAAGGCCGCGATGGAGACTTGGGAGAGCGGCGTCCCGTTCCGCGAGACGCTGCGCAAGCACGCCGCCGAGGCGGGCCTGACGCTGGACGAGGCGCGCCTGGACGGCGTGTGCCGCCCCGAGCGCTTCGTCGAGCGGCTCGGTCCCGTCTTCGACCGCCTCACCGCGCTGAGCTGACCCGCCGGCGGAGCCGACCGGCCCAGCCGACCGACCGACGAGCCGACCGACCGACCGACGGAGGGACCGTGACCGCCACCCTGACCGGGCTGAACGCCTACCCCCTCAAGGGCGGCGGCGGGACGGCGCTGCGCACCTGCGAGCTGACCGCGCGCGGGCTGCCGTTCGACCGGGAGTTCATGCTGGCCGGCCCGGAGGGCCGTTTCCTGTCCCAGCGGGACGTCGCCCGGATGGCGCTGCTGCGCCCGTCCTACGACGGCGAGGTCCTGACCGTGCGGGCGCCGGGCACCGCGCCGCTCGTCCACAAGGCCGTGGACGACGGCGAGGTCCTCGACGTGAGCGTGCACCGGCGCGACTGCCGGGGCGTCGACCAGGGCGACGAGGCGGCCGCGTGGTTCGGCGGACTGCTCGGCCGCGGCTGCCGGCTCGTCCGCTTCACCGGGCACCGGGCCACCGTCGCCGGCGACGGCGAGCTGATGTTCGCCGACGGGTTCCCGCTGCTGGTCATCTCCGCCGAGTCGCTCGCCGACCTCAACGGGCGGCTGGACGACCCGCTCCCGATGAACCGGTTCCGGCCGAGCCTCGTCCTGGAGGGGCTCGGCCCGTTCGGCGAGGACGCGGCCCGGCTGCTCCGGATCGGCGAGACCGTGATCGAGACCGTCAGGCCGTGCGCCCGCTGCCTGGTCACCACCACCGACCAGCGCACCGGCGAGCGGGGCCGCGAGCCGCTGCGCACCCTCGCCACCTACCGCAAGGCCGACGGCAAGGTCCTGTTCGGCCAGAACTGCATCCCCCGGACGCTCGGCAGGATCACGCTGGGCGACCCCGTCGAGGTCCTGGAGGCCCGATGAAGCACCTGCACAGCGGCAAGGTCCGGGACCTGTACGAGTTGCCCGGCGGCGAGCTGCTCATGGTGGCCCGCGACACGATCTCCGCGTTCGACTACGTCCTGGACACCCCCATCCCGGACAAGGGCCGCATCCTGACCCAGCTCTCGCTGTGGTGGTTCGAGCGGCTCGCGGACCTGCTGCCGAACCACGTGCTGTCCACCGACCTGCCCCCCGGCGCGCCCGCCGAATGGGCCGGACGGTCGGTCGTCGCGCGCCGCCTCGACATGGTCAAGGTCGAGTGCGTCGCCCGCGGCCACCTCACCGGTTCGGGCCTCGCCGACTACCGGGCCACCGGGTCGGTCTGCGGCGTCCCGCTGCCGGCCGGGCTGGTGGACGGCTCCCGGCTGCCCGAGCCGATCTTCACCCCCACGACCAAGGCCGACGTCGGCGAGCACGACGCGCCGATGACCTTCGCCGAGGTGGCGGCCGCGGTGGGCGGCGACGTCGCCGCCCGGCTCCGCGACACCACCCTCGCCGTCTACCGGCGCGGTGCCGAGCTGGCCCGCGAGCGCGGCATCATCGTCGCCGACACCAAGATCGAGCTGGGCTGGGCGCCGGACGGCGCGCTCGTCCTCGCCGACGAGGTGCTCACGCCCGACTCGTCCCGGTTCTGGCCCGCGGACGCCTGGGAGCCCGGACGGGCCCAGCCGTCCTTCGACAAGCAGTTCGTCCGGGACTGGCTGCTGTCGCCCGAATCGGGCTGGGACCGCGCGTCCGGCGCGGCGCCGCCGCCCCTGCCCGAGGCCATCGTCGAGCGCACCCGCGCCAAGTACGTCGAGGCGTACGAGCGGCTGACCGGGCGCCCGTTCGGCTGACCGCCGCGGTGTGGGCCGAACCTTTGGGGGTACGGCGGCATCTCAACGAGCAGACCGTTGCCCATGTGGCGCGGACCGGACACCACGGCTCCGGCCCGATGGTTTACTGGGGTCGCGTTGGCGCAGCGGGGGGACACCGTTCGGCGCTCGGCTCGTGATCCGCCGTTAGTCCCACTTGTATCGGGTAGGCACCGTAACCGCACCTAAGAAGGAGTAAGGCGGCATGAGCATGGGCCACGAGGTTCGCTACCGCGTGCGCGGCGGCAGGCGTCTGCACGGCACGGTCTTCATCCAGGGGGCCAAGAACGCGGTCCTGCCGATGATCGGCGCCTCCCTGATGGCGTCCCGGGGCCGGACCGTCCTGCGGAACGTCCCGATCATCGAGGACGTGCGGCGCGCGGTGGAGCTCGCGCGGGCGGTCGGCGCCAAGGCCGAGCTGCACGAGACCGAGCGGACCCTCGTCATCGACGCCTCCTCGCTCAGCAGCCCGGTGCTCCCGGCCGACATCGCCTCCCGGTTCCGCGGCTCGTTCCTGTTCGTCCCGGCGCTGCTGCACCGGCTCGGCGAGGCCGTGATCGAGGGCGTCGGCGGCTGCAACCTCGGCAGCCGCAACCTGGACTTCCACTACAACGGCTTCAAGCGGATGGGCGCCACGGTCACCGAGCACGTGGCCGACAACGGCGACGGGATCATCCACATCAAGGCCGGCGACCTGCGCGGCGGGACGCTGTACTGCGACACCCCGTCGCACACCGGCACCGAGAACCTGATCATGGCGGCCGCGCTGGCGCAGGGCACCACGCTGATCAAGAACGCGGCGCTGGAGCCGGAGGTGCTCGACAACATCGCGATCCTGCAGGCCATGGGCGCGCGGATCAGCGGCGGCGGCACCGGGTTCATCACCGTCGAGGGCGTGGACGAGCTGACCGCCGTCGAGCACACCGTGATGCCCGACCGGATCGACACCGGCGTCTTCGTGATGGCCGCCGCGATCACCGGCGGCGACCTCAACCTCGTCGGCGCCACGCTGGAGCACCTCGGCGTCGCGGCCGACAAGCTGGAGCAGATGGGCGTCGAGTTCCACCAGCAGGGCGCCGTGCTCCAGGTCCGCCGCGACCGCACGCTCCGCCCGATCAACGTCATCACCGACGAGTACCCGGGCTTCGCCACCGACCTGCAGTCGCCGATCATGGCGCTGTCCTGCCTCGCCGAGGGGCCGTCCTACATCTACGAGCGCATCTTCGACGGCCGGTTCAAGCTGGCCGCCGAGCTCGGCAAGATGGGCGCCGACATCGAGGTCGACGGCAACCGCGCGAAGGTGAACGGCCCGCGCGCGCTCCGCGGCGCGGAGGTCGAGGCACACGACCTGCGCTGCGGCAGCGCCCTGGTGCTGGCGGGCCTGGCCGCCGAGGGCGAGACGACGATCACGTCCGCCTACTACCTCGACCGCGGCCACGCCCACACCGCCGAGCGCCTGTCCCAGCTCGGCGCCGACATCGTCCGCGAGGCCGACTGATCCACGTGCTCCCGGGGAGCGTTTCCACCCCGGAGAGTGCCCATTGAGTCACCATCGGCGCCCGGACGTAACGTCCGGGCGCCTTGGCGTTGGGCCCGATCACATTCCGACCGGGTGGTCACTTACGTCCGGAGGCCGTCCGCAAGTGGCCTGCGATGGGCAGGATGGAACAGTGACATCTGACCCGCTTTCGAGTAGCCCCTGACCCGGCCTGTCACGATAAGGGGCCAAACTACTCAGCACGGCGTTACCGAGCAACTACTCCCAGCTCATCTAATATCCTTCTTCACCACCACTGGTACACCCTTTGACCTGCGGTGTCATGACTGGAACGCTCCGGTGTGGCATGTCCGTAACGCGGTAAAAATTCACACTGCCGGCCCGACGCCCCGGCCTGGACGGATCCGTTGTCTTTCATCCGAGCAGGTGATCAAGTCGGGCGGTTTCGGCCCGCGCGTAAACCGAACGGACACCGCAGGGGTCTTCTCAGTGCGCGACAGCGTCAGGAAGGCCCCCTAGCGGTGTTTTCGGGTCTTGTTTTTCAACTTCGGACGACCGAAGATGCAGGATCAAGACTGCCCGAATGGTGACAAATTACTGACTGGGGGGTCGCGTAGGTTACTTTTTCGCCGCACTCTTGATTCGATTTCGCGTCTGGGCGTCACACATCGTCGCCCTGACCCGATCTGCCCACTGAGGAACGAATCGCACGGGAACTGCGGTGCTGGGTCAGAAGGCAGGGGCGACAAGCCATGAGTCAACCGTTGGGCGGAGCGTGCGCGAACGCATGGCCGGGGCCGGACCCCCGCCGAGAGGATGGACCGGAAGCGAGCGATCATCGATGACGGCCGCACGAACGGGGTCGGTCACCCCCGACCTCACGATCGGCGTCGTAGGCCCTCATGACCTCGTAGAACGGGTCATGCTGATGGGCCACGGCCCCACCCCGGTACCGAGCCGGCTGGTGGCGGCCGCGTACCGGGACGAGCAGGAGGCGGCCGACAAGGTCGTCCGGCTCGGCTCGGGCGTGGACGTCTGCCTGTTCGCCAGCCCGGTGCCCTACGACTTCGCCCGCAAGGCGGGCGTGCTGACGATGCCCGCCACCTATGTGCCGCTGAACGGCGCCGCCCTCCAGGGCGCGCTGCTGCGGGCGTCGCTGGACGAGCGGTTCGACCCGTCCCGGGTGAGCATCGACGTCCTCGGCCGGGCCGAGGTCGAGGAGGCCTACGCCGAGATCAGTCTCGGCACCGAGCAGGTGCACCTGCGCGAGGAGGCGGCCGGGCCGGGAACGCTCGCCGCCTTCCACGAGCGGCTGTGGCGGCGGGGCGCGACGACGGTCGCGATGACCTGCGTGCACGCGACCGCGGAGCGGATGGAGATGGCCGGCGTGCCGACCATCCGGGTCCGGCCCACCGGCGCGGCCATCCGCAGCTCGCTGCAGACCGCGGCGCTGCTCGGCGCCCACCACCGGCTGGAGGAGTCGCAGCTCGTCGTGGTGCTGGTGGACGTGCCGACGCTGCGCGAGACGCCGCGCCGCGTCACCCCGCGCTACTGGCGCGACGAGCTGAAGCTGGCGCTGCACCGGGTGCTGCTCCAGGAGGCGCACCGGATGAACGCCTCGGTGTGGCCCCTGGACGACCACAGCTACCTGGTCATCGCCACCCGCGGCTCGGTCACCGCCTCCACCGAGGGCTTCCGCACGCCGCCGTTCGTCGAGCGCGTCCGGGAGGAGCTCGGCCTCGCCATCGAGGTCGGCATCGGCATGGGCCGCACGGCGCACGAGGCCGAGAACCACGCGCGGGCGGCGCTGGCACGGTCGCAGAGCTCGCAGCGGGCCCAGGGCTTCGCTCTGGACCGCGACGGCCGGGCCCTCGTGCCCGCCCCGCGCACCCCGCCGCGCAACAGCCAGCCGCAGGCCAAGCCGAAGGGGCTGGAGATCCTCGCCCGGCTCGCCGACAAGCTCGGCGACCAGGAGCAGCCGCTGATCGTGGACGCGGAGAACGCGGGCAAGATGCTCGGCGTCACCCCGCGCACCGCCCGCCGGCTGCTGCGCACCCTCGTCGAGGAGGGCCTGGCCTGGCCGCTGCCGCCGAACCGGACGCCGCAGCCCGGCCGGCCGCGCCAGCTCTACCGGCTGATCGTGGAGAAGCTCGGCCCGAAGGCGAACACCAGCTGACACCGGCGGCGTCCGAGCGGGGCCGGCCCGCCCCGCGGGCGGCGCCGCCCCCGGACGCGCGCCGGTCCGGGGGCGGGAGCACACCCGGCGACCGCGCCGCCGGGGGCCCCGTCAGCCGCGGTGGGGGAACGCCCTCGCCACGGCCAGGAACGCGTCGTTCTCCTCGGGTGAGCCGATCGACACGCGGGCGCCCTCGCCGGGGAACGGACGGACGCTGACGCCCTGCGCGTCACAGGCCTCGGAGAACTCCATCGTCCGCTCGCCGAGCCGCAGCCAGACGAAGTTGGCCTCGGTCGGCGGGACCGTCCAGCCGTCGGCGAGCAGGGCGCCGCGGACGCGGTCGCGCTCCTTCACGGTGCCCTCCACCCGCGCCAGCAGCTCGTCGGTGGCCGCCAGCGAGGCGATGCCCGCCGCCTGCGCCACGGCGTTCACGCTGAACGGCAGGAACGTCTTGCGGATCGCCCCGGCCACCAGGGGGTGCGCGACGAGGTAGCCGATCCGCAGCCCGGCGAGCCCGTAGGCCTTGGAGAACGTGCGCAGGATCACCAGGTTGGGCCGGTCGCCGTACAGCTCCAGCCCGTCGGGGACCTCGTCGTCGCGGACGTACTCGCGGTACGCCTCGTCCAGGACCACCAGGCAGTCCTCGGGGACGCGGTCCAGGAACGCCTCGATCTCGGCGCGCCCGACGACCGTCCCGGTGGGGTTGTTCGGGTTGCACACGAAGATCAGCCGGGTCCGCTCGGAGATCGCGCCGGCCATCGCGGTGAGGTCGTGGGTCTCCTCCCGCAGCGGCACCTGCACCGAGGTGGCCCCGGACAGCGCCACCAGCAGCGGGTACGCCTCGAACGACCGCCACGCGTACACGATCTCGGCGCCCGGCTCCGCCACCGCCTCCAGCAGCATCTGGGACACCCCGACGGACCCGCAGCCCACCGCGACGTGGTCGGCGGGGACGCCGCAGTGCCCGGCGATCGCGTCGATCAGCGCGGTGGCGTTGTTGTCGGGATAGCGGTTGACCGAGCGGGCCGCCTCGCCGATCGCCTCCAGCACCGAGGGGAGGGGGCCGTGCGGCGACTCGTTGGACGACAGCTTGAACGAGCGCCCGTCGGGCGACACCACGACCTTTCCTGGCTTGTAGGCCACGAACCGGTCGAGGACGGAACGGAAGCGGGGAGTGGTGACGTCGGACACCGTTGTCCTCCAGGTGAACATGGGTGGTCGCCGTCCAGCCTACGGATCTCCGCGGCCTGGGCGAAGGGGCGGGGCCGCCGGAGGCTAGCCGCCGGTGACCTGCCGCATCAGCCAGCAGACCGCCACGATCCGGACGAACTCCCAGTCTCGGGTGCTGCAGGGCCACCAGCCGCGGCCGCACGCGTCCTCGGCGAACTCCCGCAGGTACTCCATCAGCGCGCCCTCGTCGGGGGTGCCGCCGGGACCGGCGAGCTCGTCGCGCAGGAACGCCACGTGCTGGTCGACGGCGGCGGCCAGCCCGGGAGAGCCCGCCATCTCCGCGACACCGGCCTCACCGATGTCGCGGACGAGCAGGCTCAGCACGTGCGACGCTTCACCGTTCATAGGGTGAGAAACTAGCAACCGGCCCACCATGCTCGGAACATCGCCCCAGGTCAAGCGGTCCCGGACGGGGCGCGGCGGGCGGGGCCCGGCCCGGTGTCCGGGCGCGGGCGCAGCATCGGCGGGCGCAGCTGCTCGGCCTCGCCGCGGGCGTAGAGACGGGCCGGCCGGCCCCCGTCCCGGGTCGTCGTCCGGTCGATGGGGACGAGGAACCGGTCGGCCCCGGTGACCTTGCGGTGGAAGTTCCGGGGATCCAGCACGGTGCCCCAGACGATCTCGTACACCCGGCGCAACTCGGCGACGGTGAACTCGGGCGGGCAGAACGCGGCGGCCAGCGAGGTGTACTCCAGCTTGGCCCGCGCCCGCTCGACGCCGTCGCACAGGATCCGCCGGTGGTCGAACGCGGCCCGGTCGTGGTGGATGAGGTCGTCGACGGCCGTCCACAGCACCTGCGCGCGGCTGGAGGCGGGCAGGTCGGGCGCGAGGCCGAGGTAGGCGACGCTCACCACCCGCTGCCGGGGGTCGCGGTCGGGGTAGCCGTAGGTGGCGAGCTGCTCCAGGTGGATCCGCACGTCCGCCAGGCCCGCGCGCTCGGCCATCAGCCGTGACGCGGCGGCGGGCAGGTCCTCGTCCAGCTGGATGAACCCGCCGGGCAGCGACCACGCCCCGTCGTAGGGCGCCCGGTCGCGCCGCCACATCAGCGCGCAGAGCCGCTGCGCCCGCACGGTGAGGACGACGAGGTCGACGGTGACGGCGAGCCGCGGCACGGACATGCTCCGAACCTATCGGCCCGGACCCCCTGCGTTCATACAAAACCGGCCCAGCACGCGCGCGGTCCGTCGCCGGTGCGCGCGTGCCGGGCCGTCGCCGATGTCCTCGGAACCCGGAGGGTCAGCTCTCCTGCGGCGGACCCGCCGGAATGGGGGGAACGGCACTGTTCTGGCCGTTCTGGCTGCTCTGGCCGTTCATACCGGCGAGCAATTGCCGGGCGACGCCGAGGCCGGTGCCGCCCAGCGTGAGCGCCTTGGCGAGCATGTCCTCGATGCCCTCGGCGCCGTTGAGCACGACCATGTTGTCGACGTTGCCGAACACCTGGGCGCCGGCCTCGACGATCTGCGGCCACTTCTCGGCGAGCTGCTGGGCGATGACCGCGTCGGTGTTGTGGGCGAGGGCGTCCGCCCGCGCCTTGATGGCCTCGGCCTCCGCCAGGCCCTTCTGCCGGGTCGCCTCGGCCTGCGCCTCACCGAGCAGCCGGGTCGCCTCGGCCTCGCGCTGCGCCTTCAGCTGGATCTCGGTCGCGGCGGCCTGGGCCTGGGCGATGCGCTGCTCTCGGTCGGCCTCGGCCAGCTTGACCTGCTCGTAGGCGCGGGCGTCGGCGGGCTTGCGGATCTCGCTCTCCAGCCGCTTCTCGGTGCGCTCGGCCTCCAGCTCGGCGTTGCGGGTCTCCTTGAGGATGACCTCCTGGCGGGCCTGCTGCGCGGCCTGGCTGACCTGCCCCTCGTACTCGGCCTTCTTGATCTCGGTGTCCCGGATCACCGCGGCGTTCTCCCGCAGGGCCGCCTGCTCCTTCTGGGTGGCCTCCTGGTTCCGCTCGGCCTCGGCGATGCGCGCCTCCGCGGCGACCTTGGCGGCGTGCGGGCGGCCCAGGTTGGTGATGTAGCCGGTCTCGTCGTCGATCTCCTGGATCTGCAGGGAGTCCACGACCAGGCCGAGCTTGCTCATCTCGTCGGCGGCCGACCCGCGCGTCTCGGAGGTGAGCCGCTCGCGGTTGAGGATGAGGTCCTCGACGGTCAGGTTGCCGATGATCGACCGCAGGTGGCCGGTGAACAGCTCGTGGATCGCCCCGTCCATCGACTTCTGCTGCTCCAGGAAGCGGCGCGCCGCGTTGGCGATCGACACGAAGTCGTCGCCGACCTTGTAGATCACGACACCGCGGACCTTCACCGGGATGCCCTGCTGGGTCACGCAGTGCACCTCGAGGTTGGCGGCGCGGCTGTCGAGTCGCAGCCGGCGGGCCGTCTGGAAGCCGGGCAGCACCGACGTGCCCTTGCCTGTAATGATCTTGAAGCCCAGGCTGTCCACCCCGTCGATCGGCTTGGACCTGGCACCCAGCCCCGAGATGATCAGGGCCTCGTTGGGCTCGGCGACCCGCCAGACCATCTTGAACAGCACGATCAGCACGATGACGGCGACCACCACGGCGCCGGCGGCGACGATCACGGGCATTCGGCGTCCCCTTCCCCTCGGGCGCCGGGTCCCGGTCGGCGGCCCGCGCGCTTGTCCCATAGACGCGGCGGAGCACCGGACGGTTCGTCCTTATCGGGCCATTCTCAGCTAACCAAGGGCGGGCGCGACATAAACCGTGCGCGGCGGGTGGTACTCGACCACGACGATGATCGTCCCGACCCCGATCTCGTCGCGCGGATCGACCGGGTGGGCGTAGAACGCCTCGACGCCGCCGCGGACGGCGATCATCACCTCGCCGACCAGGCCGGGACCGATCCGGCCGGTCACCCGCCCCTCCTTGCCGATCAAGGACACCCCCGCTGGACGACGTGGCCCGGATCGCGGTGACCGCGCCGGCGCGCGGCCCGGCGGGGCCGCGTAGACGAACGTTATCCGGTGCGCCGGACGCGCCGCGAGAGCGCTCAGCGCAGGATCTGGCGTGCCCGGTCGAGGGCCTGCCGGGCGAGCCGCTCGGCGTCGGCGCGGCGGGCCCGCGGGCCGTGGACGGTGATCGTCCCGAGGTAGTGCCGGTCCTTGAACACCACGTACCAGGTGCGGGACAGGACGCCGCCGCTGACGGTGGCGACGCCGACCGTCCGGGAGCCCTCGCCGATCGTCCCCTGCACTGTCTCGTACACCCGGTGCTCGGCCCACTCTGAGCCGGCCTTCGTCCTGAAGGTCGTGCAGCCGGGCGGGACGCGCGCCATGACCTGCCGTTCGGCGGCCGCGGCGGGCAGCCCCATCAGCGCCTCGGTGGCGGTGTGCCCGTCGCCGCGGTTGAAGAGCGTGAGCGCCGCGGGGACGTCGGCGTCCACGTTCCCGACCGGGCCGGCCGCGCCGTTCTTGCAGCGCGGCGGGTCGACCACGGCCTGGTCGCGCAACTCCTCCAGGTCCTTGAAGGCCCTGATCGAGCCGTACTCGCCCGAGTCGGGCTCCCCGGCGCGCCGGTAGCCCGGCGTCTCGGTCAGCAGCGCCTGCTCGAGCTGGGCGGAGGTGAAGCCGATGCCGGGCAGCACGGCCCGGCCGGTGTCGCGGACCTGCTGGGCGCGTTCGTCTCCGCCGCCGCAGGCGGACACCGCCGCCAGGGTCGCGAGCAGCGTGACCGGGAGGAGCCTGTGGGCCATGCGGGCGACCTTACGGCGCACACCGGGCAAGTCACCGTCGGCGACACGCCCTCGGATCGAGAAGATCGGGGACGGCGGTCCGGTCCCCGATCGGCCCGGCGGGTCAGCCCTGGTGGTTGGCGCGCTCGTTGTAGGTGCCGGCGTAGTCCTGGCCGGACAGCTTGTTGATGGTCTCGACGATCTCGTCGGTGATGGCGCGGCGGGCCTTGGCGGGCGGCAGGTCGCGGTAGTGCGACAGGTCCATCGGCGGGCCGATCCGCACGGTGGGCCGCGGGCCGAAGAGCCGCGGGAAGGAGGCGCCGATCGGCTGGATCTTCTCGGTGCCCTCCAGAGCGACGGGCAGCACGCGGGCGCCGGAGGTGAGGACGAGCCAGCCCACGCCGGTGCGGCCGCGGTAGAGCCGCCCGTCCGGGGAGCGGGTGCCCTCCGGGTAGATCGCGAACGCGCCGCTGTTGTCGAGGACCTCGGCGGCCTGCTCCAGGGCGCCCATCGCGGCGCGCCTGGCGCCGCGCCGGACCGGGACGTGCCCGAGGTTGGTGAGGAACCAGCGGACGAAGGCGTTCTTCAGCCCGCCGCCCTCGAAGTAGTCGGCCTTGGCGATGTAGGTGACCGGGCGCGGGACGGCGAGGGGGATGATGAAGCTGTCGATGAACGACAGGTGGTTGCTGGCCACGATCAACGGCCCGTAGCTGGGCACGTTCTCGCCGCCCACGACCCGGGGGCGGAAGACCAGCCAGAGGATCGGACGCACCACGCGCGTCATGAACGTGTAGAACACCCAGCCTCCCGAATTCGGCAACGCCACTGTAACGTCTGGGCCGATCCGGGCTCGGGTCACCGCCTGCTTTCCCCGCCGCCTGGCGGGTCAAAAATGGATCTACCGCAGGTCAGGTCTCGTCCCACGGGAATTATAAGGGACGCCTGAAGCGACGACGTCCCGCCATTTCTTACCATCTGGTAAGTTTCCCTCCGGTAGGTTTATCGGGGTCCGCGCGCGGGCGACCTGCCGAAGGCCCGTCCCCGCAGTGCCTCCCGGGCGCGGCGCGCCCGGTGCGCACCCCGGCCACCTGCTCCTTTTCCCGAGAACCACTTGGAATGCGGGCACGGGTGAGCGATGCTGAGATCAGCCGGGACGGGTCTGGAAAGCTCCAATCGGGGTGTGAGGTGACCCATGGACTTCGACATCCACCTGATACGGGACGACCGGTACACGCTCGTCCGCGTGCAAGGCGACATCGACGTGGTCTCCCGAACGCGCTTCGAGGAAACGCTGCTGACCGTCGTGGACGCGGGCGCCCCCCTGGTCGTCGACATGCGCGAGGTCACGTTCTGTGACTCCACCGGTCTCAACGCGATCGTCGCCGCGCACCGCCGCGCGCTGGAACGGGAGGCCCCCGTCGCGCTCGCCGCGATCCCCCCGCGCGTCATGCGCGTCTTCACCATCACCGGGCTGGACAAGTTCATCCCGATCTACGACACGCTCGGGGACGCGCTCGGCGCGCTCCCGTCCACGACGCCCAACTGACCCCGGCTCCGGCCGCCCGGTCAGGTGCAGCCCTCGAACTGCGGGACGCTCGTCGTCAGCTTGAGCCCGGACGCGCCGAACCATTTGCGCAGCAGCCGCCCGGCCGTCCCGTCCTGGTACATGCGGGTGATGGCGCGGTTGACCATCTCGCATCCTTCGAGGTCGCCCTTCCGCAGGCCGACGCCGTACTTCTCGTCCGTGAACGGCGCGTTGACGATCGTGCCGCCGCGGCCGGCGGCGAACCCGGCGAGGATCAGGTCGTCGGTGGACACCGCGTCGATCCGCCCGGCGGCGAGGTCGGCCATGCACGCGCCGTAGGTCGGCGCCGCCACCGGCCGGGCGGCGATCTTGCGCTCCTCCACGACGCGGCGCCAGGAGTTCGACCCGTTCACCGCGCAGATCCGGCGGCCCTTCAGATCCCGCACGTTGCGGATGTCGCGCGTCCCGGAGCGGACGAGCGTGTCCTGGTGGGCGACGTAGTACGGGCCCGCGAACGTCACCAGCGTCTTGCGCCGGGCCGTGATCGAGTAGGTCGCGAAGATCATGTCCACGGTGCCGTCGGCCAGCGCCCTCTCCCGGACGGAGGAGTTGGTCGTGCGGAAGCGGATCCGGTCCGGGGGCACCCCCAGCCGCCCCGCGACATAGGTCGCGACGTCCACGTCGAAGCCCTCGTACTCGCCGAATCCGCCGTACCCGCCGCCCTGCTCGCTCCGCCGCAGCCCGAGGCCGGGCTGGTCGGCCTTCACCCCGATGACCAGGGTGCCCTTGTGGGCGACGCTCGGGCGTCCGGAGCCGCCGAGCCCGCAGGCCGCCGGCAGTGCCGCCACGGCCAGCGCGGCGGCCAGGGCGACCGCACGGCGCGCGGCGCTCCGGTGGACGGCGGTCCGGTGGGCGGTCGTCCGGCGCACGGCGCGCATCGTTCCCCTTCCGTCCACGTCAGCGGAACTCCGCCAGCCGGGGGCGGACCCCGGCGACGACCAGCAGGGCGACGGCCGCCGCCACGACCGGCGGCAGGGCCCGCCAGCCCCGCAGCCCGCCGTCGGCGTCGCGGATGGCCTCGTCGAACGCGTGCCGGTGCACGCCGGTCAGCGAGCCGATCGCCGCGTCGAAGGCACCGAACTGGAGAATCGCGTTGGACGTGCGTCCCATCCGCAGGTCGACCGCCCCGGCGTGGTCGCCCCGGGCGGCGAGGTCCCGCATCCGCCGGTCGTTGTCCAGGACGGTCCGGTAGGCGTTCAGGGTCCGGGCGAGCTGGTCGGCCTCCGGGCCGCTCGCGCCGCTGTCGCGCGCCTCCGTCCCGAGGAGGCCGAGGAACGGGACGGGCTTGCCGGGCGTGTACGCGCCGACCTGCTCGTCCAGGGTCGCGTAGTAGTTCTCCAGGTTCACCGGCCGCGAGCCCATGTCGGGGTAGAGCACCGACAGGGACTTGTCGAGGTAAGTCTGCTCGTAGGTGTCGGCGCGGGCGGGGTCGAGCAGGTACCGGCTCTCGTCGCCGAACGCGCTGTGGCTGATCGCGCGGGCGCGCGACAGCGACAGGATCGAGTCGAAGCCGTCCTCCTTGGCGGTCCTCATGTGCCCGGCCTGCGCGGACAGCAGGCCCGTGCCGACGGCGACGAGCGCGGCGGTCGCGACGGTCGCCAGCACGAGCGCCGGGTTGAGGACGCGGCGGAACGTCCGGGCGAGGAAGACCTGCCCGGCGACCAGGAGCAGCACGACGAGGGTCCCCGTCAGGGCCACCCACGCCCGCCCGGACAGCACCGCCGAGCGCTGGGTCTCGATCGACCGGCGGACGTTCGCGCCGCTGTCGAGGGTGATGTTGTACGCCTTCGGGAGCAGTTCGAGGCGCATCAGGTCGGTCGCCTGCCGGTAGGCGTCCACGACCTTCGCGGGCAGCCTGCCGGGCGGGTGGTCGGCCTGCCGGTCCAGGAGCCTCGCCTCGCCGACGAGCTGCTCGTACCGCCCGAGCCCCTGCAGCACCTCCTGGACGGTCAGCCGCAGGTCCGGGTCGCGGGCGGCGAGCTGCGCGGCCTGCACCGCCGCCGCGTCGGCCTCGGCGCGGCGCCGGTCGTACACGCGCAACGTCT
Source organism: Actinomadura roseirufa (assembly GCF_900659635.1). Classification (GTDB taxonomy): domain Bacteria; phylum Actinomycetota; class Actinomycetes; order Streptosporangiales; family Streptosporangiaceae; genus Spirillospora; species Spirillospora roseirufa. The sequence goes on along the minus strand of NZ_CAACVB010000162.1, from coordinate 2,914 downwards.
CGTCGTAGCCGATGCCGAGGCCGTGCTCGCGCCCGATGAGCAGGACGCTGGCGACCTGCGCGTCCATGTCGCTGAGCGCGAAGTAGAGCGTGCCGGTGGCGACGACCTGCGGCCCGGCGTCGTGCCCGATGGTCTGGACGGAGTCGCGCGCGTTCCGGACGGCCATCCCCATGACGGCCGGGAGCGCCACGACCGCCAGCAGCACCAGCACGGTGCCCGCGCGAAGCTGACCGGGGATGGTGCGCAGCCACCGCCCCCGCACGAACGTCGCCGGCCGCCCGCGCGGCCGGGACGCGGCGGCCGGGTGGGCCGGGGCCGCCGCCTGCCGCCTCGGTGTCACCGTCATGCCGGGTCCACCTTCCCGCGCGGAACGCACCCCGCGATGCCCGCACGACCGTCCGGGCAGGTCCACACGCGCCCGGGACGCGCTTCGACGGTGGCCTCGGCCGTCGCGCGGGCGCCCGGCCCCGGCAACGACGCCGGGGGCGAGCCCCGCCCGCTCCCTGGTGCCCGGCGGTCGTGCGAGCGCGATACCCGCTGGGCGGGGCGAGGCCGGAGGCGGATCCCGCCGGGCAGAGCGCGAAGCGACGCCGCGCTCGCGTAAGGGCGGTCAGGGGGCGAGACCCCTGGCGAGCCCTCTGGGCCGGGCTTCTGGAACACCGCTCAGCCCCCCGCCTCGGCCGGGGGCGGCTCGTCGTGGCGCGTGCGGACCGTGCGGACGGACCGGGTGTCCAGCGACATCTCGTCCGCCTTGGAGACCTCGCGCTTGAGCCGGACCGTGCCCCGCTCCCGGTCCAGGACGTCCACGACCCGGTCGAGCAGGCCGGAGATCTGCTCGTTGCCGACGTCCCGGGCGAGGACGACCGCGCGGCCCAGCCGGGCGGTGGCGCGGTCCTCGTCGCCGTCGCGGCGCGCCTCCAGGCCCTCCTGGACGGCCTGGGCCAGCTCCGACTGCCCGGTGTGGTGGGCCACGCGCCGGTTGATCCTGGTCGACCGCGCCTCGTCCTCGGTCCACTCCGCCAGGATGTTGCCGGAGGCGAGGACCCTCTCCGGCTCGTCGCCCGTCCCCGGGACGACGAGCTTCACCCATGCCGCCCGCATCTGGCGCCCGACGCCGCCCGGCTCGACCTCCACGCACAGGTGGTACTCGCGCTCCTCGGCGCCCCACACGCCGAGCGGGTAGTCGCCCGTCTGCGTCCCGGACGCGGCGCGCCGCCCGGTGAGATCCTGCACGGCGGGCACCATCTGCTTGACGAAGCGCAGCCGCGCCCCCCGGGGCGTCCACACGCGCAGCGCGACGTCGGCGACCTCCTTGCCCATCGCGGTCCGGGCCATCGCGCGGAAGTCGGCCTCCAGGTCACCGGGGTCGGGGACGTCGAGGAACCCGCCGAGCAGCGCCGTGGTGATCGTGCGGAGCTCGGCGACGTCCCAGTCGGTGCCGACGCCGCGCGCGTCGCAGACGAACCCGCCCGCGCACTGCCGCAGCGCCGCGTCCAGCTCCGCGGCGCTCTCGTGCTGGTTCTTGCCGTCGGTCAGCAGGATCGCGTGCCGGACGGCGTCGCGGTGCCCGGCGGCGAGCCGGTCGGCCAGCCGCAGCCACGACCCGATCGCGGTGCCGCCCGCCGCCTCCAGCCGGCCGATCCGCTCGGCCGCCGCGCGCCGCGTCTTCGCGCTCGCCCGCTGCAGCCGCTCCCCCTGCGGGTAGATCATCCGCGGCTGGTTCGCGCCCGCGATCACCGCGAACCGCACGCCGTCGCGCAGCACGTTCACCGCCGCCCTGGCGGCCCGCTTGGCCGCGGCCAGCTTGCCGCCGTAGGACATCGACCCGGAGGAGTCGACGATGATGATCTCGACGGCCGGCGGCCGCGCCGCGGCTCCGGAGGGGCCGCCCGCCGCGCGGGCCCCCACGGTGACGATCGCGTGCATCTCGCGCGCGCCGTCGGGAAGGTAGGGGTTCTGATCGACTCTGATCGTGAACTCGGGCGGATCGCTCATGGTCCGGGCTCCCAGGTCGGCTCGCGCGGCGGTCAGAACAACGTCCTCGGCCGGACGGCGTTGGCCCGCCGCACGAGCGCGTGCCGCTGCCCGGCGCCCGCGGCGAGCTTGGCCAGGACCCGGTACCTGCGCTCCAGCTCCACGCGCAGCCGCGGCTCCCGCAGCGGCACGCCGAGGACCGACCGCGCCGCGCCGCCCGGCGGCGCTTCCCCGCCGTCGCGCAGCCAGTCCAGCGCGGCCTCCAGCACCTCGGCGGCGAGCCGGTCGCGGCGCTCCCCGTCCAGGTCGAGGCCGGTGAGCCGGTCGCCCGCGGCGACCAGGTCGGCGGCGGTGAGCTCGCCGGCCGGACGGCCGCGGACCGCGGTGGCGACCGCCGCCGCCTGCGCCGGCATGTACCGGATGGAGATCGTCGGGACGGAGTCGAGCGCGGCCACGGCACCGCCGCGGTCGCCCGCGGCCAAGTGCACCCGCGCCAGCCCGAAGGCCGCGTTGATGTAGCCGCGGTCGGTCCGCCAGACCAGCTCGTAGAGCCGGACGGCCTCGCCGGGCGCGCTCCGCTCACGGCAGTAGGCGAGCGCCAGCTTCGGCGCGGCCTCGCCGGGCAGCAGCCCGTACAGCCGGTCGAAGCGCGGCGCGGCCTCGTCGAGGCGCCCGGCGGCCAGCAGCGCCACGGCCCGGTACCACTCGACCCGCCAGTCACCGGGCCGCTCGATGCCGAGCGCGTCGAGCAGCTCGCCGGCCTCGCCGAACGCGCCGAGCTCGATGCGGACCCGGGCGAGCGCGAGCCGGACCTCCGGCGTGCGCTCGGGCGCGTTCGCGACGGCCGCGGCGAGCTCGTCGGGCCCGAGCGCGGTGAGGCCCGCGAGGAACCCGGCGGCCGGGTCCTCCCGGTCCACCAGCGGGATCGGCAGGCCGGCCG
>NZ_CAACVB010000161.1 GCF_900659635.1 Actinomadura roseirufa | reverse complement strand
ACGGGAGTGGGGACCACATGAGCACCGCACCCCTGAGCGGCATCCGCGTACTGGAGCTCGGGCACTACATCGCCGCGCCCGGACCGCCGAGACCTGGCCGGCCGGCCCCGGCCCTGCGCCGCGCCGCGCCGCGGTCTGCGGCTCGTCCCTGACCGGCGCCCTCTGCCACCTGATCCTGGAGGACGACGACGCGCGAAGGCCGCGCCGGACGGCCCGGCCCCGGGACACGGCGGTGGTCACGAGCCGCCCGGAGCCGATCGCCGTCGTCGGTTTCGGCGGGCGCTTCGCCGACTCTCCCGACGCCCCGGCCTTCTGGCGGGCCGTCCGCTCCGGGCGCGACCGGATCGGACCCCTGCCGGAGGAGGTCCTGGACCGCGACCTTTACCACCGGCGGACCGGCGTCAGCCTCACCCACAGCTACACCGAACTGGGCGCGGCCGTCCCGGTGCCGGACGCGCCGCCCGACGGGCTCCGGATCACGCCCCGAAGGTACGAGGCGATGGACGCCGCCCAGCGCATCGCCCTCGCGGTGGCCGCCGAGACCCTGGCCCGCCACGGGCGGACGGACGCCCTGGCCGGGCGTCCCGGGGTCGTGGCGATCGGGAGCAACCTGAGCCTGACCAGGGAACGGCGGCTCAACGCCGAACGCGCCGCCGGGGAGCTGGAGGCCGCCGTCGCCGAGCTCGGCGCGCTCGCCGCGCTGTCGGAGCGCGCCCGCGCCCGGCTGCTCGACCGCGTCCGGGACCGCTACCGCACCCTCACCGGGCCGCTGTCGGTCATGGACCTGGACGGCTGCCTCGCCTCCGGCACGGCGGCGCTGGTCGCCGGCGAGTTCCGGCTGGACGCGGTGCCCGTCGCGGTCGAGGCGGCGTGCGCGTCCTCGCTGGCGGCGCTGGACCTCGCGCTCGGCGCGCTGCGCTCGGGGGAGGCCGCGTTCGCGCTCGCGGGCGGGGTCGAGCTGGCCTGCAACCCGCGCGACATGGTCCTGTGCTCCGCGCTCGGGCTGCTGTCGCACACCAGGATCACGCCGTTCGACGCCGCCGCCGACGGGTTCAGCCCCGGCGACGGGTGCGCGCTCTTCCTGCTCAAGCGCCGCTCGGACGCCGTCCGCGACGGCGACACGATCTACGGGCTGCTGCGCGGCATCGGGGGGAGCAACGACGCCAGGTCCCTCATCGCGCCGGACGCCGACGGGCAGGTCCGCGCGATGCGCCAGGCGTTCGGGCAGGTCGACTTCGACCCGTCCGCCGTCGACTACCTGGAGGCCCACGGGACCGGCACCCGGGTCGGCGACCGGGTCGAGATCACCGCCACCGCCGAGGTGTACGCCAAGCCGGGCCGGCCGCGGCCCCTGGTGATCGGGTCGGCGAAGTCGTCCTTCGGGCACACCTTCGCCGCCGCGGGCGGGGCGGGCCTGCTGCGGGCGCTGCTGAGCCTGCGCGCCCGCACCTTCCCGCCGAACGCCAACCTGAACGCGCCCGCCGCGGACCTCCCCCTCGGCGAGATCCCGGCGCTGCTGCCGACCGCGCCCGAGCCCTGGCCCGCGGAGCCGGGACGGCCCCGCCGGGCCGGGGTGAGCTCGTTCGGCACCGGCGGCATCAACTACCACCTGCTCATCGAGGAAGAAGAGCACGCCGACCGAGACGCCCACAGGGACGGGGACACCGGATGACCACTCACCTCTCTCCGGGGAGCACGTCCCCGGAGACCACGCACGCGACAGGCGCGTCCGCGGGAAGCGGCGCGACGGAAACGCGGACAGAGCCGCGGACGGAGGCGCGGACGGAGACGCGGACGGAGACGGAGGCGATGCGCGAGATGGTGCTCGCCTTCGCCCGCCGTGACCTCGGCGGGGACGGCGCCTTCGAACCCGCCGGTTTCCGGCGCCGGTGGCGGCTCGCCGGGAACCAGGGCCTGGTCGGCGGCACGGTCCCGGCCGAGTTCGGCGGCAGCGGCCTGGACGCCACGTCCGCCGCCACCGTGATGGAGGCCCTCGGCGAGGGCTGCCCCGACACGGGCTTCGCCTTCTCGGTGGCGGCGCACCTGTTCGCGTGCCTGATGCCGCTGGTGGAGTTCGGGACGCCCGAGCAGAAGCGGCGCTGGCTCCCCGGGCTGTGCTCGGGCGAGCTGATCGCCGCCCACGCCATCACCGAACCCGAGGCGGGGTCGGACGCCCTCGGCCTGCGCACCCGGGCCGAACGCCGGGACGGGCACTACGTCCTCAACGGGGTCAAGTGCTTCACGACCAACGCGCCCGTCGCGGACGTCTTCGTCGTGCAGGCCGCCACGGGCGCGTCCGGGAGCTTCTTCGGCCTGACGACGTTCGTCGTGGAGGCCGGGAACCCGGGGCTGCGCACCGGCCGCCCCTACGACAAGACCGGGCTGCGCGGGTCTCCCACGGCCGACGTGTACCTCGAGGACTGCGCGGTGCCCGCCGACTGCGTCCTCGGCGCGGAGGGCGCGGGCGCGAGCGTCTTCACCGCGTCCATGAAATGGGAGCGGACGTGCCTGTTCGCCGTCTACCTGGGCGCGATGCGGCGGGTGCTCGACTCGACCATCGCCTTCGCCGCCGAGCGCGAGCAGTTCGGCAGGCCGATCGGGGAGTTCCAGGCGGTCGGCCACCGCGTCGTGGACATGCTCCTCGCCCTGGAGTCGGCGCGGCTGCTGCTCTTCGACGCCGCCCGCCGGCTGTCGGCGGGCGAGGACGGCGAGGTCGCCTCGGCGCTGGCGAAGCTCGCGGTCAGCGAGGCGGCGGTCAAGCTCGGGCTGGACGCCGTCCAGCTGCGGGGCGCCGGCGGCGTCCTGGAGGGGGAGGCCGCGGCCCTGCTGCGGGACGCGCTGCCGGCGCGCATCTTCTCCGGCACCAGCGAGATCCAGCGCAACAACATCGCGCGCGCCCTCGGGCTCGGCTCCCGGCGGCCCGCCCCCCGCGGATGAGAGGACCCGGCACCATGGAGATCATCGTCCACGCGATCCGGCTGCACCCGGGCACCGACCCCGCCGAGTTCGAGGCGTGGGTGCGCGAGGCCGACTACGCCACCTGCCCCGAGCTGCCCAGCGTGCTGGCCTTCGACGTGGTGCGCGCGCCCGGCGGGGACGGGCCGGCCCGCTACTTCGAGGTCATCCGGGTCACCGGGGCCCGGGAGTTCGAGGCGGACACGCGCACGCCCGCCTTCCACGGGCTCGTCGCCGCGTTCTCGGCCATGGCCGCCGTGACGGAGGAGACGGCCGGGACCCGGCTCGACCCCGGATACGTCAAGCTCGAATCGTAATCGCGTTGAGATGGCAACGTGATCGGCTCAACGAAAGGACGAGGCGACACCGAAATTGGTACTTGCGTTGAGATCGGGAATGGCCCACGGGTGGATGGCGGGATTCACATGCGGTCTGTAAGACTGACCACTGAACAGCTGTTCGGCCCTTGTCGGATCTATTTCTGCGGGTAGTGCGGGGGCAATGCCCGATGATCTCCCTGGCGGGCCGGCACGAGAGGCTTCCCCGTTCAACGTAAGGGTGGCAATGACTGTTGACGTCATGTGGCGGCGGCAAGCGCCTGCCGGAGACGCTCAGGGGCACGGTGTGCGCATCGATCTGCTGGGCACCGTCTCCGTCGTCGTCGAAGGGGACCGCACCGAACTGCGGGCCGGCAAGGTGCGCGCCATGCTGGCCACGCTCGCGCTGGAGGCGGGCCGTACCGTCTCGCACGACGAGCTGACCGAGGAGCTGTGGCCGGGGGAAATTCTCAGAAATCCTCGCAATGCGTTACAGGCGCACGCGACGCGCATTCGCAGAATGCTCGGCGGCCGCCCGGCGCAGGGCACCGAGTGCGATGCCCGCCCGCGGCCTCCGCTGCGGGCCGCCTACAACGGCTACGTCCTCGACATCCCCCGCGAACTCGTGGACGGCAACCGTTTTCTCGACCTCTCCTCGCGGGCCGCGGCGGCGCTGCCGGGCAGCCCCGAGAGGGCCCGTGACCTGCTGGAGAGGGGGCTCGGGCTGTGGACCGGCCCGGCGCTGCTCCACACCCGCACGGGGCGCCGCTGCCGGGGCGCCGCGGCGCTCCTGGAGGAACGGCGGCTCGGCGCGTGGGAGGACCTCGTGCGGGTCCGCCTGCTCCTCACCGACGACACCCGGGCCATCGCCGAGCTGCAGCGGCTGGTCGCCTCCCACCCCACCCGCGAGCCGCTGTGCGAGCTGCTGATGCTCGCGCTCTACCGGGCGGGCCGCCAGTCGGAGGCCCTTCACCTGTTCCACCGCACGCGGCACCGGCTGGACGAGGAGCTGGGCGTCCGGCCGGGCCGCCGCCTGCGATGCCTGTACGGGCGGATCCTCGGCCAGGACCCGGAGCTGGAGTCCGCGGAGGCGGTCCTGGCGATCCGGGGCGAGCCCGCGGAGTGACCCCGCGCCCGCCGGCACGCGGGACGACCCGCCTGACCGGGCGCCGGGCGGGGCCGTCAGCGGCTCGTCAGCGGCACGGTCAGCGCCCGGCGCCAAGGTGGTCCCGTCCACGGCAACCCGGTGATCGGCAGGAGGCGCCCGATGGGGACCGCGGTCGTGACAGGGATCGGAAGCTGGCTCCCGCCGCGCGCGGTGGAGAACGCGGAGCTGGCGAACAGGCTCGGCAGCTCCGACGAATGGATCCGCACGCGCACCGGGGTGCGCCGCCGCCATGTCGCGTCCGCGGGCATGGCGGTGTCGGACCTGGCCGTCGAGGCCGGGGCGCGGGCGCTGAAGTCGGCGGGCGGCGGGGAGGCCGACGCGGTCGTGCTGGCCACGGCGACGCCCGACCACCCGTGCCCGGCGACGGCGCCCGACGTCGCCGCCAGGCTCGGGCTGTGGAGCACCGCCGCCTTCGACGTGGCGGCGGTGTGCAGCGGATTCGTCTACGCGCTCGCGGCCGGGACCGGGCTCATCAGCGCGGGGATCGCCCGCCGCGTCCTGGTGATCGGCGCGGACGTGTTCTCCAGCATCCTCGACCCCGACGACCGGACGACCTCGGTCATCTTCGGGGACGGCGCGGGAGCGGTGGTGCTGCGCCCCGGCGACCCCGCCGAGCCCGGGGCGCTCGGCCCCTTCGACCTCGGCAGCGACGGCGCCGGCGCCGGCCTCATCACCGTCCGGGCGGGCGGTTCGCGGCAGCGGCTGTCCGGCGCGGAGCCCGGCCCGCGCGAGCACTTCTTCGCGATGGCAGGCAAGGCGGTGTTCTGGCGGGCCGTGCAGCAGATGGCGCAGTCGGCCGGGGCGGCGCTCGACCGCGCCGGATGGCGGCCGCGGGACGTCGACCGGCTGGTGTGCCACCAGGCCAACCAGCGGATCACCGACCATCTGGCCGACGAGCTCGGCCTGCCCCGGGAACGGGCGCTCAGCAACATCGCCGACGTCGGCAACACGGCCGCGGCGTCGATCCCGCTGGCCCTGGACCAGGCCCGCGCCGCCGGGCGGCTGCGGCCCGGCGACCGGGTCCTGCTGACGGCCTTCGGCGGCGGGCTGGCCTGGGGGTCGGTGACCCTGCGGTGGCCGAGCCTCGGGGACGGCGCCGGCGGCGCCGCCGCGGGCGCCGGGGAGGGGGAGCGCGATGCGTGACCCGCGGGAGCCGGGCGGCCCGCCCGAGATCGCCGTCACCGGCATCGGCCTGGTCACCCCGGCGGGCATCGGCGCGGCGGCGAGCTGGGAGGGGGTGTGCAGGGGCCGGTCCGCGGCGGCCAGGGACCCCCGGCTCGCGGACCTGCCCGTCGACATCGCCTGCGCGGTGCCGGGCTTCTCGCCCGCCGAGCACGTCGGCCGGCGCAGCGCGCTGATGCACGACCGGCACGTCCAGCTCGCCATCCCGGCCGCCCGCGAGGCGGTCGCCGACGCCGCCCTCGACCCCGCCACCTGGGACGGCGCGCGGGTCGGCGTCGTCATCGGCAACGGGTCGGGCGGGTACTCCTCGGCGACCCGCCAGCACGAGCGGCTCCTGGCCGAGGGCCCGCGGGCCGTGTCCGCGCTCGTGATCCCCCTCATCGTGCCCAACATGGTCGCCGGGCACCTCGCCATGGAGTTCGGCGCCACCGGCCCGAACCTCGTGACGGCCACCGCGTGCGCCTCGGGCGCGACCGCGATCGGCACCGCGATGCGCCTGCTCCAGCGGGGCGACTGCGACGTGGTCCTCACCGGCGGCACCGAGGCCCCGGTGACGCCGCTGCTGGTCGCCGGGTTCGCGCAGATGGGCGCCCTGTCCCGGCGGGTCGCCGACCCCGCGGCGGCGTCCCGGCCCTTCGACGCCGCCCGCGACGGCTTCGTCATCGGCGAGGGCAGCGCCGTGCTCGTCCTGGAGCGCGCGGCCGACGCCCGCGCCCGAGGGGCGCGGACCCGCGCCCGGCTGGCGGGCTACGGCGCCTCCGCCGACGCCCACCACATGACCGCGCCCGACCCCGAGGGAACCCAGGTCTCGCGCACCGTCCGCGCCGCCCTCGCCGAGGCCGGCGCGGAACCCGCAGACGTCGCCCACGTCAACGCGCACGGCACCTCGACCCCGCTCAACGACGCGGTGGAGGCGCGCGTCGTCCGCGGCCTGTTCGGCGGCGACGCCGCCGTCACCTCGGCCAAGGGCGTCGTCGGGCACACGCTCGGCGCGGCGGGCGCGATCGAGGCCGTGCTCACCGTGCTCGCGATCGAGCGGGGCACGGTGCCGCCGACGGCCAACCACGACCGGCCCGACCCGGACCTCGGCATCGACGTCGTGGCGGGCGCGCCGCGGCGGCGCGCGATCGAGGTCGCGGTCAGCCACTCGTTCGGGTTCGGCGGCCAGAACGCCGTGCTCGTCTTCACCGGCGCCTGACAGCGGGCGCCCCTCACCAAGGAGAGAACCGATGAACCTTCGCCGTGTCCTCGGCATCGCCCTCGTCCTCGCGGCCGTCGCCCTGGTGCTCCGGCTGCGCTCCTCGCGCGGTCCCGGTGACGGCCTCGCCGGCGACGACCTCTGAGCCCGGCATGCCGTTCACGGTTCCGGACGAGGAGCTGCGCGAGCTGGAGCGGGGCGTCCAGCGCGCGCTCGCCACGATCGACGACAGCGCTCTGGACGTCCTCGGCTACGGGGAGGTCACCCTCGTCCTGAGGCTCAGCACCCCCGGGGGGTCCTTCGCCTGCAAGCGGCTGCCCGTCTTCCCCTCTTGGCAGCGCTTCGAGCGGTACCGGCGGTCCCTGGACGTCTACCTGTCGAGGCTGGGCGACCGGGGGCTGAAGGTCGCCGAGACCAAGCTCTGGCACCAGGCCCGCCCCTCCGGACGCATCGTCGCCTACTGCGTCCAGGAGGAACTGCCCGCCGGGCGCCTGTGCACGCGGCTGCTGCACACCGAGAGCGAGGAGTGGGCCCGCGGCTTCTTCAAGAGGTTCCTCGACACCGTCGACCGGGCCGTCGCGCCCGACCTCGGACTGGACGCGCAGGCGTCCAACTGGACCGACCTCGACGGCGACCTGGTGTACCTCGACGTCACCACGCCCATGATGCGGGACGGGCGCGGCAAAGAGGTGCTGGACGTGCGGCTGTTCTTCACCTCGCTGCCCTGGGCCCTGCGGGACGCGGTCCGCGTGTCGATGACCAAGTCCATCTTCGACAAGTTCTACTCGACCCGGGGAGCGGTCCTGGACTTCCTCGGCAATCTGCACAAGGAGCGCCTCGACGGCCTGGTCCCCGGATTCCTCGACCAGGCCAACGCGCGTTTCGACCGGCCCATCACCGCGGAGGAGGTCGCCGCCTACTACAAGGGGGACGCGCGGATGTGGGAGCTGATCCAGCGGCTCAGGAAGGCCGACCGGTTCTGGCACAACGGGATCCGGCGCCGGACCTACCCGTTCCTGCTGCCGCCCGACGTCGACCGCTGAGCCACCCCGCACGGCGGGTCCGGCAGCAGAACGGAGAACGACCGATGACCGCGCGGACGCCCCGGCCCACCGCCGTCCTCCCGTTCGCGGACGCCCTGTCCGCGGCCCTGGACGTCGCCGTGCTGAGCCCCTCGTCGCACAACTGCCAGCCCTGGGGCCTCGCCGGGATGGTGAGCGCCCCGGCCCGGCGCCGGGCCGCCGCCGTCCTCGGCGGCCCGCGGGCGGGGCGGGAGTATCTCGTCCTCGCCCTGGACCGCGAGCGGCGGCTCGGCGCGCTGCCCGCGCACGCCGCGGAGATGCTGCTCAGCTGCGGGCTGTACTGGCGCCTCCTCCAGCGGGCGCTGGCCGCCCAGGGGTGGGTGGCCGAGCGGTCCGAGACGGTCGCGGGCCCGGGGGCGCCGCCCGCCCTCGGCCTCCCACCCTCGTGGGAGCCGCTGTGCGCGGCCGAGTTCCGCCGCGCCGGCGAGCCGGACGGCGACCTCGGCGACCTCGGCGAGCTGCGCGCCCTCGCGCGGCGGCGGCACACCAACCGGGCGCCCTACCGGTCCGGTGCCGTGGAACCCGAGCTGCTCACCGCCCTCGAACGCCCGGGAGGCACCGTCCCCGGAGGGACCGGCCCCGCGAGCACCGGTCCCGCTGGCACGGGCCCCGCGAGCATGGGTGACGGGCCGGCGGTCGCCGTCCGGCGGCTCGCCTCGTGGCCCGAGCGCGCCCGCTTCGCCGACTTCGTCGCACGGCACGCCGGCCGGGACTTCGCCCACGGCGGCGCGTGGCGGGAGACGCACTCCTTCCTGCGGTGGAGCGCCGCCGAGGCGGCCGAGCGCGGCGACGGGTTCACGCTGGAGCACCTGTTCGGGCCGATGCCCGCCCGCGACCGCTGGGCCAGGCGCCTCGCGCTGGCGCCCGCCGCCATGGCGGTGCTCGGCCGGGCCGGCTACCCGCGCCTCCTCGCCGGCCGGCTCGCCGCCGTCGTGCGGCGCTCACCGGTCATCGTGATGATGAGCCTGCCCGAGCAGGAGCCCGGCGTGCGCGACGTCCTCGCGGCGTCGGCCGTCCTGGCGGACTACTGGCTCGCCGCCACCGCCGCCGGCCTCGTCCTGCACCCGGTCAGCATCGTGATCCAGCACGAGGACCTCCGCCGCGCGCTGCAACGCCGCTTCGGGGTGCCCGGACGCGTCTTCTTCGTGGCGCGGCTGGGCCGTCCCGCCGCCGGGTTCCCGCGCTCGCCGCGGCGTCCCGCGGCGGCCGCGTTCCGGGAGCTGTGAGCGTCACCGCCGCTCTCCCGGGCACGTCCCGCGTCCGGCCGCGCCGGGGGCGTCCCGGCCGGCGTCCGTGCTCAGCTCGGCCCACCGCGCCGCCTCCTCGGGCCCGAGCGGATCCCCGCCGAGCAGGGCCCTGATCTGGTCCCGCAGCAGCAGCACGGCGATCTCGTTGACGGTGAGCCAGGCCGCGCGGCGCGCCCGGTCCTCGGCGCCCCGGACGGCGCGGGCCGCGCCGTCCGCCGCCTCCAGCCGGGCCAGCTTCAGCTGGTGCCAGCGCCGGAAGATCTGCCGGCCGGCCTGGTCGTCGCTCAGCAGCAGCCCGCACAGGTGGGCCGGCACCGGCGAGTCGGCGGACAGGAAGGCCAGCAGCCGGCCGGGCAGGAAGTCGTCCAGGGCGGCGTCCGCGCCGTGGCGCCCGGACGCGCCGACGCTCTCGGCGAACCGCCGGAAGACGGCGAGGCTGCGGTCGTTGACGGCCTCGCGCAGCCCCGCCTTCCCGCCGAAGTGGTGGACGACCAGGCTCGGTGAGACCTCGGCCGCGGCGGCGACCTGGCGGAGGCTGACGTTGTCGGCGCCGTTGTCGGCGAACAGCCGCAGAGCCCGGTCGCAGATCTCGCTCCGCGCCGTCTTGTCCGATGAATGCATGCGACACCTCTGGGGAAGGCGGCGCGGGCGCCCCGGGGCCGGGCGCCCGCGCCGGTGGCGGGGGGTCGGTCAGGCTCCGTCGTGCCCGCCGGCGACCTGGGCGCCGGCCGTCGGCCGGCCGCCCTCGCCGGCCTGCGGCAGCCGGCGGCCGAGGCCTCCGGGCAGCCACCAGTTCCAGTCGCCGACCAGCTTCATCAGCGCCGGGACGAGCACCAGCCGCACCAGGGTGGCGTCCAGCGCGATCGCGATGGCCAGCGAGAGACCGAACTCCTTGAGCTCCAGGATCCCGGCGGTGAGGAAGCCGCCGAACACCGCCACCATGATCGCCGCCGCCGCGGCGATGGGCCGGGCCGTGTGCTCGATGCCGGTCGCGACGGCGGCGGCGTTGTCGTGCCCCTCCTCCCACGCCTCCTTGATCCGGCGGACGAGGAACACCTCGTAGTCCATCGAGAGGCCGAACAGCAGGACGAACACGGTGATCGGCAGATAGACCTGAAGGAAGCCGGTGCTGGTGAAACCGAGCAGGCCCTCACCGTGGCCGTGCTGGAAGACAGCGACGGTCAGGCCGATCGCGGAGGCGGTGACGAGCAGGTTCATCAGCACGGCCTTGACCGGGAGCGCGATGCTGCGGAACACCAGGAGCAGGAACAGCAGCGACAGGCCGAGCACCAGCGCCATCACGTACGGGAGCTTGCCCGTCGTCTCGTGGGAGAGGTCGACGAAGGTGGCGGTGGCGCCGCCCACGACCACCTGCTGCCCGGCGGCCTGCGGGGCGATGCCGTCCCGGATGTGCTTGACGAGCGCCGTGGCGTCGGTGGAGTCGATGGACACCGAGGGGACGGCGTTCAGCAGCACCCGCCCGCCGGACGGGACGGCCTCGACGTCCGCCACCCGCCGGTCCCGCGCGACCAGCGCCATGACCTTGCGCGCCTCCTGCTGCCCCTGGGCGTCGAGCGGCGCGTCGTCCGGGCCGGTGATGACGATCTGCACCGGCGACACCGCCCCCGGGCTGAAGGAGCGTTCAAGGATCTTCTGGGCCTTGGCGGACGGGCGTCCTTCGAGGGAGGCGGTACCGAGGTCGATGCCGTACCTCAGGCTCGCGACCGGCAGCGCGGCCAGGACCAGCACGGCGGTGGCCAGCACCGCCGAGACCACCGGCCGCCGCATGATCAGGTGCGCCCAGCGCGCCCACGGCCCGTGCTCGGCGCTCGCGCCGTCGCGCAGGTCGGCCGGCCGCCAGCGGCGGGGCAGCGATCCGGCGTTCACCCGCGGGCCGAGGACGGCGAGCATGGCGGGCAGCAGCGTCAGCGCCGCCGCGAGGGTGCAGATCACCGAGACCAGCACGCCGGTGGAGATCTCGCGGAACACCGGGGAGTCCATGATGAACAGCGAGCACACGGAGATCGCGACGATGACGCCCGAGAACAGGACCGTCCGGCCGGACGTCGCGACCGCGACGCCGGCGGCCTCCGCGACCGCCTCGGGCCGCCGCTCGCCGCCCCTGGCCACCCCGCGCCGGGCCAGTTCCTCCCGGAAGCGGCTGACGATGAACATCGCGTAGTCGATGCCGATGCCCGTCCCGATCATCGTGACGATCGTCAGCAGGAACGCGTCGAAGGTGAACCCGAACGTGAGCAGGTAGATCACGCCGAAGGTCAGCATCAGCCCCGCCAGGGCCAGCAGCAGCGGCAGGACGGCGGCCATCAGGGCGCCGAACGCCAGCACCATGACCACGAGCGCGACCGGCAGGCCCACGGACTCGGCGCGCTCGGCGTCGGCGCTCTGCACCGCGGTCTGGTCGTTGGTGATCGGGGAGTAGCCGGTGAGGTAGGCCGCCACGCCGCCCTTGTCGGCCTCGTGGATCGCGTCCTGGAGGTCGGCCGCCCGGGTGGGGAGCTGGTGGCCGTTCCCCTTGAGCCCGACGACGGCGAGGGCGGCGCGCCCGTCCCTGGACACCTGGCCTCTCGCCTGGGGATCGAAGGGACTGATGACCGTGACGACGCCCTTCTCACGCCGGGCCTGCGCCACGACCCGCTCCACGGCGGCCCGCGGGGCCGGGTCGGAGATCCGCCCCCGCGCGGTGTCGAACACGATGACGTCCTGCTCGTTGCCCTGCCCGGCGAAGTGCTCGCGCACGAGCGCCGTGGCGCGGGTGGACGGCGCTCCCTCCACGCCGTAGTTGGGCGCCTTGAGCTGGTTGAAGAGTAAGGGGAAGCTCACCCCGCAGCAGACGAGGACCACCGCCCAGCTGATGATCACCAGCCGGCGGTGCTCGGCCATCAGGGTGCCCCAGCGACGTCGTCCCATCATCCGCCTCTCAGGAGTGTGCGCGCGGCCTCGGCCGCGTTCGCGATATCGAGCTCGGGATCGAGGATCATGTGCATCAGCAGCCCGTCCATGAGCGCCGCGACGAGCACCGCCGTTCCCGCCGCGGGCGGGCCCGCGACCACCTCACCGCTCTCCTGGTCCCGCCGGACCAGCTCGGTGAGCTCGGCGCGGAACGTCCGCAACGCGGTCGCGATCGGCTCGCGCAGGGCGGAGTCCAGCATGGACTGCCGCAGTGTCTCCAGCAGCAGCACCGTCGACGGGTCGCGCAGCCCGCCGGAGGCGAACCAGGCGAGGGTGCCCTCGAGCACCTCGTGGACGTCGCGGGCCTGCCGCGCGAGCGCCAGCGGCTCGGCGAGGGCCTGCAGCGTTCCCGCGATCGCGGCCTGCCGGAGCAGGTCGTCCTTGCCCCGGAAGTGGTAGCTGACCGCCCCGTGCGGTACCCCGGCCCGCGTCGCGATCGCCCGCGTGGTGACCTGCCCCCAGCCCACCTCGGCGATCAGTGCCACCGTCGCCGTCATGATCATCGCTCGGGTGGCGGCCCCCTGCACGACACTGCTTGGCCGACCGCCTTGTTCAATCGCCTTGTCCACTTGGCCAACCTAACTCCGCGGTCCTCCCGGCGCAAGGCGGCGGGAGGCGCCGCGTGTCACCGGGCGGGTGCGGGAACGGCCGGAGGGGACGCCCCCGCTTGGCTAGGCTGTTGCGGTCGTGAATCTGATGACGCGGGGAGGCGAATCGATGACCGTCGAAGCCGAAGAGGAGCGTTTCGGTTTCCAGGCGGAGGTGGCCCGGATCCTGGATCTGATGGCGCATTCCCTTTACGGCAACAAGGAGATATTCCTCAGGGAACTGATCTCGAACGCCTCCGACGCGATCGACCGGCTCCGCTTCGAGCGGTTCTCCCGGCCCGGCCTGGAGGAGGACGGCGAGGAGCCGCGCATCCGCGTCGGGTTCGACCGGGACGCGGGGACGATCACCATCGCGGACAACGGCATCGGGATGAGCCGGGACGAGGTGATGGAGAACATCGGGACCATCGCCAAGTCCGGCACCAGGGAGTTCCTCGGGGCGCTGACCGGCGACCAGCGCGGCGACGCGGCGCTGATCGGGCAGTTCGGGGTGGGCTTCTACTCGGCCTTCGTGGTGGCCGAGCGCGTGGTCCTGACCACCCGCCGGGCCGGCCTGCCGGCGAGCGAGGCGGTCCGCTGGGAGTCCGACGGCAAGGGCTCGTACACGCTGGCGGCCGTCGAGCGGCCGGAACGGGGCACCACGATCGTCCTGCATCTGCGCGACGGCGAGGACGACCTGCTCAACGACTACCGGTTGCGCTCGATCATCCAGAAGTACTCCGACCACATCGGCACGCCGATCGTGATGCCCGAGCCGCGGACGGAACGGGAGACGCCCGCGGAAACGGATGCGGAGAATGCTGCCGGAACGGTGCCCGAAACGGCCGGGAAGGCGGAGGAGAAGCCGGTCAACCGGGCGTCCGCGCTGTGGACCCGCCCCAAGGGCGACCTCACCGACCGCGATTACAACGACTACTACCGGCATGTCAGCAACGACTTCGCCGACCCGCTCGCCCACCTGCACGCCAAGGTCGAGGGCCGGTACGAGTACACCTTGCTGCTGTTCGTCCCGTCGCAGGCCCCCTACGACCTGTGGGCGCGGCAGGCCCGCCAGGGCGTCCGGCTGCACGTCCAGCGCGTGTTCATCCTGGAGGACACCGGCCAGATCATGCCGGGCTACCTGCGCTTCGTGCGCGGGATCATCGACTCGGCCGACCTGCCGCTGAACGTCTCCCGGGAGATCCTGCAGAGCAGCCAGGCCCTCGACCACATCCGCTCGGCGGCGGTCAAGCGCGTGCTCAAGCTCCTCAAGGACCTCGCCCAGAACGAGCCGGAGAAGTACGCCGCCTTCTGGAAGGAGTTCGGTGCCGTCCTCAAGGAGGGCATCGCCGACGACTACGACAACCGCGACGACATCGCCGAGTTGCTGCGGTTCACCTCCACCCACAGCGGCACCCAGGACGCGGACGTCTCGTTCGCCGACTACGTGGGCCGGATGAAGGAGGGCCAGGACAAGATCTACTACCTGCTCGCCCCGAGCCTGGCCTCCGCCGCCGCCAGTCCGCACCTGGAGGTGTTCCGGAAGAAGGGCGTCGAGGTGCTCCTGCTCGGCGAGGTCGTGGACAACTGGGTCGTGACGGGTCTCCTGCGCGAGTACGGCGGGCACCGGCTGCAGTCGGTCGCCCAGGGCGACCCCGACTTCGGCGACCTGGCCGACGAGGCCGAGAAGGAGGCCGCCGAACGGGCCGCCGGCGACTACGCCGGGCTGGTCGGCAGGCTGAAGGAGGTCCTGGACGGCCAGGCGTTCGACGTCCGGGTGACGAGCCGCCTCACCACGTCCCCCGCCTGCATCGTCGCGAACGAGGCCGAGACCGACCTCAACCTGGTGCGGCGGCTCCAGGGGACCGGGCTGCCCAACCAGCCGGTGCTGGAGATCAACCCCGGGCATCCGCTGATCGAGCGCCTGAACCGCCGCCAGGACGACCCGCGCCTGGACGACTGGGCCCACGTCCTGTTCAGCCAGGCCGTCCTCACCCTCGGCGCGCGGGTCGAGGACCCCGCCGCCTTCGTCAACCGCCTCAACGACCTGCTCGTCGAGCTGGCGGCGGACTGAGCCGGGAGGAGCGGCCCCGCACCCGGGCGCACCGGCGGAGGGCGCCGGTGCGACCGGGGCGGCGTCAGCCCCGCTGCCACAGGTCGGGGCCGAAGACCTCGTAGTGGACGCGCTCCTCGCCGACGCCCGCGGCCAGGAGGCCGCGCCGGACGTCCCGCATGAACGGGATCGGGCCGCAGAGGTAGGCGCGGGCCTTGGCGGGGACGCCGACGGGCAGGTCGTCCATGTCGATGCGGCCGCGGAGGGCGCCGGGCGGGGCCTCCGCGCCCGGCTCCTCGTACCAGGTGAAGGAGCGCAGGCCGGGGATCCGGGCGGCGGCGGCCTCGGTCTGGGCGCGCAGCGCGTGGACGGCGGGGGACCGGTCGGGCGTGCAGCGCGACGACCCGGCGTCCCGGCTGGACGGAGGCCAGGTGGTCGAGCATCGCGGCGACCGGCGTGATGCCGATGCCCGCGCTGACCAGGACCAGCGGGTCGGGGCCGTCGTCGAGGGCGAGGTCGCCGAACGGCGGGGAGAGCAGCAGTTCGTCCCCGGCGCCGACCTCGCGGTGCAGGTACGTCGACACCGCCCCGTCGGGGGCGTCCCCGGCGCCGCGGACCCGGCGGACGGTGATCTGCGCCGAGACGCCGTCCGCCGCGCGGGACAGGGTGTACTGGCGGGGCTGGCGCGGCCCGCCGGGCAGGTCGACCGCCACCGACACGTACTGGCCGGGACGGTGGCGGGGGGCCTCGGCGCCGTCGGCCGGGCGGAGCGTGAACGACAGGACGTCCTCGGCCTCCGCGCGGCGCTCCAGGACGCGCCAGGGCCGGTACACGGCGGCAGGGTCGCGGCCGGCGTCCCGGTAGAGCCGCGCCTCCTCGGCGATGAGGAGGGTCGCGAACAGCCAGTAGACCTCCGACCAGGCGTCGCGCACCTCGGGGGTGACGGCGTCGCCGAGGACGGCGCCGACGGCGTCGAGCAGGTGCCGTCCCACGATCGTGTACTGCTCGGGGCGCACGCCGAGCGAGGCGTGCTTGTGCGCGATGCGGGTCAGCAGCCGCTGCGGGGAGGGCCCCGCGTCCGTCCCGCACAGCGGCCCGGCGAAGGCGGCGACCGCGCCCGCCAGGGCGCGCCGCTGCTCGCCGTTGGCCTGGTTGCCCTGGTTGAACAGGTTCCGCAGTTCTGGACGCGCGGCGAACATGGACGAGTAGAACCGGCCCGTGATCTCCGTGCCGCGGGCGGCGACGGCGGGCAGTGTCGATCGGACGATCTCGGCGTGGTCGGGGGAGAGCACGGGCGCCTTCCTGAGGGCGAGGGGATCGGCGGCGACCGGGCTGGGTGAGCCCGGCCGCCTGCCTCCACACTGGTCCCCGCGACCCCTTGCGGCGCAGGGACCTTCGTCCCGAACCGGTGGGCCCTTCCGCCCGAGCCGGGCGCGGGCCCGCCCCGCGCCCGCCCCGGACCCGCGCCGCCATGCGAGCGCCGTCAGGAAAGGGGCGTGCCGGCCAGGGTGCCCGTCTCGCTGCGGATCCGGCGCCCGGTGACGAGCCGCGGCCGGACCACGACGAACTCGTCCCGCTCGCCCGGCGCCCAGCTCCGCAGGGGAAGGGCGCGCAGCTCGCCGATCTCGGCGGGCTCGGTGGCGCGGCGGGCGGGCCCGACCGCGACCACCGACCAGCCCGTCCGGGCGGCGGCGTCGATCTCGTCGGCCTCGAACGCGACGATGGTGCCGGTGGCGGCGGTGAGCAGCCGCGAGGTGCGCGCGGTCCGGAACACGAGGTGCTCGCCGTGCAGGACGAAGGTGACCGGCTGGATGGCCGGGAGCGCGCGGTGGGTGAAGACGATCCGGCCGATCTCGGCCTTCCGGAGCAGGGCCCGGCATTCGTCCGGGCCGAGGATCTCCAGGCCGCTGCCGTCGAGGTGCATCCTCCCAGCGTGCGGGACCGGCCGCGGCGGCGTTAGGGACGAAGGTCCCGATCGGGCAGAACCTCGGCGCCGCCGCGGGGCGCGGCGGCGTCGGCGATACTGGCGGAGTGCCTGAGGAGTCTGGGACCGGTGCCGACCGGGCGCGGCTGATCCTGCCGCAGATGCAACTGGACGACCTGCTGACGGAGCTCCAGGTCCGCGTGGAGGCGGCGCGCGGGACTCGTGACCGGGTGCACGCTCTGCTGGAGGCCGTGGTGTCGATCGGCGGCGAACTGGACCTGGCGACGGTGCTGCGGCGGATCACCGAGGCCGCCGTCACCCTGGTCGACGCGCGCTACGGGGCGCTGGGGGTGATCGCCGAGGAGGGTGAGCGGCTCGTGGAGTTCATCACCACGGGCGTCACCGAGGAGGAGATCGAGGAGATCGGGCACTGGCCGCACGGGCACGGCATCCTCGGCCTGCTGATCAAGGATCCGCGGCCGTTGCGGCTGCCGGACCTGTCAGGGCACCCCGAGTCGTACGGCTTCCCGGCGGGGCATCCGCCGATGCGCACGTTCCTGGGTGTCCCGATCCGGATCCGCGACGAGGTGTTCGGCAACCTCTACCTCACCGAGAAGGCCGGCGGGGAGCTGTTCGGGGAGGAGGACGAGGCCGTGGTGACCGCGCTGGCCACCGCGGCGGGCGTCGCGATCGAGAACGCGCGGCTGTACGAGGAGGCGCGGCGCCGCGAGCGGTGGCTGGAGGCGTCGGCGGAGGTGTCCACGGCGCTGCTGTCGGGCACCGACCCGCATCGGGTGACCGCGCTGGTCGCCGAGCGGGCCCGGCAGATCGCCGACGCCGGGCTGTCGGCGGTGGCGCTGCTCGACGAGCAGGGCCGCGAGTTCGTCGTCGAGGCCGCCGGCGGCGCGGGCGCCGGCACCCGCACCGCGCGCGGCGGCATCCTGCTCCGCGAGGGCGACGCCAACCCCGAGCGGGTCGTCCTGGACGACGCGCTCGCCCCGCTGCCCGCCGCGAACGTCGGCGACCGGCTGCCCGGCGCCGTCGCCGGGGTCCTCGACTACTCCTTCGGCGACTTCAGGCTGCTGCCCGCCGCCACCCCGCGCCGCACCGACGGCGGCCTGACCCGCGAGGTCACCCGCCCGGCCCGGCCCGGCGAGCTGGCCGTCGCCACCGCCGGGCTGGACGGCCTCAACCCCGACACCCCCGCCGCGCGGATGCGGACGCTGGCGGGCGACGTCGTCGACGGGCTGAAGTCCCCCGACCTGATCGTGGTCAGCGGCCTGCAGGACAACAGCGGCCCCCGCGACGACGGGACGGTCGCCGCCGACCAGACCATCGCCGAGCTGATCACCGCGATCAGCGCCGCGGGCGGCCCCGGCTATGACTGGCGGTCGGTCGACCCGCGCGACAACGCCGACGGCGGCGAGCACGGCGGCAACGGCCGGGTCGGGTTCCTGTTCCGCGCCGACCGCGGGTTGGCGTTCGTCGACCGGCCCGCGCCCGCCGAGCCGCTCGAGCACCTGTGGGCGCTGCGGGCGATCCCCGGGCTGGACGTGGTCCGCCCCGCCGACGCCAACGAGACGGCCGTCGCGTG
>NZ_CAACVB010000160.1 GCF_900659635.1 Actinomadura roseirufa | reverse complement strand
CTGGAGTTCAGACGTGTGCTCTTCCGATCTCCCTGGGATCCGGCGACCCGGCGGCCGCGGCGCGGCGCGCGTGTAGGCGGCCGGTGGGTCGTTGCGAGAAGGACGCACGGTCCGATCGTCACGCTCCGCGCCCGGCCGGGCACGCAGAATCGCCGCATCCGTTGCCACCTCGATACACGGTCCTGATCGGCGCCGGACCGGAAGGCCGCCCGGCCGGCCCCGGTCGCCCGCACCGGACAGCGCCGCGCCCGAGCCCGGTCCCCCGGCGCCCCGCGAGCCGCCCACGGGTGCGGGTCGTCGCACCGGTCCGGCGCCGCCTGCCGCACGGCGGACACGCGCTCGGCAGCCTCCGGCGTCACGGCGCCGGCACGGAGGGCGCGAGCGTCAGCGGGGGACGGTCGTGAAGCGACGCAGCGTCAGGGCCGGGTTCATTGTCCGGACGGCCGCCAGCCGCTCCGGCGAGACGTCCGCGGCGACCGTCCCGGTGCCGTCGCCGATGGACGCGACCGCCACCCCCATCGGGTCGACGATCATGCTGTTGCCGGCGCCGGACGGGGCGCTCTGGTCGGCGGCGGCCACGTAGATCGTGTTCTCGATCGCGCGGGCCCGCACCAGCGTCCGCCAGTGGTCCTCCTTCAGCGGTCCCGGCACCCAGTCTGCGGGCAACGCCAGAACGTCGGCGCCCGCGTCCACGATCCGCCGCGTCACCTCGGGGAAACGGGCGTCGTAGCAGGTCTGCATGCCGAAGGTGAGGCCGTCCACCCGGAACGTCTCCGGCGGCGCGATCTCGCCGGGGCGCACCACCGCCGACTCCTGGAATCCGAACGCGTCGTACAGGTGCATCTTGCGGTAGAGCGCGGCGATCGAGCCGTCCGGCCCCAGGGCGACGAGCGTGTTCGAGACACGGCCGGGCTCGTCCAGCCGCTCGTTCATCCCCGCGACCACGTGCACCCCGAGCCGGCGGGCGAGATCGGCGAGCCCCGTCCCGAACGCGCCGTCCAGCGGCTCGGCGGACGCGACGAACCGCTCGTCGATCCGCGGCGCCGTGAACATCGAGAACTCCGGCAGCACGACGACCCGCGCGCCGCGTCCCGCCGCCTCGCCCGCGAGCTTGCGGACCGCGGCCAGGTTCTCTTCCTTGTCGGTTCCCGGCGCGAACTGCGCCACCGCGACCTGGACCATCCCCACCCCTCCCTGCGTTACAGCCGGTCGACTCCCGTGACCCTGATGACGGCCTCCCCGGCCTGGTCCGATCCCGCCAGGTCGACCTCGGCGGAGATCCCCCAGTCGTGGTCGCCCGCCGGGTCGTCGAACACCTGCCGGACCCGCCACAGCGCGTCCTGCGGCACTTCCTCGATCTGCAGCAGCTTCGGCCCGCGCGCGTCGGGCCCGGTGAACAGCTCGTCGTGGTCGGCGAAGTAGCCGTCCATCGCCGCCGACCAGCCCGCCGCGCCGAACTCCGGGTCCAGCTCGCCGAGCTCGCCGTACCGCTCGGCCGCCGCCAGCTCCACCCGGCGGAACAGCGCGTTGCGCACCAGCACCCGGAACGCCCGCGCGTTCGCCGTGACCCGGGTGACCCGCTCCTCGATCGGCTCGTCCACCTCGTCGGCGGGGTTCGCGAGCTGCTCCCACTCGTCCAGCAGGCTGGAGTCCACCTGCCGCACCAGCTCGCCCAGCCACTCGATCAGGTCGATCAGGTCATCGGTCTTGATCGACTCCGGGACGGTCTGCTGCAGCGCCTTGTACGCCCCCGACAGGTACCGCAGGACCAGCCCCTCTCCCCTGGCCAGCTCGTAGTACCCGATGTACTCGGTGAACGTCATGGCCCGCTCGTACATGTCGCGCACCACCGACTTCGGGCGCAGCGGATGGTCGCCCACCCACGGATGCCCGGCCCGGTAGATCTCGTACGCCGCGTCGAGCTGCTCCTGCAGCGGCTTCGGATGGTCGACCTCCTGGAGCAGCTCCATCCGCTCCTCGTACTCGATCCCCTCGGCCTTCATCTCCTGGACGGCCTCGCCGCGCGCCTTGTTGACCTGCGCCGCGAGGATCTGCCGCGGATCGTCCAGCGTCGCCTCGATCACCGACAGCACGTCCAGCGCGTAGGAGGGCGACGCCGGGTCCAGGACCTCGAACGTCGCCAGCGCGAACGTCGACAGCGGCTGGTTCAGCGCGAAGTCCTCCTGGAGGTCCACGGTGATCCGCGCGTACCGCCCGGCGTCGTCGGGCTCGGGCAGCACCTCCACCACCCCGCCGGCCAGCAGCGACCGGTAGATCGCGATGGCCCGCGAGATGTGCCGCCGGCGCGCCGAGGGCTCCTCGTGGTTGTCGGTCAGCAGCCGCTTCATGGCCTGGAACGCGTTCCCCGGACGCGCGATCACCGACAGCAGCATCGCGTGGCTGACCTGGAACCGGGACCGGAGCATCTCCGGCGCCGCCTCCTGAAGCTTGGCGAAGGTGTCCTCGTCCCAGCCGACGAACCCCTCCGGCGGCTTCTTGCGCTGCACCTTCCGCCGCTTCTTCGGATCGTCGCCCGCCTTGGCCAGCGCCTTCTCGTTCTCCACCACGTGGTCGGGCGCCTGCGCCACCACGAACCCGACGGTGTCGAACCCGGCCCGCCCGGCCCGCCCGGCGATCTGGTGGAACTCCCGGGCCCGCAGCCGCCGCACCCGGTGCCCGTCGTACTTGCTGAGCGCGGTGAACACCACCGTCCGGATCGGCACGTTCACGCCGACGCCCAGCGTGTCCGTCCCGCAGATGACCTTCAGCAGCCCGGCCTGCGCGAGGCGCTCCACGAGCCGCCGGTACTTCGGCAGCATCCCGGCGTGGTGCACGCCGATCCCGTGCCGCACGAACCTCGACAGGTTCCGGCCGAACTTCGTCGTGAAGCGGAAGTTGCCGATCAGCTCGGCGATCCGCGCCTTCTCCTCCTTGGTGCACACGTTGATGCTCATCAGGGCCTGCGCCCGCTCGATCGCGGCGGCCTGCGTGAAGTGCACCAGGTAGATCGGCGCCTTCTGCTCGGCGAGCAGTTCCTCGATCGTCTCGTGCAGCGGCGTCACCCGGTAGTCGTAGATCAGCGGGACGGGACGGTCCGCCGAGGTGACCAGCGCCGTCGGCCGGCCCGTCCGCCGCGTCAGGTCCTTCTGGAAGAACGAGACGTCCCCGAGCGTCGCCGACATCAGCAGGAACTGCGACTGCGGCAGCTCCAGCAACGGGATCTGCCACGCCCAGCCCCGCTCGGGCTCGGCGTAGAAGTGGAACTCGTCCATGACCACCACGCCGATGTCGGCGTCCCGGCCGTCCCGCAGCGCGATGTTGGCGAGCACCTCCGCCGTGCAGCACACGATCGGCGCGTCCGCGTTGACGCTGGCGTCGCCGGTCATCATGCCGACGTTGTCCCGGCCGAACATCTCGCACAGGTCGAAGAACTTCTCCGACACCAGCGCCTTGATCGGCGCCGTGTAGAACCCCACCTGGTCCTTGCCGAGCGCCGCGAACAGCGCCCCCGCCGCCACCAGGCTCTTCCCCGACCCCGTCGGCGTCGCGAGGATCACGTTGGCCCCCGAGACCACCTCGATGAGCGCCTCCTCCTGCGCGGGATACAGCGTGATCCCGCGCCCCGACACCCACCGCTCGAACGCCTCGAAGAGCGAATCGGCGTCGGCGTCGTTTCCGGAGGGCAGCTCATCGATAAGGCTCACCCCTCCATCCTGCCCCCTCGGCCCACCGCCCGCGTCATCGCCGCCTCCGCCACCCGCCCGCGGACAGCGCGGCCCCCACCCCCGCGGCCACGATGTTCAGTACCCCGCCAATGATCGGCGCCAGCTCGGCGATCGTGTGCATCCCAACCACTCCCGTCGTGTCCCGTCCAACGAGAGCCAGCCTGCGCCCCTGGGCGGCGCTACGTCCGTAACGCATCGTGACGGGCGACCGCCCATCAAGAATCACGCCACTGACATGCAACTTCCGGCCATGCCCGGCACGATGGCGCACGCCCACCGCACGATCGTCAGGCCCGTCGAGGCACTCTCCGCAACGCCTCCGCGACACTCGTCCGCACGTCCGGCACGATCATCCCGAGCCGCCGCAACCGCTCCGCCGCCTCCTCGACACTGATCCCGAACTTGCGTGCCCCCCGCAGCAGATGCAACAGCGGCACGGGCTTGTCCAACTGCAGCCAGAGGGGACCCGCGGAACGGTGGGAGCGCAGGAGCCAGAAATTGATTTCGTCCGTCTGGTCCGCCCAGTCGCCCGGGGGAAGTGCGACTCCCGCGGTTCTGAGCCGGTCGGCGGCCAAGTGCGGGGAGACCCCTTCCATGGCGGCCGCTCTGAGAACGTGCGCACGGAAGACCGAAGGCTCGACATCCGGCCAGCCGTCCTGAGCGGCGAGGCATCGGCCGAGAAGTCCGGAGGTGATCTCGTCGATGACGGCCGGCCGGACCCCGGCTGGAACCTCCAGGCCGTATGCGGCCAGGCGTTCCGCGGCCGTGCTCGGCGGCACATTGGCCAATCTGCTGGCCCTGAGCAGGGAGGGCAGGGAGACGACGTCGCCGTGGGGACGCCATGAACCATATCTTCCGCCGTATCGGCTCAACAGCGATAGATCGGCGGGGCCGACCCGGCCCAGAGGACACCGGGCAATTTTCACTCCATATCCTGTCAGCCGCGCGCCGACCTCTCGAATCGGACGGTCGAGCATGCTCGCCACACGTGCGACAATTCCCGGCGGCAGCGCATCCGCGGTATCGAAGTCGTCGCGATCGCTCCCCCAGGCCCAGTCGAAAAGAAAAAGGTCTTCGCTGCTGGGCCGAACGGGAAGGGCGAGCCGCTCGACCGGCAGGCCGAATTCCTCGATCCTGGCGCACACCTCACCTATCTCCATGTCAAGGTCGGCCGCCGACTGAACCAGGTGAGAGGCCGGCAAGGGGGTCGCCCGCTCCCTGATCCAATCATCTCCACGTCCATCCCCTTCCCAGTTGAGCAGGCGCAGGTCGACGGGAGTGGGCGATTCGACGAACGGCCCGTCCGGGAGCAAACGGAAGCCATAGCCTTCCATCCGGTCGCGCACCTCGGAGATCCTCAGCCCGTACTGCACGGCGACCGCGACGAGATGCCCGAGCGGGACCTCCTTAACCGTGTCCCACCAGTCGAGTGCGCGACCTCGCCCCCTGCCGAGCAGCGCGAGATCGATCCCGTCGAATTCACGTCCTTCAGGAAATCTCTGCGGCTCCAGAACATAACCCAGATCGATCGCACGGCGCGCCGCTTCTCGGGGTGAGGATCCGGTCACCATCGCGGTCCAGAGAATATGGCCCGGCTGGCGTTCGAGATCCCGTTCAGGCCAAGCAAAATCCGCTATGGACAGCTCCTCTGCGGCAAAGGAATTGAGACCGGCCAGCAGGATGACGTCGGATGGAATCCCCCGCTCGGCCTCCCTGAGGTCGCCAGCCTCCAGGAGGTCGAGAAGCCTTTGATCGTCCCGGGCGGCGAGGCGCCACAGGAGGACGTGATCCGGCACATAGGGCCCGAAATCCCAGGACGAGAAGCCGCCCCGGTCAGCATCGAATGCTCCGAACAACGCATAGCGTTCGGTAGTCAGAAAAGTGTCCTGCAGGAAACAGTCCCTAGCGGACTCACCGGTCTGCTCCGGTCCATCGATCGATCGGTCGCCTTCGGCGGCACACTTGGCGAGGCGATCGGCCAGGCGGGGGCTCGCCTCTGTGACGGCGCTGATCCAGTGCAGCCTCATCAGAGGCGTGTCCTCTGAGAGAAGGCACCCCATCGCTGATTCCAGCAGTTCCTCAACATCGGCCGAGACGTCTGAGAGGACTTTCCGGCGGTCCACGGAGAGCTGCTTCGGTGCTTTCGGGCCGGTCAGGTTGACGACGGCCCCGCGCAGTGTGCCGTCTCCGAGACCGGCGAAGACCCCACGGCGGACGGCCGGTTGGACATGGAGTCCGTCTACCAGGAGGCCGCCGCCCTTTTCGCACCAGATCACCTGGCAGCCGTTCTCAGCGGTCCATGGAACGAAGCGGCCGTGCGTGTCCAGCCCCTCGTTCTCCCAGGACAGGCGGGCCCGTGATTTGAGCACGCCCGGCTCCCAGCGCTCCTCCTTCGCGCCGTGGACGGCCGTCGTCTCGAACTCGGCGATGCCGAGGAGGCGGCGCAGTTCCTCAACACAGGACGGGGCGCTGTTACTGTCCCGCAGGTACAGCTTCACGGTCGTGCCCGGGAACCGGGCCTGCTCCGGAGGGAGGTGTTCGATGCGGAAGAGGTGGCCGGGGCCGAAGATCGAGACGCGCATCGTCGGGTGGGGATGGTCGCCGTGGTCCAGCGGGCGGGTGACGACCTCGATCTCGTCGGCGATCATGAAGTAGCTGAGCACGCCGATGCCGAACCGGCTGTTGGCGTGGAACGGGATCGGCGGGTCGGCGTCCTGCCAGGCGGCGGACTCAAGCATGAACTCCGTCATGTCCGTGAAGCGCGTCCCGGCCTGCGAGAAGACCTCGGTAAGGACGGCCTCCGTCATCCCGATGCCGGTGTCCGCGCATTCGAGGAAGGCCCGGCCGTTCTCCTCCCCCTGAGTGAAGCGGATCTGACCGTTCCAGGAGTCGGCCCCGCCGAAGCGCGCGCGGTAGGCATGACGTGCGCGGCGGTAGCGGCAGGCGTCCAGGGCGTTCTGGTACAGCTCGCGGATGGCGAGGCCCCGGTCCTGGTAGAGCTGCTCCCCCATCAGCAGTTCCTGCACCCGGCGCTCGTCCAGCCGGAAGCGGCTGACACGCTGGAAGAGCAGCCGCCCGTCGTCGTCGGTGTCCGGCCTGACCTCGTCGGCGGACGCGCGGGCCGGGAGCCCCGCGAGGGATTGCAGTGTGGGGTGGTCGCCGCAGGTGCGGCGGATCATGTCCAGGAGGGTATCGACCTGGCCGGCGTACTGGCGCAGTCCCTCGTACTCGGCGGGGTGGTGGCAGTCGGCCCGCAGGACCAGGCGGTCGCGCTGGATCACCCATTGCGCGCGGCTCGCGACCGTGCCGCGCAGCAGGCGCAGGTCCACCGGTTCCGGGATGCCCAGGTGCCGGACGACGACGTCGGGCAACCGGACCAGGTCGATCGTCAGGGCGTAGGCGACGGCGAGGATGTGGCCGATCAGCCGCTCGCGCACCCGCTGCTCGTCCCGGCTCCCGGCGAAGAGGGTGTTCTCGGTCCGGGGCGCGTCCGCCCGGTCGGGGTCACCGAGTTCGGCGGGGCCGAGCCGGAGCCCGATCATGATCCGGCGGACGGTCCGCGGCTCCAGCACCCCGTCCCTGAGCCGGGAGTCGGTGATCTCCGCGGCGCCGACGAGGTCCCGGACCGCGCCGAGCCGGTACGTTCGGCCCCCGCGCGCCGTCCACCGGTGGAAGAGCCACCAGCCGATCTCGGTACCGGCGGAGGCGCGGCCCGGAAGATCGGGCGCGGTCGCCCGGTCGACGTGCTCACGCTGACCACTGAGGAACACCTCGTAGTCACGGCGCGGTCCGCCGCCGCCGTCGAGGGTGAGGTCGTGCGGGTCGATCTCCCGGAGCCCGGCCAGCGTCCGCGCGACGTGCGCGTGCTGGAGCAGCGGGACGAGCGTGAGTAGCACCGCCTCGGCGGGTGAGAGATCGCGCAGGTCGGGCGTGGGCATGGTGCGCAGGAGACGTTCGGTCTGGGCGGCGAACCGGTCGGCGAACCCGGAGTCGAGCCACGGATCACCGGCGAGGGCGGCCTCGGCCTCGTCGCTCAGCGCCCCGAGCCGCTCGGCGACGGCGGCCGCCGCGTCGTCCAAGCCGGACACGTCCTGCCCCGGGTCCGTGAGCGTCCACGCGACGTGGTCGCCGACCAGCCGCGCCCAGGGGTGCGGTTTCGGTTCGGCGGCCCACCGGGGGATCGCTTCGTACAGCTCGGCGGCGCGGCGGATGTCGTTCTCGCCGCCGTTGAGCGCCCGCACCAGCTCCCGGACCTTCTTGGCGGTATCGGGGAGGCGGCGCGCCCGCAGCCAGTCGTTGATGTGGGACGGGGACCCGAACTGCATCGCGGTGGCGATCTCGTGCCTGCTCATCAGGCCGCTGTCCTTGTGCAGCCGGTCGAGGATCTCCAGCAGCTCGCGGTGCGGTCCCCCGGCGGGCCACTGCGTGGTGTCGATCTCTTTCCTGCGCCCCACACTCCGCCTTCCGTCGCCCTGCCGATCGTGTCTACACCGGCGATCAAGGGCGGGCCACCGGGATTCCGTTTCCGGTCAAGCGGATCCGGTGGAGCGGGTTAGGCACGGCCCGTTCGGCAACAACGAGCGGAACGAACCCAGCAAGGGAGGTAGTCCGATGGCGAAGAGGAACGATCCCGCCGAACGGGGTCCGGGGGCCAGCTCGGGGCAGGAGGAGCAGCCGCGCGAGCGCATCGTGCCGGGCATGGGAAGTGCGGCGGAGGGCTACGACGCCGAAGACGCCGGAGGCGGCACGAAGACCGGCGATCCGCTCGCCGGCGTGCGAAAGGACCCGGACGAATCGTAGGCCGAGGGCGCCTCACCTGGGCCGGAACGAGGCCGGGCAACAATCTTGGTCCGGCCTTCCCGTTGATCTTGGTTCTGGCCCTCTTACAGGTGACGGCCCGTCCCCTGCGGCGCATCGACGGGGTGCCGGGAAGGGCCGCGGGACGGAAGGGGCGCGCGGAATGAACGTGTTGGGGACGTTGGGGGCGGTGGCCCCGGTCCTCGCCTCCGTGATCATCGTGGTGGACGCGCGGCTGCGCGCCCGCCGCGACGGCGGCCGCGCCGCCGGCGATGAGTAGCGATGACCGCCAGGAGCCCGATCCGGTGCGCAGGCCGGTCCCGGCGGGTGCCGGCCGGGGCCGCGAGCCGGAGGCCGGGACGGCGGCGACACGACAGGAGTTCCTGGACTTCCTGGACGCCGAGTACGCCTATGTCGTGCGGTTCGTGATGCGCACCGGGGCGAGCCTGGCCGACGCCGAGGACGCGGCCCAGCACATGGCCGTCCAGGGGTGGCGCAAGGTGCTGCGGGGGCAGTGGAACCGGGAGGCGCTCCCCCGCCCGTCGGCGTGGGCGCGGCGGGTGGCCCTCAACCACCACCGAGCCGAGCACCGGGACCAGGGCGCGATCTCGATCGGGCCGGACGCCGACCGTCCCGCGCCGGGCCCGGGGCACGCCGAGCTGACCGGGCAGGCCCGCGACCTCGTCGCCCTTCTGCGGGTCCTGGATCCCGAGTGCCGCATGGTGATCGCCTTCGACCTCGACGACATCCCCAGTGCCGACATCGCCCGCGAGCTGGGCATCACCCAGCAGCAGGTCCGGGACCGCCGGGCCAAGGCCCGCCGCCTGCTCAAAGCGCGTCTGGCGAGCGTCACCGACCGCGAAGGGAGGCCCGGACGTGGATGAGCCGCGCCTGGATGATTTCTCCGACGAGGCCCTGGACGCCGTCCTCGCCGCCGGTGATGAGGCCCTGCTCGACCACGTGCGCGCCCACGCCGACCCGACCCAGACCCTGGCCGCTCTCCTGGCCGAACCCGGTGATCTGGCGTCGGATCGCGGGGCGGTCGGCGTGTCCCCGTCCTCCGTGGCTCACAGGCCGAAGCGGCAGATTCGTGACCGCGTCCAGGCATGGGGCTTCTACCACGAGATCGCGGACATCTGCGACCTCGCCGCCGTCTTCAACTGGGTGTCCAACATCCATGATGCGGACCATCTCGCGCGCGCCGTCCGGCTGCTCTGTGTCCGTGCCCTCGACCTCGACCACGTCGTCGAGAGCGCTCCTCAGGGCGCTCATGGCCGCGCTATCAAGGTCCTCCGGTTGCTCCGACGCTCACTCGACCACGCGGCCGCCCACGCCCGCGATCTCGTCCTGGCCCTCGGTCCCGTGCGCACCGACAAGTACCTCCGCCTTCCCCACCTGTCCGGCGAACTCACCGAGGACCTCGGCCGTGCCCTCGCTCACGCTCATGCCTTCGCCCGTCTCTTCCTCAGAAGCATGGAGATCGACGCCTCGGGGCTCGATCTGACCGATGTGCGCCTGCCCGATCGTGATCGGGACATGGTGCTGACCAGAGTGGTGTGGGACGTGGACACCCGGTGGCCCGCCGATGTGCACGCATGGCTTCAGGTGCGCTCCGAGGAGATCGAGCCCGGTGTGTTCCGGTTGCGCGGTGGCACCGAGCGGGACCCGCACGAGTCGGCCGGGGTTTAGGCGGTCGGGTCCGCCCGCCCCTCGCGAGGGGCGGGCGGCGCCGGGGTCTCGGTTCAGCCCCCGGTCTCGGTGCGGTCGCCGCCCCAGAGCGTGTGGAACGAGCCGTCGCGGTCGACGCGGCGGTAGGTGTGGGCGCCGAAGAAGTCGCGCTGGCCCTGGGTGAGCGCCGCCGGGAGCCGCTGGGCGCGCAGCGAGTCGTAGTAGGCGAGGGCGGTGGCGAACCCCGGCGCGGGGATGCCGAGCCGCGCGGCGGTCGCGACCACCTCGCGCCAGGCGTCCTGCGCGTCGCCGAGCGCCTCGGCGAAGTGGTCGTCGGTGAGCAGGGTCGGGGTGTGCGGGTCGGCCTCGTAGGCGGCGCGGATGCGGTCGAGGAACCGGGCGCGGATGATGCAGCCGCCGCGCCAGATGGTGGCCATCGCGCCGGCGTCGATGTCCCAGCCGTACTCGGCGCTGCCCGCCTGGATCTCGTGGAAGCCCTGCGCGTACGCGACGATCTTGGAGGCGTAGAGGGCCTTCTCGACGGCGTCGGCGAAGGACGCCCCGGCGGTCCCGCTCGCGCGGGCCGGGCCGGGCAGGTGCTGGGCGGCCTCGCGCAGCTCGGCGTGGCCGGACACCGACCGGGCGAACACCGCCTCGGCGATGCCGCCGACCGGGACCCCGAGGTCCAGCGCGGTCTGCACCGTCCAGCGGCCGGTGCCCTTCTGCTCGGCCTGGTCCAGGACGACGTCGACGAACGGCGCGCCCGTCGCGGCGTCGGTGTGCGCGAGGACCTCGGCGGTGATCTCGATGAGGTAGGACTCCAGGCGGCCGGTGTTCCACGTGCGGAACACCTCGGCGATCTCGGCGGGCGTGAGGCCGGCCGCGTGCCGGAGCAGGTCGTAGGACTCGGCGATGAGCTGCATGTCGGCGTACTCGATGCCGTTGTGGACCATCTTCACGAAGTGCCCGGCGCCGTCGGGCCCGACGTGGACGCAACAGGGCGTCCCGTCGACCTTGGCGGCGATGTCCTCCAGCAGCGGGCCGAGCGCGGCGTAGGACTCGGCGGACCCGCCGGGCATGATGCTGGGCCCGTGCAGCGCGCCCTCCTCGCCGCCGGAGATGCCGGCGCCGACGAAGTGGACGCCGCGCTCGCGCAGCGCGGCCTCACGGCGGCGGGTGTCGGCGAAGTGCGCGTTGCCGCCGTCGACGATCATGTCGCCGGGTTCCAGCAGCGGCGCGAACTCGTCGATGACCGCGTCGGTGGGCGCTCCGGCCTTGACCATGATGACCAGGCGGCGCGGCCGTTCGAGCGAGGCCACGAACTCCTCGGGCGTGTCGGCGGGCAGGAAGGTCCCCTCGTCGCCGAACTCCTCCACCAGCGCCTTGGTCTTGGCCGGGGTGCGGTTGTGCACCGCCACCGGGTGACCGTGGCGGGCGAGGTTGCGGGCCAGGTTGCGGCCCATCACCGCCAGGCCGGTGACTCCGATGCGCGCTTTGTCCATTGGTTCTCTCCTCGTCGTGTGCGACCCTGGCCGAGGGGTCAGCACGTAGATCATGAATCCCCCGTTCGAGCGCAACCGGCCCGCGCATGTCCTTGTTCCGCGCGGGAACGGGGTCCACCGATACTGACATTGTCCAGGGGGTGCGGATGCTGGGACTGCCCGACGAGGCGCAGGCGTGTCTCTTCGATCTCGATGGGGTGCTGACCCGGACGGCCGCGGTGCACGCGGCGGCCTGGAAGGAGATGTTCGACGGGTTCCTGCGCGACCGGGCGGAGCGGACCGGCGAGCCGTTCGTCCCGTTCGACCCGGTGAAGGACTACGGGGCGTACGTCGACGGCAAGAAGCGCGAGGACGGGACCCGCTCGTTCCTGGCGTCGCGGGGCGTCGAGCTCCCCGAGGGGACGCCGGACGACCCGCCGGAGACCGAGTCGGTGCGGGGGCTCGGCAACCGCAAGAACGCCCTCGTGCTCCAGATCATCAAGGACAAGGGCGTGGAGGTGTTCGAGGGGTCGGTCGCCTACGTCCGCGCCGTGCGCGAGGCGGGGCTGCGGACGGCGGTGGTGTCCTCCAGCGCGAACACCGTCCAGGTGCTGGAGACGGTCGGGATCACCGACCTGTTCGACGCGCGGATCGACGGCGTCGTGGCGGCGGAGCGGAACCTGCCCGGCAAGCCCGCGCCGGACATGTTCCTCGCCGGGGCCGAGGCGGTCGGCGTCCCGGCGGCGCGGGCCGTGGTGTTCGAGGACGCGCTGGCGGGCGTGGCGGCGGGCCGCGCGGGGGGCTTCGCCTACGTCGTGGGCGTCAACCGGGTCGACGACGACCACGCCGCGGAGCTCGCCGAGCACGGCGCGGACGTGGTGGTGGGCGACCTGTCCGAGCTGATGGAGGGCGAGTGAGCGAGGGGGACGCCCAGCCGGGCGCCGACCGGCCCGTCTACCTGGTGGAGCCGTGGTGCGTGCGGGAACCGGAGCTGCGGCTGGACCGGCTGGCGCAGAGCGAGTCGGTGTTCGCGCTGTCCAACGGCCATCTCGGCATCCGCGGCAACCTCGACGAGGGAGAGCCGCACGGGCTGCCCGGCACCTACCTGAACTCCTTCTACGAGCAGCGGCCCCTGCCTCAGGCCGAGGCCGCCTACGGGTACCCCGAGTCGGGACAGACGGTCATCAACGTCACCAATGGCAAGGTGATCCGGCTGCTGGTGGACGACGAGCCGTTCGACGTGCGCTACGGCCGCGTCCACCATCACGAACGGGTCCTGGACCTGCGGGCGGGCACCCTCACCCGGAGCGTGGAGTGGACGTCGCCCGCCGACCGGCGGGTGCGGGTCACCTCGGTGCGGATGGTGTCGCTGACGCAGCGGGCCGTCGCGGCGATCTGCTACGAGGTCGAGCCGGTGGACGCGGCGGTCCGGGTGGTCGCGCAGTCGGAGCTGGTCGCCAACGAGGCGCTGCCGGGCGGCGGCCGGGACCCGCGCGCGTCGGCGATCCTGGAGAGCCCGCTGGTCAGCGAGGAGCACGTCGCGAACGGCACGAAGGTGCTGCTGCTGCACCGGACCCGCAAGAGCGGGCTGCGGATGGCGGCGGGCATGTCGCACGAGATCGACGGGCCCGGGTCGATGGCGGTGGAGACCGAGAGCTCCCCGGACGTGGGCCGGCTGACGGTCGCGACCCGGCTGGAGCCGGGGCAGCGGCTCCGCGTCATCAAGTACCTGGCGTACGGGTGGTCGAGCCAGCGGTCCCGGCCTGCGCTCCACGACCAGGTCGTCGGGGCGCTGGCGGGGGCACGGCAGACCGGGTGGGACGGCCTGCTGGAGGAGCAGCGGACGTTCCTCGACGACTTCTGGTGCGGCGCGGACGTCGAGGTGGACGGCGACGCCGAGGTTCAGCAGGCCGTCCGCTTCGGGCTGTTCCACATCTTGCAGGCGGGCGCGCGCGCCGAGCGTCGCATGATCCCGGCCAAGGGGCTGACCGGTCCCGGCTATGACGGGCACACGTTCTGGGACACCGAGACGTTCGTCCTGCCCGTCCTCACCTACACCTCCCCCGGCGCCGCCGCCGACGCGCTGGCGTGGCGGCACATGACGCTCCCTCTCGCCGCCGAGCGCGCCAGCCAGCTCGGGCTGAGCGGCGCGACGTTCCCCTGGCGGACGATCCGCGGCCACGAGTGCTCGGGGTACTGGCCCGCCGGGACGGCCGCGTTCCACATCAACGCCGACATCGCCGACGCCGTCGTCCGGTACGTGGACGCCACGCAGGACGAGATGTTCGAGCGAGAGGTCGGGCTGGAGGTGATGGTGGAGACCGCCCGGCTGTGGCGGAGCCTCGGTCACCACGACGTCGGCGGCGTGTTCCGCATCGACGGCGTCACGGGGCCGGACGAGTACAGCGCGATCGTGGACAACAACGTCTACACCAACCTCATGGCGCGCCGGAACCTGCAGGAGGCGGCGGAGATGGCGATGCGCCATCCCGACATCGCCGACCGGCTGGGCGTGACCACCGAGGAGGCCGCGTCGTGGCGGGACGCGGCGGCGGCGATGCTGATCCCCTACGACGACCATCTCGACGTTCACCCGCAGAGCGAGAACTTCACGAACCACGCCCGGTGGGACTTCGCGGCGACCAAGCCCGACCACTATCCGCTGCTGCTGAACTATCCCTACTTCGACCTGTACCGCAAGCAGGTCGTCAAGCAGGCGGACCTCGTCCTCGCGCTGCACCTGTGCGGGGACGCGTTCACCGAGGAGCAGAAGGTCCGCGACTTCGAGTACTACGAGGGCCTGACGGTCCGGGACTCCTCATTGTCGGCGCAGACGCAGGCGGTGGTCGCCGCGGAGGTCGGGCACCTGGAGCTGGCGCACGACTACCTCAGCGAGACGGCGCTGCTGGACCTGCACGACCTGAACCACAACACCCGCGACGGGCTGCACATCGCCTCGATGGCCGGCGGGTGGAGCGGGCTGGTCGCGGGGTTCGGCGGGATGCGCGCGGGCCGCGGGCGGCTGCGGTTCGCGCCGCGGCTGCCGGGCGGCATCAGCCGGCTGTCGTTCCGGATGCGCTACCGGGACAACCGGGTGAAGGTGAGCGTGACCGCCGAGACGGCCCGCTACGAGCTGCTCGACGGCCCCGGTCTGAAACTGCACCACCATGACCAGGAGTTCACCCTGGGGGACAAGCCGGTCGAGTTGCCCATCGAGCCGATCCCGTCGAGGCCGGCGCCGACCCAGCCCCCGGGCCGCGCGCCCGCCCCGCGCCGCGTCGACCCGCACGGCCGCGACCCCCGGGGGCAGGATCGCTGAGGAGGGCCCCGAGTCGCCCGGCGGGCCGCCGAGCGACTCCGGCGGCGGCCGGGCGTTCAGGACGCGGGACCGCAGGACTCCGCGCAGTCGGCCGGAACCTTGCCGGCGGGGGCGGGACGGGCGGACGGCCCATCGCCCGCTTCGGGGTGCGCGCCGTCCTGCACGAGGAGGCGGCGCGGGCCGGGCCCCTCGTCGCCGAGCCGGTCGTAGGGGTTGGCGAGGGCGCAGCTCCGGATGGACAGGCAGCCGCAGCCGATGCACTCGGTGAGGTCGTCGCGCAGCCGTTCGAGCTGGGCGATGCGGGCGTCCAGCTCGCCTCGCCAGGCCGCCGAGAGCCGCGCCCAGTCGTCCATGGTGGGGGTACGCTCCTCGGGCAGGGTGCCGAGGGCGCGCTTGATCTCGCTGAGCGGGATCCCGACCCGCTGCGACACCCGGATGAACGACACGCGGCGCAGCGTGTCGCGGCTGAAGCGCCGCTGGTTGCCCGCCGTCCGGCGGCTGCTGATCAGGCCCTTGGACTCGTAGAAGTGCAGCGCCGAGACGGCCACGCCGCTCCGTTCGGCGAGCTGGCCGACGGTCAGTTCGTGCACCCGGTGCTCCAACCGCGTCATACCGCATATCCTAGCCGACCTCAACAATGGTTGAGTTTTCTCGGCGAGGGCCGGACGCCCGTGTGCCCGCCCGCCGGATCGGCGGACGGGCACGGGGTCGAGCGGAGTGCTACTCCTCCAGCCGGCGGACGAGGCCGTGGTACTCGTCCCACAGCGCCTCGGGGAGGTGGTCGCCGAAGGTCTCGAAGTGGGCGGGAACGAGCGCGGCCTCCTGCTTCCAGACCTCGGTGTCGACCGACAGCAGCGTGTCCAGGTCGGCGTCGTCGATCGCCAGGCCGTCGGTGTCCAGGGACTCCTTGGTCGGCAGGTGCCCGATGGGGGACTTCACCGCGTCGGCCTGGCCGTTCAGGCGCTCGACGATCCACTTCAGGACGCGGCTGTTCTCGCCGAAGCCGGGCCAGATGAACTGGTCGTCGGCGTTCTTGCGGAACCAGTTGACGTAGTAGATCCGGGGGAGGTTCTCCGCCTGGGCGGCCTTGCCGATCTCCAGCCAGTGGCCGAAGTAGTCGCCCATGTTGTAGCCGCAGAACGGCAGCATGGCGAACGGGTCGCGGCGCAGCTCGCCGACCGTGCCCTCGGCGGCGGCGGTCTTCTCCGAGGCGACGTTCGCGCCGAGGAACACGCCCTGCTGCCAGTCGAACGACTCGGTGACCAGCGGCACCGCGGACGCGCGGCGGCCGCCGAACAGGATCGCCGAGATCGGCACGCCCTTCGGGTCCTCCCACTCGTCGGCGGCGATCGGGCACTGCCCGGCCGGGGTGGTGAAGCGGGCGTTCGGGTGCGCGGCGGGGGTGCCCGACTCGGGCGTCCAGTCGTTGCCCTTCCAGTCGGTCAGGTGCGCGGGCGGCTCGTCGGTGAGGCCCTCCCACCACACGTCGCCGTCGTCGGTGAGCGCGACGTTGGTGAAGATGCTGTTGCCCCACAGCGTCTTGACCGCGTTGGCGTTGGTGCTCGCGCCGGTGCCGGGGGCGACGCCGAAGAAGCCGGCCTCGGGGTTGATCGCGTAGAGGCGGCCGTCGTCGCCGAACCGCATCCAGGCGATGTCGTCGCCGATGGTCTCGACCTTCCAGCCCGGGATGGTCGGCTCCAGCATGGCGAGGTTCGTCTTGCCGCAGGCCGAGGGGAAGGCGGCGGCGACGTAGCGGGTCTCGCCGGCCGGCGGGGTCAGCTTCAGCACGAGCATGTGCTCGGCCATCCAGCCCTCGTCGCGGGCCATCGTCGAGGCGATCCGCAGCGCGTAGCACTTCTTGCCGAGCAGCGCGTTGCCGCCGTAGCCGGACCCGTAGGACCAGATCTCCCGGGTCTCGGGGAAGTGCGTGATGTACTTGGTGGAGCTGCAGGGCCACGCCACGTCGGACTGGCCCGGCTCCAGCGGCGCGCCCACGGAGTGGACGGCCTTGACGTAGGAGCCGCGCTCCTCGATGAGGCGCAGCGCGCCGGTGCCCATCCGCGTCATGATCTTCATCGAGACCGCGACGTAGGCCGAGTCGGTGATCTCGACGCCGAGCTGGGAGATGTTGCCGCCGAGCGGGCCCATGCAGAACGGCACCACGTACATGGTGCGGCCCTTCATACAGCCCTCGAAGAGCTCGCCGAGGGTCTGTTTCATCTCGGCGGGCGCGATCCAGTTGTTGGTCGGGCCGGCGTCCTCCTCCTTCTCGGAGCAGATGAAGGTCCGGTCCTCGACGCGGGCGACGTCGGTGGGGTCGGAGGCCGCGTAGAAGCTGTTCGGGCGCTTGGCCGGGTCGAGCCGCGTGAAGGTGCCCTGCTCGACGAGGAGACCGGTCAGGCGCTCCCACTCGTCCTCCGAGCCGTCGCACCACTCGACGCGGTCGGGCCGGGTCAGCTCTGCGATCCCGCGTACCCAGTCAATCAGTTCGGTGTGACCGGTTGGGGCCTGGTCGAGGCCGGGGACCTGGTGGGACACGGGCTACTCCTTCAGCGGTTCGCGGGATCCTTGCATGATGAACAAGACTTGTCGTTTTTGCCATTTGGTCTGGACCAATCCCGTCCCGGTTTGGGCCTTCCACTGCCTTTTTGTGATTGATATCACCTAGGCACGAGCGCCCCGGACGGCGCGCCCCCGCCCCCGGCATGCGAGCGCTCAAGCTGGGTAAACGTGGGTCTCGGTGGCCTTAACGGCCGCCCATATGCCGCTGCCCTCCGACAATTGCAGCTCCGCGACGGCGGCCGGGGTGACGTCCGCGACGGCCGCGAAAGGCGGGCCGGAGAGCTGCACCCGCACCCGGTCGCCGTGCCGCTCGATGGCGCCGACGCGTGTCCACCAGAGATTGCGCGGGCTGCCGTCGGGGCGAGTACGGTACAGCGCCACGGCTGCTGGCGCGAAGGCCAGGAAGACCTCACCTTCGAGTGAGTCCACAGTGTCGAGCGTCCGCTGCCCGCCGTCGCCTCCAGGGTCGCCGATCACGACGGTGCCCGCCCTGGCCGTCCCCCGGTAGAGGTTCAGCCCAACCAGGCGGGCGACGTAGTCGGTGCGGGGTCGCCGCGCCACCTCCGCGGGCTCGCCCTCCTGCACCAGCCGCCCGTTCTCCAGGACGACGATCCTGTCGGCCAGCACCATCGCGTCCAGCGGGTCGTGGGTGACCAGCACCGCCGCGCCCGCGAACCCGGCCAGGTGGCGGCGCAGCGCGGCCCGGATCTCCAGCCTGGTGTGCGCGTCGAGCGCGGCCAGCGGCTCGTCCAGCAGGAGCAGGCCGGGCCGGACGGCCAGCGCGCGGGCGAGCGCGACGCGCTGCGCCTGCCCGCCCGACAGCGCCCGGGGCCGCGCGGCGGCG